>NZ_JBIUVW010000103.1:457-1110 GCF_044743155.1 Pseudomonas sp. NPDC087697 | reverse complement strand
AATTATCCCTGTCGGCGGTGGCCAGCGTGAGCTTATCATCGGTGACCGTCAGATCGGTAAAACCGCTCTGGCGATCGACGCGATCATCAACCAGAAAAACAGCGGCATCTTCTGCGTCTACGTAGCTATCGGTCAGAAACAATCGACCATCGCCAACGTGGTTCGCAAGCTGGAAGAAAACGGCGCCTTGGCTAACACCATCGTCGTAGCTGCCAGTGCTTCGGAATCGGCTGCACTGCAATTCCTGGCACCGTACTCCGGTTGCACCATGGGCGAATATTTCCGCGACCGCGGTGAAGACGCGCTGATCGTTTACGACGATCTGTCCAAGCAAGCAGTGGCTTACCGCCAGATTTCCCTGCTGCTGCGCCGTCCACCAGGCCGTGAAGCCTACCCAGGCGACGTGTTCTATCTCCACTCCCGTCTGCTGGAGCGCGCATCCCGCGTTTCGGAAGAGTACGTAGAGAAGTTTACTAACGGTGCCGTGACTGGCAAGACCGGTTCCTTGACCGCTCTGCCAATCATTGAAACTCAGGCTGGCGACGTTTCCGCGTTCGTTCCGACCAACGTGATTTCCATCACCGACGGTCAGATCTTCCTGGAATCCGCCATGTTCAACTCCGGGATCCGTCCTGCAGTGAACGCCGGTGTTT
>NZ_JBIUVW010000103.1:0-447 GCF_044743155.1 Pseudomonas sp. NPDC087697 | reverse complement strand
AGCTTTCCGGTGGTATCCGTACCGCTCTGGCTCAGTACCGTGAACTGGCGGCATTCGCCCAGTTCGCTTCTGACCTGGACGAAGCCACTCGCAAGCAGCTTGAGCACGGTCAGCGCGTTACCGAGCTGATGAAGCAGAAGCAATATGCGCCGATGTCCATTGCCGACATGTCGTTGTCCCTGTATGCCGCTGAACGTGGCTTCCTGGTAGACATCGAGATTCCAAAAATCGGTAGCTTCGAGCAGGCCATGATTGCTTACTTCAACCGCGATCACGCCGAATTGATGGCGAAGATCAACGTGAAGGGTGACTTTAATGACGAAATCGACGCTGGCCTGAAAGCCGGTATCGAGAAGTTCAAAGCCACCCAAACCTGGTAAGCCGCAGCGGGGGCCGAGAGGCTCCCGCTTGCTAACCTGATAGGTGTTACATGGCAGGCGCAAATGA
>NZ_JBIUVW010000102.1:0-1205 GCF_044743155.1 Pseudomonas sp. NPDC087697 | reverse complement strand
ATCAGGGCTATGAAGGTGTTTGGTGTTCAGCAATGGTCTGGTCTGCTCGTATCGCCAGGCTTTGTTGATTCCAGTTCGCAATTTGCGCTGAAGCGGCCCAAGCCATGATTAAACAACGCACCCTGAAAAATATTATCCGTGCCACAGGTGTAGGCCTGCACTCCGGGGAGAAGGTATACCTGACCCTCAAGCCCGCACCTGTAGACACCGGCATCGTGTTTTGTCGTGCCGACCTGGACCCTGTGGTGCAGATTCCTGCTCGCGCGGAAAACGTTGGTGAAACCACTATGTCGACGACGCTGGTCAACGGTGACGTCAAAGTGGACACGGTGGAGCACTTGCTCTCGGCCATGGCTGGCCTGGGCATCGATACCGCCTCCGTCGAGCTCTCCGCGTCCGAAGTCCCGATCATGGATGGTAGCGCTGG
Organism: Pseudomonas sp. NPDC087697; assembly: GCF_044743155.1. Taxonomy (NCBI): domain Bacteria; kingdom Pseudomonadati; phylum Pseudomonadota; class Gammaproteobacteria; order Pseudomonadales; family Pseudomonadaceae; genus Pseudomonas; species Pseudomonas sp. NPDC087697. The sequence goes on along the minus strand of NZ_JBIUVW010000102.1, from coordinate 778 downwards.
ACCCTTCGTATTCCTGATTCAATCGGCTGGCCTGGAAGAACAGGACGCAGCCAAGAAGTTCATCCGGATCCTGCGTGAAGTGACAGTGGAAGACGGCGACAAGCGCGCCACTTTCGTCCCTTTCGAAGGCTTCAAAGTGAGCTTCGAGATCGATTTCGATCACCCGGTGTTCCGTGACCGCATTCAAAGTGCCAGCGTGGATTTTTCCAGCACTTCGTTCGTAAAAGAAGTCAGCCGCGCCCGGACCTTTGGTTTCATGAGTGATATCGAGTACCTGCGCAAGCACAACCTCGCACTCGGCGGTAGCGTTGAAAACGCCATCGTGGTCGACGCGGATGGTGTACTGAACGAAGACGGCCTTCGCTACGAAGACGAGTTCGTGAAGCACAAGATCCTCGATGCAATTGGTGACCTCTACCTGCTGGGCAATAGCCTGATTGGTGAGTTCAAAGGCTTCAAGTCGGGCCATGCACTGAACAACCAGCTTCTGCGCAAATTGATTGAGCAGACAGATGCTTGGGAAGTCGTGACCTTTGAAGACGCCAGCACTGCACCGATCTCTTACATGCGTCCAGTTGCGGCCGTGTAAGCAAAAACCTCTCTAGTTTTTAAAGGCTGCCTTCGGGTGGCCTTTTTTTATGCCCCGTAGCAGCTGCCGAGCCTGCGAGGCTGCGTTCGGTCTGGGCCCAGAGTGTGTAAAAACGCCTTTGCGAACCCTTGCTATGATTTCTGAGGATTTCATCGCAGGGATCGCCCATGAAGCGCTTTATTCAAGGTG
>NZ_JBIUVW010000101.1:0-1205 GCF_044743155.1 Pseudomonas sp. NPDC087697 | reverse complement strand
CTGGTTGTTGAGTCGGTATCCAATGAAAAGGGCGTACCGGCAAACGTAATTTTTGAAGCGCTGGAGCTGGCTCTGGCCACTGCAACCAAAAAGCGTTTTGAAGACGAAGTTGATCTGCGTGTGGAAATCAATCGCCACACCGGTGCTTATGAAACTTTCCGTCGCTGGACGGTAGTCGAAGAAGCAGACCTGGATGATCCGGCTGTCGAAACCTGGCCGAGCAAGGTTCAGGAAACGCATCCTGGCGCGAAGGTCGGTGATGTTGTCGAAGAAAAAATCGAGTCCATCGAATTCGGCCGCATCGCTGCGCAGACTGCCAAGCAAGTTATCGTGCAGAAAGTCCGCGAAGCCGAGCGTGCTCAAGTCGTTGATGCTTATCGCGAGCGTCTGGGAGAAATCATCTCCGGCACCGTGAAGAAAGTAACCCGTGACAACGTGATCGTTGATCTGGGTAACAACGCTGAAGCGCTGCTGGCTCGTGAAGACATCATTTCTCGCGAAACTTTCCGGGTGGGTGTGCGCCTGCGTGCACTGCTCAAGGAAATTCGCACCGAGAACCGCGGCCCGCAGCTGATTCTGTCGCGTACAGCGCCGGAAATGCTGATCGAGTTGTTCCGCATCGAAGTGCCGGAAATCGCTGAAGGCCTGATCGAAGTAATGGCTGCTTCCCGTGACCCGGGTTCGCGCGCCAAGATCGCGGTCCGCTCCAAAGACAAACGCATCGACCCGCAAGGCGCTTGCATTGGTATGCGCGGTTCGCGCGTCCAGGCAGTGTCGGGCGAATTGGGTGGTGAGCGTGTGGATATCGTCCTGTGGGATGACAATCCGGCGCAGTTCGTGATCAACGCCATGTCCCCGGCTGAGGTTGCGGCAATTATCGTTGACGAAGATGCCCATGCAATGGACATCGCCGTTGGCGCAGACAATCTGGCTCAGGCCATCGGTCGCGGTGGTCAGAACGTGCGTCTGGCTAGCCAGTTGACTGGCTGGACCCTGAACGTGATGACCGAATCGGACATCCAGGCTAAGCAGCAAGCAGAAACCGGCGACATCCTGCGCAACTTCATCGACGAGCTGGAAGTCGACGAAGATCTGGCACAGGTGCTGGTTGATGAAGGCTTTACCAGCCTGGAAGAGATTGCCTACGTACCGTTGGAAGAAATGCTCAACATCGATGGCTTTGACGAAGACACCGTCAACGAGCT
>NZ_JBIUVW010000100.1:0-1223 GCF_044743155.1 Pseudomonas sp. NPDC087697 | reverse complement strand
TGTTGTGGTTCAGTTTTTTTGAACCGCTCTGTAGGAGCATTAGGCCGCTTGCTGCTCAAACAGCGCAGGCGGCAGGTGGTTCGAGGCGGAGTGGCAACGGCGATGGTTGTAATGCGAGATGAAACCCATCACATCCTTCTCCGCTTCGAAATGATTCTGGTAGCCGTTTTCCGGCATCCAGTCGTGCTTCAACGTTCTGAAATAGCGCTCGACTACTGCGTTGTCCCAACAGTTTCCCCGGCGGCTCATGCTCTGGACGATTCGGCTTTCCGCCAGGCATGCAACAAACCGATCGGCGGTGTACTGACAACCCTGGTCGGAGTGAAACAACAGCTCAGGCATCGGGCGACGTAGCGCTACTGCCAGCCTTAGCGCCCTGATAGAGAGCTCGGTATCAGCGGTTCTTGAACACGCCCATCCCACAATCCTGCGTGAAAACAGATCCATCACCACCGCCAGATACAGCCAGCTATTTCCCACTCTGATGTAGGTGATATCGCCCACCCACAGCGTATCTGGCCGGGTTGGATTGAAGCGACGATCAAGAATATTCGGCGCAACGACCGCCGGCTTGGTGGCGCGTCGATAGTGGGCGTAACGCGGTCTGCGCCGTTGCAGACCAAAGGTTTTGATCAAGGTGCGCATTCGATGGCGCCCGATGAAAATGCCTTCTTTTCTTAACTCTTTGGATAATCCGCGAGTACCCAATGCTTCGCGATGCTCCTTATGCAACGCTCGAAGTTTGCGCTCCAGGAATTGCTGAGCGGGTCGTCGCGGTTTGGGTTTGCGCTTCGCGTAATAGCTGCTGCGGGCCAAGCCGAACACTGAACACATACGCCGAATCGACATCGCCCCTCTAATGCCATCAATCACTTGGTTCGACCGAACAGAACCTTCAGATGAGAGGGCAATTGCTTTTTTAACACTTGGTTCTCGGCTTCAAGCAGCGCCAACTTCGCCTGTAGCGACTCGATCAGTTCCTGATCCTGCAGCCGCGGCGGCTGCGATATTCCCGCCTGCTCCCGACGCCAGTGTAAAACCCAGCGACGCAGGGCTGTAGGGCCCACACCTGTGGCCTCACAGGCTTTAGGTATGGAGTAATTCATCTCCACAACCAAGCGAATGGCTTCCGCTTTTTCCTCAGACGTAACAACCCGATATCCCATGATGCTTCCTTAAATCGACGCTCCTACATCATGGTCCAAAAATATTCGACCACAACA
>NZ_JBIUVW010000099.1:0-1237 GCF_044743155.1 Pseudomonas sp. NPDC087697 | reverse complement strand
GCAGCTCCTTGTATCTCGACTATCGCTCCGTCAGGAGCGATAGTTCTCGACTGATCATCGAGGGAGGGACCTGGAAGCCGCGCAGCTCCTTAGGCTTTTTGCCTGCAACGTAGATCGTGCTCCAACCCTCCACACTCACTCGTATAGTTCGAACGGTATCTTGGGCCCGTCTCTGGCGAGAGCCCGCATTTGCAAGGTTGGACAGAGTGCAGTGATGATCGCATGGATCTAATTGGGGAGACGGTCATGTCCAGTTTCGTCGGCGTCGATGTCGCTAAAAACACCTTTGATATTGCTACTCATCTGCCAAACGGCAAGCACAAAACCAAAGCCAAACTGGCTAACGACTCCAAGGGCTTCAAAGAGTTTGAGGCTTGGCTGCTGAAGCAGGTCGAGCCTTCTGCCCTGATCGTGATGGAAGCCACCAGCGTCTATCACCTGGAGCTTGCCGAGTTCGTCTACAACAAGGGTTATCGGGTCTGCGTGGTGAATCCGGCCACGACCAACTCGTACGCAAAAAGCGAATTGCGTCGAGTCAAAACCGATAAAAGCGACGCCAAGCTGATTGCCGACTTCGCCAAAGAAAAACATGAAAAGCTGCAGCCCTGGGCACCGGAGCCTCTGAAGTTTCGTCAGTTGAAAGCCCTGGTTCGTCGTTTGGATGACCTGCAGGAAATGCAGCAAATGGAGCTCAATCGTCTGGATGTATCCGACGAAAGCGTCAAAGACTCGATCCAATCGGTGCTGCGCCACATCGAAAAAGAGATTGCTGAAACCCACAAGGCGATCAAAAAACACATTGATGACGACCCGGACATGCGCCAAATGCGTGACTTGATCGTGACCATCGACGGTATCGGCGAGAGAACGCTTGAGCGGCTGTTGGCTGAGCTGGGCGACCTGCGCAAGTACGACAACCCTCGTAAACTTGTCGCTGCTGCCGGGCTGAACCCGAAGCTCCAGGACTCGGGAACCCTCAAGGGGCGCACCCTGATCTCGAAGATCGGCTCAGTGCGCTTGCGCGCAGGCCTCTACATGCCAGGCCTGGTAGCGTTGCGGCATAACGAGGCGATCATTGCCATGAAAGATCGCCTGAAGGCTAACGGAAAGGCCCCCAAGCAGATCATCTGTGCCGCCATGCGTAAGCTGTTGCACTTCGTTTACGGCGTGCTCAAGTCGGGTCAACCCTTTGACCCGAAACTTGCGCTTGCCCGGTGAGGCTCAAGACGGTATCTAC
>NZ_JBIUVW010000098.1:0-1284 GCF_044743155.1 Pseudomonas sp. NPDC087697 | reverse complement strand
ATTTACCAGAAGCTCCGGTTAAGACTTCTGGATCGTAGTACTTCTGCGACAAGAAACGCTGGATCTTACGAGCACGGTTTACCAACTGCTTGTCGGCTTCCGACAGCTCGTCCATACCCAGGATCGCAATGATGTCCTTCAGTTCTTTGTAACGCTGCAGAACATACTGAACGCCGCGAGCGGTGTCGTAGTGGTCCTGGCCGATAACCATCGGGTCCAGCTGGCGCGAAGTCGAGTCCAGTGGGTCTACCGCTGGGTAGATACCCAAGGAAGCGATGTCACGGGACAGAACGACGGTGGCGTCCAGGTGGGCGAAGGTGGTCGCTGGCGACGGGTCAGTCAAGTCATCCGCAGGTACGTATACCGCTTGGATCGACGTGATCGAACCGTTTTTGGTGGAAGTGATGCGCTCTTGCAGAGTACCCATCTCTTCAGCCAGGGTCGGCTGGTAACCTACTGCCGAAGGCATACGGCCCAGCAGTGCGGATACTTCAGTACCGGCCAGGGTGTAACGATAGATGTTGTCGACGAACAGCAGTACGTCGTTACCTTCGTCACGGAACTTCTCGGCCATGGTCAGGCCAGTCAGTGCTACGCGCAGACGGTTTCCCGGCGGCTCGTTCATCTGACCGTAAACCAGTGCCACTTTGTCCAGAACGTTGGAATCCTTCATCTCGTGGTAGAAGTCGTTACCCTCACGGGTACGCTCACCCACACCGGCGAACACGGAATAACCGCTGTGCTCGATGGCGATGTTACGGATCAGTTCCATCATGTTTACGGTTTTGCCTACACCGGCACCACCGAACAGACCGACTTTACCACCCTTGGCAAACGGGCAAACCAGGTCGATAACCTTGATGCCGGTTTCCAGCAGATCGTTGCCGCCAGCCTGTTCAGCGAAGGTTGGCGCTGGACGGTGAATGCCCCAACGTTCTTCGGTGTCGATCGGACCAGCTTCGTCGATCGGGTTGCCCAGTACGTCCATGATCCGGCCCAGGGTCGCTTTACCGACCGGTACGGAGATGGCTGCGCCAGAGTCAGTGACTTCCAGACCGCGCTTCAAGCCCTCGGTGGAACCCATCGCAATGGTACGAACCACGCCGTCGCCCAGCTGCTGCTGAACTTCCAGGGTGGTTTCAGCCGCGCTTACAACTTTCAGCGCGTTGTAGATGCTCGGTACGCTGTCGCGTGGAAATTCCACGTCGATAACGGCGCCGATGATTTGAACGATACGTCCGCTACTCATAGCTGGATCCTCTGAATATTTGAACCGTTAAACCG
>NZ_JBIUVW010000097.1:0-1325 GCF_044743155.1 Pseudomonas sp. NPDC087697 | reverse complement strand
CATGCCGATCAAGGCCGCGATGTCGCCAGCGCGCACTTCCTTGATTTCTTCACGGGCGTTTGCGTGCATTTGCACCATACGACCCACGCGCTCTTTCTTGCCTTTAACCGAGTTGATCACGCCGTCGCCGGAGGCCAACACGCCCGAGTAAACCCGAACAAAGGTCAAGGTACCCACGAATGGGTCGGTAGCGATCTTGAACGCCAGAGCCGAGAACGGCTCGCTGTCGTCTGCGTGACGCTCCATTTCCTTGGTCTCGTCATCCGGGTCAGTACCCTTGATGGCAGGAATGTCGGTAGGAGCAGGCAGGTAGTCGATAACGGCGTCGAGAACCAGGGGAACACCCTTGTTCTTGAAGGAAGAACCGCAAACAGCCAGAACGATCTCACCAGCGATAGTACGCTGACGCAGAGCGGCCTTGATTTCCGCGTTGGTGAGCTCTTCACCTTCGAGGTACTTGTTCATCAGCTCTTCGCTGGCTTCAGCCGCAGCTTCAATCATGTTGCCGCGCCACTCGTTGGCCAATTCCTGCAATTCAGCAGGGATAGGCTCGCGACGAGGAACCATGCCTTTGTCAGCGTCATTCCAGTAAACAGCTTCCATGGACATCAGATCAATCTGACCCTGGAAGTTGTCTTCGGAACCGATAGCCAACTGGATTGGCACCGGGGTATGACCCAGACGCTGCTTGATCTGACCGATCACGCGCAGGAAGTTTGCACCAGCACGGTCCATCTTGTTTACGTAAACAAGACGTGGAACGCCGTACTTGTTGGCTTGACGCCATACGGTTTCCGACTGAGGCTCAACACCCGAGGTACCGCAGAACACAACGACCGCGCCGTCGAGAACACGCAGGGAACGCTCAACTTCAATGGTGAAGTCTACGTGGCCCGGGGTGTCGATGACGTTGAAACGGTATTGATCTTTGTGCTGCTTCTCGGAACCCTGCCAGAAAGCGGTAATAGCAGCAGAAGTAATGGTAATACCACGCTCCTGCTCCTGCACCATCCAGTCTGTGGTCGCGGCGCCGTCATGCACCTCGCCCATTTTGTGACTTTTGCCAGTGTAAAAAAGGACGCGCTCGGTGGTGGTGGTTTTACCAGCATCCACGTGAGCAACGATACCAATGTTACGGTAGCGGTTAATCGGTGTTGTACGAGCCATAAAGCCCTCGCAAAATTAGTGACGCTAAAATTAGAAGCGGTAGTGCGAGAAAGCCTTGTTGGCTTCAGCCATACGGTGCACGTCTTCACGCTTCTTAACTGCAGCACCTTTACCTTCGGCAGCGTCCATCAGTTCGCCAGCCAAACGCAGAGCCATAG
>NZ_JBIUVW010000096.1:0-1682 GCF_044743155.1 Pseudomonas sp. NPDC087697 | reverse complement strand
CCAGAGTGTGTAAAAACGCCTTTGCGAACCCTTGCTATGATTTCTGAGGATTTCATCGCAGGGATCGCCCATGAAGCGCTTTATTCAAGGTGAACATCGAGGTCAAAGCACCTTGCTTCCCGAAAGCCTCGATGACTACGTCAGCGTTACCAATCCGGTGCGCGTAGTTGACGTCTTTGTCGACGAACTCGACCTGGTCAAGCTGGGTTTTGAAGGCGTCATACCGGCCGATACTGGCCGGCCTGCTTATCATCCCGCGATCCTGCTGAAGATCTACATCTATGGCTATCTCAACCGGATTCAGTCGAGTCGACGGCTGGAGCGAGAAGCCCAGCGCAACGTCGAGCTGATGTGGCTAACCGGCCGCTTGATGCCCGATTTCAAGACCATTGCCAACTTCCGAAAAGACAACAGCAAAGCCATCCGCGGTGTCTGCCGGCAGTTCGTCGTGCTGTGTCAGCAGCTGGGGTTATTCGAAGAAAACCTAGTCGCCATCGACGGCAGCAAGTTCAAGGCCGTCAACAACCGCGACCGCAATTTCACCAGCGCCAAGTTGCAACGGCGAATGGAAGAAATTGAATCGAGCATCAACCGGTATCTGACTGCGCTCGACGAAGCCGATCAGCAAGAACCCTCGACCGCACAGCCCAAGGCTGCGCGACTGGAAGAAAAAATCGTCAAGCTGAAGGCTCAAATGAAAGAGCTTCAGGCGATCGAAGTTCGGCTCAACGACTCGCCGGACAAACAGGTTTCACTGACCGATCCGGACGCCCGCTCCATGATGACGCGTGGCACTGGAATCGTCGGCTACAACGTGCAGACAGCAGTCGATACCCAGCACCATTTGATCGTTGCGCACGAGGTCACCAATACCGGCTCCGACCGCGATCAACTCAGCTCGATGGGCAAGCAGGCCCGCGAGGCCATGGGCTTGGAAACGCTGTCGGTAGTGGCTGACCGAGGCTACTTCAAAAGCGAAGAAATCCTGGCCTGTCACAACGCCAACATCACCGCCTATGTGCCGAAGCCAATGACCTCCGGAGCCAAGGCGAACGGGCGTTTCAATAACGATGTCTTCATCTATGACGCGGCGAAAAACGAATACAGTTGTCCGGCTGGACAGGCGTTGATCTGGCGCTTTTCCAGCGTTGATAACGGCCTGAAGTTACACCGTTACTGGAGTTCCAACTGCCAACACTGTCCACTGAAATTGAAGTGCACACCGGGCAGGGAACGGCGAGTCCGGCGCTGGGAGCATGAAACCGTACTGGAAAAAATGCAGAGTCGACTGAGCAACGCGCCAGAAATGATGCGGATCCGCAAACGAACGGTTGAGCATCCCTTCGGGACGCTCAAGCACTGGATGGGAGCGGCCCATTTCCTGACCCGAAAGCTGCCCGGGGTGAGCGCAGAAATGAGCTTGAATGTGCTCGCCTACAACCTGAAACGAGTGATGAAAATCATGGGGGTCGGGAGCTTGATTAAGGCTCTGGCAACCTAAGATTTGGCCAACTTTGGACATGGTCTGGAGGACATTAGAGCCGGCTCAGGCCTTTCAAGTCATCGGCAACGCCAAGTTGGTGGGCCAAGGGCATCCTGACCGTGCGTGGGCGCCAAAGCGTGAGAAAGGCCCTGGATTTGAAGGTGAAAGCCTCATCCAGCGTTTTTACACACTCTGGGCC
>NZ_JBIUVW010000095.1:0-1914 GCF_044743155.1 Pseudomonas sp. NPDC087697 | reverse complement strand
GGGCAGCGACGGGTGCAGATGTCACCCATGATCATGAAGGTCGCGGTGCCACCGGAGAAGCACTCGCCCAGGTTCGGGCAGGAGGCTTCTTCGCAAACGCTGTGCAGCTTGTGTTTGCGCAACAGGGCCTTGATACGGTCGACTTCCGGGGACGCCGGGATGCGTACGCGAATCCAGTCGGGTTTGCGTGGCAGTTCATCGCTGGGAATGATTTTCACCGGGATGCGCGCAACCTTTTCGGCGCCGCGCAGCTTGACGCCCACTTCCACTCTTACCGGGGTTTTACCGGCCGATTCCACAACAGTGACCATGTATTTTTTCCTTGTAGCGGGTGGTTCGGCCCAGGCCAACCTGTGGTTTGTCGTCAGGCTGGCAGGAGGGACAAGGCGTTGCCCAGTCCCTCCTGTGGATCAGTCGCGATAGACCGGGAAGTCAGCGCACATCGCAGCGGCCTGCCGGGCGACATGCGCCTCGACATCGGCATCGCCGAGGTGATCGAGGATGTCGCAGATCCAGCCCGCCAGCTCAACGCTCTGGGCGACCTTGAAACCACGGCTGGTAATCGCTGGGGTACCGATGCGCAGACCCGAGGTCACGAACGGCGATTGCGGGTCGTTTGGCACGGCGTTTTTGTTCACGGTGATCCCGGCACGGCCCAGCGTGGCGTCGGCGTCTTTGCCGGTCAGGCCCTGACGGATCAGGCTCACCAGGAACAGGTGGTTGTCGGTGCCGCCGGAAATCACGTCGTAGCCACGCTCGATAAAGACTCCAGCCATCGCCTGGGCGTTGTCGATCACTTGCTGTTGATAGGCCTTGAAACCCGTCTCCAGCGCTTCCTTGAAGCACACGGCCTTGGCGGCGATCACGTGCATCAGCGGGCCGCCCTGACCTCCGGGGAATACCGCGGCGTTGAGTTTCTTCTCCAGGTCCGGATTGGCCTTGGCCAGGATCAGGCCGCCGCGTGGACCGCGCAGGGTTTTGTGCGTGGTGGTGGTGACGACATCGGCGAACGGAATCGGGTTCGGGTACAGACCGGCAGCCACCAGTCCGGCAACGTGGGCCATATCCACAAACAGATAGGCGCCGACCTTGTCAGCGATCTGACGGAAGCGCGGGAAATCCAGGGTTTTGGAGTAGGCGGAGAAGCCGGCAATGATCATCTTCGGCTTGTGTTCAACGGCCAGGCGTTCGACTTCGTCGTAATCGATCAGCCCGCTCGCAGTGTCGATGCCGTACTGCACGGCGTTATACAGCTTGCCGGAAAAACTGACTTTGGCGCCGTGGGTCAGGTGACCGCCGTGGGCCAGGCTCATGCCCAGCACGGTGTCGCCGGCTTGCAATAGAGCCAGATAAACCGCCGCGTTGGCCTGACTACCGGAATGCGGCTGGACGTTGGCGTAATCGGCGCCGAACAGCTGTTTGGCGCGGTCGATGGCCAACTGCTCGACCACGTCGACGTGCTCGCAGCCGCCATAGTAGCGCTTACCCGGATAGCCTTCGGCGTACTTGTTGGTCAGGCCGCTGCCTTGCGCTTCCATCACTCGTTGGCTGGTGTAGTTTTCCGAGGCGATCAGCTCGATGTGGTGCTCTTGACGTGCGTCCTCGGCATTCATCGCCGCCAGCAGTTCATCGTCGTAGCCTTTGATCTGGTCGTGCTTACTGAACATGGTGCAATCCTCTGTTGTTCTTGGGTAGCGAATGGGCTGACCTGTAGGAGCTGCCGCAGGCTGCGATCTGTTGATCCTGGCTTTAAAAAAGTCAAAAGATCGCAGCCTGCGGCAGCTCCTACAGAGGTAGGCCTTGTTGTTAGGCGTCCTGATAGCTTTCGATCGACGGGCAGGCGCAGATCAGGTTGCGGTCGCCAAACACGTTGTCGACCCGGCCGACCGGCGGCCAGTACTTGCCTTCGATCAA
>NZ_JBIUVW010000094.1:0-1993 GCF_044743155.1 Pseudomonas sp. NPDC087697 | reverse complement strand
ATTGTTGTCGTCCTCAAAGTGCATCGTCGAAGTTATTGTTTTTGTCCTTCGTAGCCTGAGCGGTGTCTAGGGTTGGCGGCTTCCCTCCTCACGCAACAGCGCTTGCAACGTATCCAGGCGCGCGCCTTCGAAGGCGATGACCGTGCCTTGTTCAAACACCCGTCGCGCCAATCCTGTGAGCACCGCACCCGGCGGCAATTCGATGTGCAACCGCACGCCACGCTCGTAGGCGCTTTGCACGGTGCCGCGCCAGTCCACCACCCGGCACATGTTGAATGCCAGGTCCTCGCGCAACGCCTCGACCGAACGGATCGGGCGGGCGCGACTGCCACTCAAATAACCCACTGTCGGTAACTGCAACGGCACCTTGGCAAACGCCTCGGCCAGCACCTGCGCAGGTGCATCGAGCAGCGGACAATGGGACGGCACGCTGACCGCCAGGCGTTTGGCCAACCCCGCGCCACACCCTCGGGCCAACTCGGCGACGGCGTTCATCGCAGCAAAGCTGCCGGCGATCACCAACTGGTTATCAGCATTGATGTTGGCCAGGTAAACCGGCGTCTCGCTGCTGTGAACCTGAGACAGCAAGCCTTCCACGGTCGCCAGGTCCAGACCGATGATCGCGGTCATGCCGTAGCCCTGCGGATAGGCCTGCTGCATCAACTCACCGCGCAGACTGACCAGATGCAGCGCATCGCTGAAGCGCAACGCACCCGCCACCACCGCCGCCGGGTAGGCGCCGATGGACAGCCCGGCCACGTAATCCACTGTACTTCCCTGCTGCAACAACATACGCGCCGCAGCTGTTCCCGCGATCAGCAGGCACAGCTGAACCGCTCGGGTTGATTTCAGCGCCTGGGCAGAATCAAGTTGCAGAACATCCTCGCCAAGCACCTCGCTGGCCTCGATCACGATCGACTCGGGCAAACGATGGAGCATGCCCGGCTGCTGCGCACCCTGGCCTGGGAACACCAACAGGCTGCTCACGCTGTTTGCTCCTGTGGATGCCAAGGGTCGATCACCAGCCGTGCTTCACGGGCGGTTTTGAGCAACACCCGCTTTGCCGGACCGGCCCATTCGCGCAAGGCAACCGCGCCCATCGATGTTTGCAATTGCATGTCCACCGGGCACGCAACGGCGTCCAGCCTCTTCAGCAGCTCCTGTGCCTGAGCTCGGCCCATGGGTTGCGGTGTGCGCAAGATCAAGTCGAGGTCGCTGCGCTCATGCAATGCCGTCACGCCGCTGGCCAACTCAAACCCGGCGCTGCCACTGACGCCCCAGACCCAACCGCAGGCATCAAGCATCGGCCGCAGTTGCGCCAAGGCCTGCAAGGCCGGTAAATCACGATCACCCTCGACATGGCAAAGGTCTTCCGGCCGTACCCGGCGCTGGATCGCCTCGACCGCCATCAGCGTTGCATAACGCTGCTCGCGCAACGCTCCACGCACACCCACCGCAATCTGATCGGCGGCACTCAAGGCACGTCGAACCACCACCGGCTGACCTTGGCTCATGACCTCGACCACCCACGTCGGCGCGTCCGCTGGCAACTGCTCCGGGGTCAGCCCCCAGAGCAGGTCATGGGCCAGAAACCCGTTCACCATTGCTCACACAACAGTTGGCGAACCTTGCTCGACGCGGTACGGTTGGTCGCGCCCAGACGGGAGCTCAAATCAGCCCCGGTGGCGGCGACGTCGCCGATGGCGTGGAGCAAGCAGTCGCTGACCCGAGACCGATCGCTCGCGGTCGGCTGCTCGATCTGCTCCACCGTCAGGGTTTCCCAGAGCAGGCCGAGGCTGGCATAGCTGTCGATGTCATAGGCCATCGGCGGCACGCTGGCGGCCAGGGCTTCGAGTTCTTCAACGCTGCGCAGGGTGACCCGCGCCGCCGACACCTTACCCATGGCGTGAACCATCACCCCAGGGTCACGCAGGGCAATCAGCCGGTTGGCCTGATAACCGTGGGCCAGAAACGCCCCGGACATTGCCTTGCC
>NZ_JBIUVW010000093.1:0-2171 GCF_044743155.1 Pseudomonas sp. NPDC087697 | reverse complement strand
AAGGTTGGAACTGAAACTCGTGCTCAGCTGGAAGAAATCGCGAAAACCAAAAACGCGGATCTGACTGCACCTCATATGGAAGCAGCCGTGCGTACTATCGCCGGTTCTGCTCGTAGCATGGGCCTTAACGTGGAGGGTGTGTAATGGCTAAGCTGACCAAGCGCCAAAAGGCTATCGCCGGCAAAATCGAAGCAGGCAAAGCCTACAGCTTCGTTGACGCAGCTGCTCTGCTGACCGAGCTGTCGACCGTCAAGTTCAGCGAGTCGGTAGACATCGCTGTAAACTTGGGTGTTGACCCGCGTAAATCTGACCAGGTTGTTCGTAGCGCTACCGTGCTGCCACACGGCACTGGCAAGACCGTTCGTGTTGCTGTGTTCACCCAAGGCCCAGCAGCTGAAGCTGCTCTGGCCGCCGGCGCTGATCGCGTAGGCATGGACGACCTGGCTGCCGAAATGAAAGGCGGCGACCTGAACTATGACGTAGTTATCGCATCCCCGGATGCAATGCGCGTTGTAGGTCAGTTGGGTCAGATCCTCGGTCCACGTGGTCTGATGCCTAACCCTAAAGTCGGCACCGTAACTCCAGACGTAGCTACCGCGGTTAAAAACGCCAAGGCTGGTCAGGTTCGTTATCGCACCGACAAAAACGGCATCATCCACACTTCCGTTGGCAAGGTCGGTTTCGACGCCGTCAAGCTGAAGGAAAACGTTGAAGCCCTGATCGCTGATCTGAAGCGTATCAAGCCAGCTTCTTCGAAAGGCATCTACGTCAAGCGCGTTACCCTGAGCACCACTATGGGCCCAGGTCTGGTCATCGACCAAGGCTCGCTGGACGTATAAGACACAAATTGGCGCGAGTGATCGCGTCAATTGAAATATTGGGGTCCCTGCCTGGCGGGGGCTATCCAAGACCGTAGGCGACGCAAGTCTTAAACCTCAAGCCTACGCAGATGGTGCTCCCGGTTCCTTACCGAATCAGACACCAAAACGACATCCGGCCTCGGCTGGATGAAACGGTAACAAGCAGGAGTTAAACCCGTGGCAATTAAACTCGAAGACAAGAAGGCCATCGTCGCTGAAGTCAACGAGGCTGCCAAAGTTGCCCTGTCTGCTGTTGTGGCTGATGCCCGCGGTGTGACAGTAGGCGCAATGACCGGACTCCGTAAAGAGGCTCGTGAAGCTGGCGTTTACGTACGTGTTGTACGTAACACCCTGCTCAAGCGCGCTGTTGCTGACACTGAATACAGTGTTCTCAACGACGTGTTCACCGGCCCGACCTTGATCGCGTTCTCCAACGAACATCCAGGCGCTGCCGCCCGTTTGTTCAAGGAATTCGCCAAAGGTCAGGATAAGTTCGAGATCAAGGCAGCTGCGTTCGAGGGCAAGTACCTCGCAGCTAATCAGATCGACGTACTGGCAAGTCTGCCGACCCGTGACGAAGCAATTTCTCAGCTGATGAGCGTGATTCAAGGCGCTACCAGCAAATTGGCTCGTACTCTGGCGGCCCTTCGCGACCAGAAAGAAGCTGCCGCAGCCTAAGGCTGAGCGACTCCTTTCAGTGTTTATTGTTTATTTCGATGGCCGCGTAGGCTGTCACCCCAATACAGGAATTCATAGTCATGTCTCTGACTACCGCACAAATCATCGAAGCAATCGGCCAGAAAACCGTTCTGGAAATTGTTGACCTGATCAAAGCAATGGAAGAAGCCTTTGGCGTTTCTGCTGCTGCTGCTTCCGCCGGTCCAGCTGCTGCTGTTGCCGTTGTTGAAGAACAAACTGAATTCAACGTCATGCTGCTGGAAGCTGGCGAGAAGAAAGTTAACGTGATCAAGGCTGTACGTGAACTGACTGGCCTGGGCTTGAAAGAAGCCAAAGCTGTAGTTGACGGCGCTCCTGGCATGGTTCTGGAAGCTGTTACCAAAGACGCAGCTGACAAAGCCAAAGCAACTCTGGAAGAAGCAGGCGCTAAAGTCGAGCTGAAGTAAGCATCGACTTTGCGTCTCCAGCCCGAGCGTTAAGCGAAAGGCTGATGGCTGGTGGCTCTTGCCACCGGCCTTTTTCCGTTACTGGCAGCCGACTGGGTCGGTGCCGATAACGAGCTGTAACCACCCGATGCGGTGGCGCAACCCATGGGGTTTGCACGATTTTCTGGCTGCTCCCGTCGGGAGGGGC
>NZ_JBIUVW010000092.1:0-2251 GCF_044743155.1 Pseudomonas sp. NPDC087697 | reverse complement strand
GCGACGAGCGCGAACTGACGGATGTCAGCGCATTCTTCGGCGCGCTGCTGCAATACCCGGCGAGCAACGGTGACCTGTTCGACTATCGCGAACTGACCGAACGCTTCCACGCCGCCAATGCGCTGGTGGCGGTCGCCGCTGACCTGCTGGCCCTGACCGTGCTGACTCCACCGGGTGAGTTCGGTGCCGACGTCGCCATTGGTAGCGCCCAACGCTTCGGCGTGCCGCTGGGCTACGGTGGCCCGCACGCGGCCTACTTCTCCACCAAGGATGCGTTCAAGCGCGACATGCCGGGCCGTCTGGTCGGTGTCTCGGTGGACCGTTTCGGCAAGCCGGCCCTGCGCCTGGCCATGCAGACCCGCGAGCAACATATCCGCCGCGAGAAAGCCACCAGCAACATCTGCACCGCCCAGGTGCTGCTGGCTAACATCGCCAGTATGTACGCCGTGTACCACGGCCCGAAAGGCTTGAAGCAGATCGCCAACCGGATTCATCACCTGACCGCGATCCTCGCCAACGGCTTGAACGCGCTGGGCCTTAAGGTTGAGCAAGCACACTTCTTCGACACCCTGACCCTGACCACCGGCGCCAACACCGCCGCCCTGCACGACCAGGCTCGCGCCCAGCGCATCAACCTGCGTGTCGTCGATGGCGACCGCCTGGGTCTGTCCCTCGACGAAACCACCAGCCAGGCCGACATCGAGACCCTGTGGAGCCTGCTGGCCGACGGCAAAGCCCTGCCGGACTTCGCGGCACTGGCCGCCAGCGTCGAAAGCCGCATCCCGGCTGAACTGGTACGCCAGTCGCCGATCCTCAGCCACCCGGTGTTCAACCGTTATCACTCGGAAACCGAGCTGATGCGCTACCTGCGCAAGCTCGCCGACAAGGACCTGGCGCTGGACCGCACCATGATCCCGCTGGGTTCGTGCACCATGAAACTCAACGCTGCCAGCGAAATGATCCCGGTGACCTGGGCCGAATTCGGCGCCCTGCACCCGTTCGCCCCGGCCGAGCAAAGCGCCGGTTACCAGCAACTGACCGATGAACTGGAAGCGATGCTCTGCGCCGCGACCGGTTATGACGCGATCTCGCTGCAACCGAACGCCGGTTCCCAGGGTGAATACGCCGGTCTGCTGGCGATCCGGGCCTATCACCAGAGCCGTGGTGAAGACCGTCGCGACATCTGCCTGATCCCGTCCTCGGCCCACGGCACCAACCCGGCCACCGCCAACATGGCCGGTATGCGCGTGGTCGTGACCGCGTGCGATGCTCGCGGCAACGTCGACATCGAAGACCTGCGCGCCAAAGCCATCGAGCACCGCGAGCACCTCGCCGCGCTGATGATCACCTACCCGTCGACCCACGGCGTGTTCGAAGAAGGCATCCGTGAAATCTGCGGGATCATTCATGACCACGGCGGCCAGGTGTACATCGACGGCGCCAACATGAACGCCATGGTCGGCCTCTGCGCACCGGGCAAGTTCGGCGGCGACGTGTCGCACCTGAACCTGCACAAGACCTTCTGCATCCCGCACGGCGGTGGCGGCCCGGGCGTCGGCCCGATTGGCGTGAAATCCCATCTGACGCCGTTCCTGCCGGGTCACGCGGCCATGGAGCGCAAGGAAGGCGCGGTCTGCGCGGCACCGTTTGGTAGCGCGAGCATTCTGCCGATCACCTGGATGTACATCCGCATGATGGGTGGCGCTGGCCTCAAGCGTGCTTCGCAATTGGCGATCCTCAACGCCAACTACATTTCCCGTCGCCTCGAAGAACACTACCCAGTGCTCTACACCGGCAGCAATGGTCTGGTGGCCCACGAATGCATCCTCGACCTGCGCCCGTTGAAAGACAGCAGCGGCATCAGCGTCGATGACGTTGCCAAGCGCCTGATCGACTTCGGTTTCCACGCGCCAACCATGTCGTTCCCGGTGGCCGGCACGTTGATGATCGAGCCGACCGAAAGCGAATCCAGGGAAGAACTGGACCGCTTCTGCGACGCGATGATCCGCATCCGCGAAGAAATCCGCGCAGTGGAAAACGGCAGCCTGGACAAGGACGACAACCCGCTGAAAAACGCTCCGCACACTGCAGCGGAAATCGTTGGCGAGTGGACGCATCCGTACAGCCGTGAGCAGGCGGTGTATCCGGTGGCGTCGTTGATCGAAGGCAAGTACTGGCCGCCGGTCGGCCGGGTCGACAACGTGTTTGGCGACCGCAACCTGATCTGCGCCTGCCCGTCGATCGAAAGCTA
>NZ_JBIUVW010000091.1:0-3289 GCF_044743155.1 Pseudomonas sp. NPDC087697 | reverse complement strand
CTGTGCAAAGCGCTGAAGATATCAATGCCCTGGAGCAAATCCGGGTTCACTACCTTGGCAAAAAGGGTGAATTGACTCAGGTGATGAAGACCCTGGGGAATTTGCCGGCAGAGGAGCGTCCGCAGGTCGGTGCTCTGATCAATGTTGCCAAGGAGCGTGTCACAGAGGTTCTCAATGCGCGCAAGGCACTGTTTGAAGAGGCTGATCTGGCCGCCAAACTGTCCGCCGAGTCCATTGACGTGACCCTGCCTGGCCGCGGTCAGACCTCGGGTGGACTGCATCCGGTTACCCGCACTCTGGAACGTATCGAACAATTCTTCACCCATATTGGCTACGGCATCGCCGAAGGCCCTGAGGTCGAAGACGATTACCACAACTTTGAAGCGCTCAACATCCCAGGCCATCACCCGGCCCGGTCGATGCATGACACCTTCTATTTCAATGCGAACATGTTGCTGCGCACCCATACCTCGCCGGTACAGGTCCGCACCATGGAGTCGAAACAGCCGCCGATCCGCATCGTCTGCCCAGGCCGTGTGTATCGTAGCGACTCGGATATCACCCACTCGCCGATGTTTCACCAGGTCGAAGGCCTGCTGGTCGACCGCGATATCAATTTCGCCGACCTGAAAGGGACCATCGAAGAGTTCCTGCGCGTGTTCTTCGAAAAAGAACTGGCGGTGCGTTTCCGTCCTTCGTACTTCCCGTTCACCGAGCCGTCCGCCGAAGTCGACATGGAATGCGTGATGTGCAGCGGTAAAGGCTGCCGTGTCTGCAAGCAGACTGGCTGGCTGGAAGTCATGGGCTGCGGCATGGTTCACCCGAACGTGCTGCGTATGTCGGGGATCGATCCGGAAGAGTTCTCGGGCTTTGCCTTCGGCATGGGCGTTGAGCGTCTGGCCATGCTGCGTTACGGCGTGAACGACGAGCGCCTGTTCTTCGACAACGACTTGCGGGTCCTCGCGCAATTTCGCTAGTCGTAACGAATTTTTAGGAGAGCAGGATGAAATTCAGTGAACAATGGCTGCGCGGCTGGGTAAGCCCGCAGGTAAGTCGCGACGAGCTGGTTGCTCGTCTGTCGATGGCCGGTCTTGAGGTCGATAGCGTTACGCCGGCCGCCGGTGTTTTCAGCGGTGTAGTGGTCGGCGAAGTGCTGAGCACCGAGCAACACCCCGATGCCGACAAGCTGCGCGTTTGCCAGGTCAGCAATGGCTCGGAGACCTTCCAGGTGGTATGCGGCGCGCCAAACGTGCGCCCGGGCCTGAAGATCCCGTTCGCCATGATCGGTGCCGAACTGCCAGGCGACTTCAAAATCAAGAAAGCCAAGCTGCGTGGCGTCGAGTCGAACGGCATGCTGTGCTCGCAAGTCGAACTGCAAGTGGGCGAAGGCAACGACGGCCTGATGGAATTGCCGGCCGATGCGCCGGTCGGTCAGGATATTCGTGAATACCTGAACCTGGACGACGCCAGCATCGAGGTCGACCTGACCCCGAACCGCGGCGACTGCCTGTCCCTGGCCGGTCTGGCCCGTGAAGTCGGTGCGCTCTACGCTGTCGAAGTCACACGCCCGGTCATTGCCAGCGTTCCAGCCGTGCACGATGAAGTGCGTTCGATTGAGGTTCTGGCGCCGGCCGCTTGCCCACGTTACTTGGGTCGTGTGATCCGTAACGTCGACCTGTCCAGGCCTACGCCGCTGTGGATGGTTGAGCGTCTGCGTCGTGCCGATGTGCGCAGCATCGACGCTGCCGTCGACATCACCAACTATGTGATGCTGGAGCTGGGCCAACCGCTGCACGCTTTCGATCTCGCCGAAATCAATGGCGGCATCCGCGTGCGCATGGCCGAAGAAGGCGAGAAGCTGGTGCTGCTCGACGGTCAGGAAGTCAGCCTGCGTAGCGATACGCTGGTGATTGCCGACCATTCCCGCGCCCTGGCGATTGCCGGTGTGATGGGTGGCGAGCACAGCGGTGTTTCCGCGACCACTCGCGATGTATTCCTGGAAAGTGCGTTCTTCGATCAGATTGCTGTCGCTGGCAAGGCCCGTTCCTATGGCCTGCACACCGACGCCTCGCACCGCTACGAGCGTGGCGTGGACTGGCAACTGGCCCGTGAAGCCATGGAGCGCGCCACTGGCCTGCTGCTGGAAATCACTGGCGGCGAAGCTGGCCCGATCATCGAAACCGTCAGCGAGCAGCACCTGCCGTCGATCGCGCCGATCACGCTGCGTGCCCAGCGCATCACCCAGATGCTGGGTATGGAAATGGATTCGGCCGAAGTCGAGCGTCTGCTCAGTGCTTTGGGCCTGACGATTTCTGCTGATGGGGCAGGGCAGTGGCATGTTGAAGTGCCAAGCCATCGCTTCGATATCAGCCTTGAAGTCGACCTGATCGAAGAGCTGGCCCGTCTGTACGGCTACAACCGTCTGCCGGTTCGCTACCCGCAAGCCCGTCTGGCGCCGCAAGCCAAGGCTGAAGCGCGTAGCGATCTGCCTGAGCTGCGCCGCCTGCTGGTGGCTCGTGGTTATCAGGAAGCGATCACTTACAGCTTCATCGATCCGAAGCAGTTCGAGCTGTTCAACCCGGGCGTCGAGCCTCTGTTGCTGGCCAACCCGATTTCGAACGACATGGCCGCCATGCGCTCGTCCCTGTGGCCGGGTCTGGTCAAGGCGCTTCAGCACAACCTGAACCGCCAACAAGATCGCGTCCGTCTGTTCGAAAGCGGTCTGCGCTTCGTCGGTCAGCTGGAAGGCCTGAAGCAAGAGCCGATGCTGGCCGGTGTGGTCTGCGGCAGCCGTCTGCCGGAAGGCTGGGCCCAAGGTCGCGATACCGTGGACTTCTTCGACGTCAAAGCCGACGTGGAAGCAGTGCTGGGCTTTGCCGGTGCGCTGGACTCGTTCACCTTCGTTCCGGGTAAGCACCCTGCGTTGCACCCGGGTCAAACCGCGCGCATCGAGCGTGAGGGTCGCGTAGTCGGTTACGTTGGCGCTATCCACCCTGAATTGTCGAAAACCCTCGGTCTCGATCGTCCGGTCTTCGTTTTCGAGCTGGTTTTGGCCGAAGTGGCATTGGGCAAAATGCCTAAATTCAGCGAGTTGTCGCGCTTTCCTGAAGTGCGTCGTGACCTTGCGCTGCTGGCAGACAAAGACGTTGCAGCCAGTGCCGTAATGGACGTAATCCGTGAAAATGCAGGCGAATGGCTGACGGACCTCAGGCTATTTGACGTGTATCAGGGTAAAGGTATTGATCCGCATAGAAAAAGCCTTGCAGTTGGCTTGACCTGGCAGCATCCA
>NZ_JBIUVW010000090.1:0-3388 GCF_044743155.1 Pseudomonas sp. NPDC087697 | reverse complement strand
GACGTAACAACCCGATATCCCATGATGCTTCCTTAAATCGACGCTCCTACATCATGGTCCAAAAATATTCGACCACAACACGCCAGCTCCTACAGAGGAATCGTGTACCCCTGTAGGAGCCTGCGATCTTTTGATCTTCAAGGCATAAAAAAGGGGCGATCAGATCGCCCCTTTTTTTATCACCACTGAATCTGTCAGCCGCGACGACGCAGTGCGTCGATACGCTCTTCCAGTGGCGGGTGGCTCATGAACATGCGAGCGAACCCTTGCTTGATGCCACCGTTGATGCCGAAGGCATTCAGGGTGTCCGGCATGTGCACCGGCAGGCCCTGTTCCGAGCGCAGGCGCTGCAGCGCGCCGATCATTGCGCTGGTGCCGGCCAGGCGGGCGCCAGCTTCGTCTGCACGGAATTCACGTTTACGCGAGAACCACATGACGATCGCGCTGGCCAGGATGCCCAGTACCAGTTCGGCGAAGATGGTCGCGACATAGTAGGCAATACCTTGGCCTTCTTCGTTCTTGAAGATCACCTTGTCGACGAAATTACCGATGATCCGCGCGAAGAACATTACAAAGGTGTTCACCACACCCTGAATCAGCGCCAGCGTCACCATATCGCCATTGGCTACGTGGCCAATTTCGTGGGCCAGAACGGCTTTCACTTCATCTGGCGTGAAACGCTCGAGCAGACCCTGGCTGACCGCGACCAGCGCGTCGTTCTTGTTCCAGCCGGTGGCGAAGGCGTTGGCCTCGTAGGCCGGGAAAATCCCGACTTCAGGCATCTTGATTCCGGCTTCGCGGGACAACTGCTCAACGGTTTGCAGCAGCCATTGTTCATGGCGAGTGCGCGGCTGGCTGATGATTTGGGTGCTGGTGCTCATCTTCGCCATCCACTTGGAGATGAACAGCGAGAACAGCGAACCGGCGAAACCAAAGACCGCACAGAAAATCAGCAGCTGATTGAGGTTGAGATCAACCCCATTGGCCGCCATGAACCCGTTGAAGCCGAAAAGGCTCAGGGTGATGCTGGCAATCAGCACGACCGCCAGGTTAGTGGCCAAAAACAGCAGGATGCGCATCATGGTTGTAGAAATCTCCTCATGCTAAATATGTAGCGTACTGCGGGGTATATAAGGTGCCGCACCGGGCTATTCAACCGAGTGACTATTTCAAACTGTGTCCTACAGCTGGATTCTAGACGCTTGCAGGGCATTTCTGACGTCACCTGAAGAGATATTTGGCTGGATTTCGCTTTCACAAGTCCCGCCGCTATTGGGCGTAACCGGCAGTCGCGTAAATCCGCCAGCACTCAAGGCGCTGTTGCAGTCGAAGGTTGGAGATGTGTTGCTGAATTAATCGCGGAGGGCCTTCCAGAGGCCCTCCGTGTCATCGCGCTTACTGGCGGTAGGACTTGAGGAAGTTGCCGATCCGGCCGATAGCCATGTCCAGGTCGTCGACCCGTGGCAGGGTCACGACGCGGAAGTGGTCCGGCCATGGCCAGTTGAAGGCCGTGCCCTGGACCACCAGCAGTTTTTCCGAGAGCAGCAGGTCGAGCACGAACTTTTCATCGTTGTGGATCGGGCAGACTTTAGGGTCGATCCGCGGGAACGCGTAGAGCGCGCCCATCGGTTTGACACAGCTGACGCCCGGGATGTCATTGAGCAGTTCCCAGGTACGATTGCGCTGTTCAAGCAGGCGCCCTTGCGGCAGCACCAGATCATTGATGCTCTGATAACCGCCCAGCGCGGTCTGGATCGCGTGCTGGCTTGGCACGTTGGCGCACAGGCGCATGTTGGCCAGTATGTCGATGCCTTCGATGTAGCTCTGGGCGTGATGCTTGGGACCGGAAATGGCGATCCAGCCGGAACGGAAACCGGCAACCCGATAGGACTTGGACAGACCGTTGAAGGTCAGGCACAGCAGGTCCGGCGCCAAGGATGCGGTGCAGATGTGCACGGCATCGTCGTACAGAATCTTGTCGTAGATTTCGTCGGAGAACACCACCAGGTTGTGCTGGCGAGCCAGTTCCAGCATGCCCAGCAGGACTTCCCTGGAATACACCGCGCCGGTCGGGTTGTTCGGGTTGATGATCACCAGGGCCTTGGTGTTCGGGGTGATCTTGGCCTTGATGTCGGCCAGGTCAGGCCACCAGTTGGCTTGCTCGTCGCACAGATAGTGCACCGGATTGCCACCCGCCAGGCTGACCGCTGCGGTCCACAGCGGATAGTCGGGGGCCGGAACCAGCACTTCGTCGCCGTTGTTGAGCAGGGCCTGCATCGACATCACGATCAGTTCGGAAACGCCGTTGCCCAGGTAGATGTCTTCGATGCCGACACCTTCCACCTGTTTCTGCTGGTAGTACTGCATGACGGCCTTGCGCGCACTGAACAGGCCTTTGGAGTCGCTGTAACCCTGGGCAGTCGGCAGATTGCGGATCACGTCCTGGAGGATTTCATCGGGCGCTTCGAAACCAAAAGGCGCCGGGTTGCCAATGTTCAGCTTGAGGATGCGATGGCCTTCCTCTTCCAGGCGTTTGGCGTGCTTGAGCACTGGGCCGCGAATGTCGTAGCAGACGTTGGCGAGCTTGTTCGATTTGCTGACCTGCATGGCGATGTGTTCCCGAAAATGAACGATCCAGACGCTGTATGAACTACCGTACTGGGAATCCTGCGTTTTCACACACGCCTGGCGCCTGGGGTCATCGCACCAAAATCCGTTTGAATGCGGGTAACGCGGCTGCCAGACTGGCGAATAACGAGGCGCAATCATACGTGCCGCCTGATCCGTGGAAAAGGGACAGATCAGGCTTTTTCAGATGCAGAGGTATGACGATGGAAAAGTTGGAAAAAACCCTGGAAGAATGGCGTGCGATGCTCGACCCGGAGCAGTACAACGTTTGTCGTCTGAAGGGCACCGAGCGACCGTTTTCGGGCAAGTACAACGGCACCAAAACCGATGGTGTCTATCACTGCATCTGCTGCAACGAGCCGTTGTTCGATTCCAAAGCCAAATTCGACTCCGGCTGTGGCTGGCCGAGCTTCTATCAGCCGATTGGCGAGAGCGCCATGGTCGAGATCCGCGATATCAGCCACGGCATGATCCGCACTGAAGTGGTCTGCGCCAAATGCGACGCGCACCTGGGCCACGTATTTCCGGATGGTCCGCCACCGACCGGTTTGCGTTACTGCATCAATTCGGTGTGCCTGGATCTGGTGCCGCGCGAATAATGTGAGCCCTGTAGGAGCTGCCGAAGGCTGCGATCTTTTTTGCTCGAGCTAATTGAGTCCAAAGCGAAAGATCAAAAGATCGCAGCCTGCGGCAGCTCCTTGTATCTCGACTATCGCTCCGTCAGGAGCGATAGTTCTCGACTGATCATCGAGGGAGGGAC
>NZ_JBIUVW010000089.1:0-3455 GCF_044743155.1 Pseudomonas sp. NPDC087697 | reverse complement strand
CTTCCAGGTCCCTCCCTCGATGATCAGTCGAGAACTATCGCTCCTGACGGAGCGATAGTCGAGATACAAGGAGCTGCCGAAGGCTGCGATCTTTTCCGGCGTCCTTAAAACCACCTGTTTAGTGTGGTCGCTTAGGCAAAAGCCGGGTTAGACTCCTTGGCCCTGCCCAACCCGCTCAGTGATGCTTTCCGATGCTCGAACAGTACGTCAAGAAGATCCTCACCTCGCGCGTTTATGACGTTGCCGTAGAAACCCCATTGCAGACTGCTCGCCAGCTCTCCGAGCGGCTGGGCAACAAGATTTGGCTCAAGCGCGAAGACTTGCAGCCAGTGTTCTCGTTCAAGATTCGCGGCGCTTACAACAAGCTGACCCAATTGAGCGATGAAGAGCGCGCCCGTGGCGTGGTCACTGCCTCGGCGGGTAACCACGCGCAGGGCCTGGCGCTCGCAGCCAAGGTGTTGGGCGTGAAAGCGACCATCGTCATGCCCAAGACCACCCCCGAGATCAAGGTCGAAGGCGTGCGTTCGCGCGGCGGCAAAGTGGTGCTGCACGGTGATTCCTTCCCGGAAGCCCTGGCCTATTCGCTGAAACTGGTCGACGAAAAGGGTTACGTCTACATCCACCCTTACGATGATCCGCACACCATTGCCGGGCAGGGCACCGTGGCGATGGAGATTCTGCGCCAGCACCCGGGCCCGATTAATGCGATTTTCGTCCCGGTGGGCGGTGGCGGTTTGATCGCCGGGATCGCGGCGTACGTGAAGTACCTGCGGCCCGAGATCAAGATCATCGGCGTCGAGCCGGACGACTCCAACTGCCTGCAAGCGGCCATGGCGGCCGGTGAGCGCGTGGTGCTGCCGACTGTGGGGATCTTTGCCGATGGCGTGGCGGTGGCGCAGATCGGCAAGCACACCTTCGACATCTGCAAAGACTACGTCGATGAGGTGATTACCGTCAGCACCGACGAGATCTGTGCGGCGATCAAGGATATCTACGACGATACCCGCTCGATCACTGAGCCTGCCGGCGCCTTGGGCGTGGCGGGGATCAAGAAGTATGTCGAACTGTATGGCGTGACCGGGCAGACCCTGGTGGCCATCGACTCCGGCGCCAACGTCAACTTCGACCGCTTGCGTCACGTCGCCGAGCGCGCCGAGCTGGGTGAGGGCCGTGAAGCGATCATTGCCGTGACCATCCCGGAGAAGCCGGGCAGCTTCAAGGCGTTCTGCGAAGCCATCGGCAAGCGCCAGATCACCGAATTCAACTACCGCTACAACACCGGCAGCGAAGCGCACATTTTTGTCGGCGTGCAGACGCACCCGGAAAACGATCCACGCAGCGCGCTGATTGCCAGTCTGACCGAGCAAGGCTTCCCGGTGCTCGACCTGACCGACAACGAACTGGCCAAGTTGCACATTCGCCATATGGTGGGCGGCCGTGCGGCACATGTCGTCGATGAAGTGGTACTGCGCTTCGAGTTCCCGGAACGTCCGGGCGCACTGTTCAACTTCCTCAACAAGCTCGGCGGGCGCTGGAACATCTCGATGTTCCACTACCGCAACCACGGCGCGGCCGATGGTCGGGTGGTCGCGGGCCTGCAAGTGCCGCACGAAGAGCGCCATCTGGTGCCGGCGGCGCTGGCAGAAATCGGTTACCCATATTGGGATGAGAGCGACAACCCGGCGTATAAGCTGTTCCTCGGCTGAGCGTCTACGCTGTGGGCAGTCCATAAGGAAATCGAACCATGGAAACGTTAACCGCCCTGAAAGTGGCTCATGTCCTGGCAACGGTGCTGTTGCTGGTCGGTGCGCTGGGCCTGGCGATCTGGGTCTGGCGCACTCGCCGCAACGGTGACGTGACGGCGCCCGCCCGCACCCTGCAACGGCCGCAGGTGTTCGTCTGGCTGGTGATGGGCCTGGCGTTGCTGAGCATGCCGTTCACCGGATGGTGGATGGTGCATCTGGTGGGCTGGCCGCTGGGGCAGATCTGGATTCTGGGCTCCAGCGTGATCTACACCGTTGGCGCTCTGGCTATGTTCTGGCTGCTGGTGCGGCTGAACAAGCTGCGCACTACACCGGGAGGCAACGGCAAATTTACGTTCGCCTTGGCGCTGTTCAGTTTTGTCTGCTTTATCGCGATTGCCGGGTTGATGGGCGCCAAACCTGTTTAAGGCGTTAGACCGGGTCGCCCCCATCGCGAGCAGGCTCGCTCCCACAGGGGATTTGTGTCGATCACAGATCCAGTGTGGGAGCGGGCTTGCTCGCGAAAGCGATTTCAGTCGCGCAACGAAATTACCGGCCAGCCACGTTTTTCGGCCTCGGCCCGCAAATTCGGGTCCGGGTCCACGGCCACCGGGTTTGCCACTTCCTCCAGCAACGCCAGATCGTTCATCGAATCGCTATAGAAATAGCTGTCTTCGAGCGACAACCCTGTTTCTTCCAGCCAACGATTCAAGCGCGTCACCTTGCCTTCACGAAAGCACGGTACGTCGGTGCTGCGGCCGGTGTAGCGGCCGTCGATCATTTCGCATTCGGTGGCAATCAGGGTTTCGACACCCAGACGCTGGGCAATCGGCCCGGTGACGAAGCGGTTGGTGGCGGTGATGATCACCAGTTTGTCACCGGCAGCCCGATGCTTGGCCAGCAACTCAAGGCCCTTGGGCAACACGATCGGTTCGATGCAGTCGCGCATGTAGTCGCGGTGCCATTCGTCCAGCACGGCCATCTCGGTACTACCGAGCACTTCCAGACAAAAGTTCAGGTACGCGGCGTTGTCCAGCTTGCCGGCCAGGTAGTCCTGGTAGAACTCGTCGTTGCGTGCTTTATAGGCGACGGCGTCGAGGAAGCCTCGTTCGCACAGGTAATCGCCCCACGCGTGATCGCTGTCGCCGCCCAAAAGTGTGTTGTCCAAGTCGAATAAAGCCAGACGCATTGCAGTTACTCGCTGAAAAGTCTGTAAAAAGGCGTCCAGAATACGGTCTTTTCACAAGAGTGCACATAACGTAGGAAGCTTCGTTGCCGCCTTCACGACCTTTGTGGAACAATGCGGCGACATGCGTTTGCGAGGTTGTTGCCGTGATCGACCCCGATGGTTTCCGCCCCAATGTCGGGATCATTCTCACGAATGATGCTGGCCAGGTGCTATGGGCTCGCCGTATCAATCAAGATGCCTGGCAGTTTCCTCAAGGTGGTATCAACCCTCAGGAGACGCCGGAAGACGCCTTGTACCGCGAGTTGAACGAAGAAGTGGGTCTGGAGCGCGAAGATGTTGAAATTCTCGCCTGCACCCGGGGCTGGTTGCGCTATCGTTTGCCGCAACGCCTGGTCAGAACGCACAGCCAACCGTTGTGCATCGGCCAGAAACAGAAATGGTTTCTCCTGCGCCTGGTCTCCAACGAGCAGCGGGTGGCCACAACAGCCAGACGCGCTGCATTTGCTCGGGTTGATGGCCCACGC
>NZ_JBIUVW010000088.1:0-4032 GCF_044743155.1 Pseudomonas sp. NPDC087697 | reverse complement strand
CCCATGGCGTGAACCATCACCCCAGGGTCACGCAGGGCAATCAGCCGGTTGGCCTGATAACCGTGGGCCAGAAACGCCCCGGACATTGCCTTGCCCACCAGCAAACCGATCACCGCATGCCCGGCCAGTCGTGCGCGAGCGTAACTGTCCGCGGCAGCGGCCAGGGCCTGATGGATGCCCAGGGCTTCTTCGCGGCGGCCGTAAGCCTGGCTCGGCACATCGACGATGGCGATCAGCGCGCGTTTCTGCGGTTTAGCGCGATCCGCTTCAATCGCCTCATCCACCGCTTTGGCCAGCCCCCAGCCCTCCAACAAACCGACCTCGCCGTGACGGGCACGCACAAAGCGGTTCTGCGGATCGGCCACCACCGCGATAAACCGCACGGGCTGCTCGCCCAGCATGCCGTCGGCCACTTTCAACGACGCGGGCAATCCGCCCACGACGGTTGCGCCGGCACTCAAGGCTTGAAACCAGTGCAAACCTCTCAGGGAATAACCGCTCATGAGTGCGCTCCTTGATACAGATCGCGAACCGTCGCCGGTTCGATTTGTGGCATCGCGTCCAGACGGGCGAGGCGTTGCAGGAACAGCTCCGCCTGACGGCTGCGCTGTTCAGCGGGCAGGCCTTGTTGCAGCAGCTCGCTGACCTGCTGCTGAATCTGCGCCACGTCATCGGCCACATACCGATCCACCAGCCCGCTGGCGAACCGTTGCTCGCCGCCGGTCAGACTCCAGATGAACGGACGGTCGCGCGAGTCGTACTCCTCGATCCCGGCTTCCTGTTCGATCACCTGCGGACCATTGAGGCCCAGTCGCGCTTCCTGAGTGACCAGCAGATAGCTGCACAACCCGGCGGCAATCGACATGCCGCCAAAACAGCCGACGCTGCCGGCCACCACACCGATCACCGGCTGGTACTGACGCAGGTCGACAATCGCCGCATGAATATCGGCAATCGCCGCCAGCCCGAGGTTGGCTTCCTGCAAACGCACGCCGCCGGTTTCCAGCAACAGCACGGCGCGGGTGGCGATACCGTTGCGGTTGTCCTCGGCCGCCAGCTCCAGCGCGCCGGCAATCTTCGCGCCGCCGACCTCACCCAGGCTGCCGCCCTGAAATGCGCCTTCGATAGCCGCGATCACCACCGGCAAACCGCCGATGCTGCCCTTGGCGATCACCACACCGTCATCGGCTTGCGGCACCACGCCCTGGCGCGACAGCCATGGCGACATGACCCGCTGAAACGGGTCGAGCAATTCACGAAAGGTCCCGGCGTCGAGCAAGGCCTTGGCCCGTTGCCGGGCGCCGAGTTCGACGAAGCTGCGTTTGCTGAGCAACGCTGCGTGGTCACTCATGGCCGATCTCCTCGAAGCCCTGTTCCAGACGCAGGCGCACTACACCGGGCGTGGCCCCGAAATCATGAATATCGATCGCCAATGCCGGCGGTGTCTGGCCGTCGAACATGCGCGCGAACAAATGCTGCCAGCGCTGTTGGCTGCCATTGACCGACGTCTGCACGTGGATCGTCAGCGTGCCGGCCTGCCCCGGTTCGAGCAGTACTTCGAGATCGCCCGAGCCAACACAACCGACCAGCGCCCGGCCCCGCGCCGGCTGCCCGGCGGGGAATTCAAAGGATAAGGTTTCCATCAGAAAGCTCCCTGGATGACGCCGTCGCCGGACTTGATGCGGTCGATAAACAGGCAGGCTGCGAGCAAATCCGCAGCGCCGCCAGGCGAGGCGTTCAACGCAATTAATTGTTGGTCCAGCTCATGCAGCCGACGGCGACCGGCCAGGCTGGCACTGCCGCCCGCCTCCAACACCGCCTTGGCGCCGAGTTGCATCGTTTGCAGACCGTGCTCGCCTGCGCGGTAAAGCACGCAGGTATCGGCGAGCGTGCTCATGATCGCCAGCAAGGCATCGAGCCGGGCGTTCTGCTCACCGCTGCCGTCGGCGCGGCTGCGTTGGAGTTGCGGCAGGCCGAATTGCATCACTGCCGGGAAGCCCAGTTGTGCCTCTTCCCGAGCACCGCGAACCCCGTAACGTTGCGCCACTTGGGCGCCGTGGCTGAACGGACGTGGGGCATCACGATCCTCGAGTAACGCCAGACGTGCGGCGCGCACAGTGACCGCGCTGGCGGCAGTCGATTCAGGCTCCAGCGCGGCGGCGGCGACCAACAGGCCCAAGGCCCAGATCGCTCCGCGATGGGTATTCACACCGTTGGTGGTCGCCAGCATCGCTTGCTCACCCTCGCGGCCGATCCGCCCGAGGGCTTCGCGCAGCGGCAGGCCGACTGCGCCAAATTCGATGGCCGCTTCAGCCATATCCTTGAAGGCCGGCCACAGCGACAGCGCCGAAGCGTGCATCAGCCCCAGGTGCAAGTCGCTGTGGGCACCGCTGCCGCGACGGTCCACCAGCGCCGGTTTGGGCGACAGGTCGGCTTCGTCGATCAGGGCGTCTACCGCCAGGTCCGCCAGCCGTTCGGCCAGGGACACCTTTTTCGGTTGCAGATTGAGTGCGTGCATTACCAGCTCCTGAACTTGGCGGGCGGGTTGTACAAGCCACCCGACCACTCCACCAGGTCGGCGACGCTTTTCGCGGCCAGCAGCTCGCGGGTGGCGTCGGTGCGACGGATACCGAGGTCTTCGGGCAACGCGATCAACCCTTCACGGCGCATGCGCGCAGTGTCTTTGGGGTTATGCCGCAGGCCGATGGCGGTGACCCCGGCCACGGCCGCGATCATTGCCTGGCGTTCTTCCAGGGACCGCGCCTTGTACAGATAGGCGATGCCTTCTTCAGTCAGCAGGTGCGTGACGTCGTCGCCGTAGATCATGATCGGCGCCAGCGGCATGCCGCTTTTCTTCGCCACGTCAACCGCATCGAGGGTTTCAACGAAGGTCGGTTTACCGCCCTCCTGAAAGGTCTCGACCATTTGCACCACCAGCTTTTTGCCGCGTTCGAGCAAGGCTTCGGGGGCATCGCCGTGGCGCATGTCGAGCCAGGCCGGAGTGCCGTGACGGCGACCACGCGGGTCGTGGCCCATGTTCGGCGCACCGCCGAAACCGGCCAGGCGTCCACGGGTCACGGTGGAAGAATGGCCGTCGCCATCCACCTGCAAGGTCGCGCCGATAAACAGGTCCACCGCGTACTGCCCGGCCAGTTGGCAGAACATCCGATTGGAACGCAGGGAACCGTCGCGACCGGTGAAAAACACGTCCG
Source organism: Pseudomonas sp. NPDC087697 (assembly GCF_044743155.1). NCBI lineage: Bacteria > Pseudomonadati > Pseudomonadota > Gammaproteobacteria > Pseudomonadales > Pseudomonadaceae > Pseudomonas > Pseudomonas sp. NPDC087697. The sequence goes on along the minus strand of NZ_JBIUVW010000088.1, from coordinate 820 downwards.
GGCGCGCGGCGATGTAGTTCTCCATCCCCAGTTCGGTGCCGAAGCAGTGCACGCTTTCGACCCAGCCGCTTTCGATGGCCGGAATCAGGGTCGGGTGCGGATTGAGGGTCCAGTTGCGGCAGATCTTGCCCTTGAGCCCAAGCGATTCGCCGTAGGTCGGCAGGATCAATTCGATGGCCGCGGTGTTGAAACCGATACCGTGGTTGAGCGACTGAACGTTGTGTTTTTCGTAGATCCCGCGGATCGCCATCATCGCCATCAGCACATGCACGGGTTTGATGTGCCGGGGGTCACGGGTGAACAACGGCTCGATGTAGAACGGTTTGTCGGCCACCACCACGAAATCCACCCAGGACGCGGGAATGTCCACGCGGGGCAACTCGCTGATGTCGTCCACCAACTGGTTGACCTGGACGATCACAATGCCGTCGCTGAAGGCCGCCGGTTCGATCAACGCCGGGGTGTCTTCGGTGCTTGGTCCGGTGTAGATATTGCCGGCACGGTCGGCCATGAAACCGGCCGAGAGCACCACGTTGGGAATCAGGTCCACCACCAGCCGGGCGTACAGTTCGATGTACGTATGGATCGCGCCGATTTCCAGCAGGCCGTCTTCCAGCAACTGGCTGATGCGCAAACTCTGGGTGCCGGCGAAGGAGAAATCGAGCTTGCGGGCGATGCCACGCTCGAACAGGTCCAGGTGCTCCGAGCGGCCGACGCTGGGCATGATCATGTGCAGGTCATGCAGCCTGGCCGGATCGGCCTTGGCCAGGGAACGGGAAAGAAAGTCCGCCTGTTTCTGGTTGTTGCCCTCCAGCACCAC
>NZ_JBIUVW010000087.1:0-4369 GCF_044743155.1 Pseudomonas sp. NPDC087697 | reverse complement strand
CCACGTGCACTTCTGGCGACCCCGTGTCACCCACCCCTTGCTGCGAGTCAGCTACGATTTGAGCTTTTTCTTGAACGTCGAGAGCCATGAGGCAATCCTTTTATCAGGAAACTGTTTCAAAAAAACAGTTTCAACAGGCCAGGGACAAATCCCTGTATCTAAAAATGAGTAGTGACCGTGCCTGTTAACAGCCACCCTCGTTCGGTCATTCTGACCGAATCAGTCGACGGGGCGCGATGCGCCCGTCTTCGCTCACTTCACCGATACCAATGAAGCGACCATTGTGATCCTGTACGCGTACCATGCCGAACTTCGGTGCATCCGGGGCGCGTACCGGTTGGCCGTTAAGCCAGTAGAACGAGCTGTGCTCCGAGAACTGCAACAGTGGCCAATCCAGCAGGCCGCTGTCCGATGGCATCAGGAAGCGATCAACCGCTTCGTTGCCGCCTTCGGCATGTACTGCTTCCAACTCTTCCAGCGTGACCGTCTGGGCCAGGCTGAACGGACCGGCCTGGGTACGTCGCAGCTGCGCAACGTAAGCGCCACAACCGAGCTGTTCACCAATATCCTCCACGAGGGTCCGGATATAGGTGCCTTTGCTGCAATCTACGGCGAAGCGCGCAGTATCACCTTCAAAGGCCAGCAATTCCAAGCGCGCAATAGTAACAGAACGCGGTTCACGCTCCACCACTTCACCTGCACGGGCCAGCTTGTACAACGGCTGACCGTCACGCTTGAGGGCTGAGTACATCGGCGGTATCTGACTGATTTGCCCACGAAACCTCGGCAAAACCGCTTCGATATCGGCGCGACCAACGGTCACCGGCCGTTCCTGCAAAACTTCACCTTCAGCGTCTGCCGTGGTGGTGGTCTTGCCCAATTGCGCCAGGGTTTCATAACCCTTGTCGGAATCGAGCAGGTATTGCGAGAACTTGGTCGCCTCACCGAAGCACAGCGGCAACACGCCGGTGGCCAACGGATCAAGACTGCCGGTGTGCCCGGCCTTCTCTGCATTGAGCAGCCAGCGAACCTTCTGCAAGGCCGCGTTGGAGGTGAACCCCAGTGGCTTGTCGAGCAGGATGATGCCGCTGACGTTACGACGGATACGTTTGACCTGAGCCACCGATTACTCCTTGGTGTCTTCGGTTTCTGCCACGACCGGGTGCTGATTGTCTTCAGCCACGGCACGTTCGATCAACGCCGACAGATGAGCGCCACGCACGACGCTTTCGTCGTAGTGGAAGTGCAGCTGTGGAACGCTGCGCAGCTTCATCTCGCGAGCCAGCTGCATGCGCAGGAAACCGGCAGCCGAGTTCAGCACCTTGATGCTTTGAGCGATATCGTCTGCGCTGTCTTGCCCCATCACAGTGATGAAGATCTTGGCGTGACCAACGTCACGGCTGACTTCAACAGCGGTAATGGTGACCAGGCCGACGCGCGGGTCTTTGACTTCACGACGGATCAGCTGTGCCAGCTCACGCTGCATCTGATCGCCGATACGTTGGGTACGGCTGTATTCTTTTGCCATGTCTTGTTACCTGTTACTGCCTCACGGTGAAACCCGTGTGGTCTGAAAGCGGCAAACGCCCGGCCTGACAGAAGCCAGACCGGGCGTTGCGTTTAGAGTCCGGGTGATGCGCCGTGCATTTGCATGCGGCTGCCCATCACGGCTCTTGAAGTGCGCGAGTTAGAGGCTGCGAGCAACCTGAACCTTCTCGAAGACTTCGATCTTGTCACCGACTTTGACGTCGTTGTAGCTCTTCACGCCGATACCGCATTCCATGCCGGCACGTACTTCGGAAGCGTCATCCTTGAAGCGGCGCAGGGATTCCAGCTCGCCTTCGAAGATAACGATGTCTTCACGCAGTACACGGATTGGACGGTTACGGTGCACAACACCTTCGATAACCATGCAACCGGCGATCGCGCCAAACTTCGGCGAACGGAACACGTCGCGGACTTCAGCAATACCCAGGATGTTCTCCCGAACGTCGCTGCCAAGCATACCGGTCAGGGCTTTCTTGACGTCTTCGATGATGTCGTAGATCACGTTGTAGTAACGCATATCCAGACCTTCCTGCTCGACGATCTTGCGAGCGCCAGCATCGGCACGCACGTTGAAGCCAAACAGTACAGCGTTGGAGGCCAGTGCCAGGTTGGCGTCGCTCTCGGTGATACCACCGACACCGCCACCAACTACACGCACTTGCACTTCGTCGTTACCCAGGCCGTTCAAGGCACCGTTCAACGCTTCCAACGAACCACGGACGTCGGATTTGAGGACGATGTTAAGCGTCTTCTTCTCTTCCTGGCCCATGTTCTCGAAGATGTTTTCCAGCTTGCCTGCGTGAGCACGAGCCAGTTTGACTTCGCGGAACTTGCCTTGACGGAACAGAGCCACTTCACGGGCTTTCTTCTCGTCGGCAACCACGCTCATCTCGTCGCCAGCGTCCGGGGTACCGTCCAGGCCGAGAATCTCGACCGGGATGGAAGGACCGGCTTCCTTGATTGGCTTGCCGTTCTCGTCGAGCATGGCGCGAACGCGGCCATAGTTCGAACCGACCAGTACCATGTCGCCTTGGCGCAGGGTGCCGTCCTGAACCAGAACGGTTGCAACCGGGCCACGACCTTTGTCGAGACGCGATTCAACCACGACACCACGGCCTGGAGCCGAAGGAGTCGCTTTCAGTTCGAGAACTTCAGCTTGCAGCAGAACAGCTTCGAGCAGCTCGTCTACACCAGTACCGACTTTCGCCGAAACCGATACGAACGGAGTGTCGCCGCCCCACTCTTCCGAGGTCACGCCGTGAACCGACAGTTCGCTACGGATGCGATCGAGATCAGCGCCCGGCTTGTCGATTTTGTTCACTGCAACAACCAGCGGAACACCAGCAGCCTTGGCGTGCTGTACGGCTTCAATGGTCTGCGGCATTACGCCGTCGTCCGCTGCAACCACCAGAATCACGATGTCGGTCGCCTTGGCACCACGAGCACGCATAGCGGTAAACGCGGCGTGACCAGGGGTATCGAGGAAGGTGACCATGCCGCGTTCGGTTTCAACGTGGTACGCACCAATGTGCTGGGTGATACCGCCGGCTTCGCCAGCCGCTACCTTGGCACGACGGATATAGTCGAGCAGCGAGGTCTTACCATGGTCAACGTGGCCCATTACGGTCACGACTGGCGCACGGGAGAAAGCCTCACCTTCAAACTTCAGGGACTCAGCCAGGGAATCTTCCAGGGCGGTGTCGCTGACCAGGGTCACTTTGTGGCCCAGTTCTTCAGCAACCAGTTGAGCAGTTTCCTGATCAAGTACCTGGTTGATGGTCGCTGGAGTACCCAGTTTGAACATGAACTTGATAATTTCAGCAGCCTTGACCGACATCTGCTGAGCGAGATCGCCAACAGTGATGGTCTCGCCGATCTTCACTTCACGCACGACAGGGCCGGTTGGGCTCTGGAAACCGTGAGCGTTGCGTTTCTTCAGCTTGGCCTTGCCGCGACCACCACGACGGAAGCCATCGCTTTCTTCGTCGGTAGTCCGTGGCGCAACGCGTGGAGCAGGCGCTTTTTCCTTGACCGAAGCACGATGTGGAGCGTTTTTGCGCTCACCATCGCCCGCGCCACGACGATTGCTATCGTCGGCACGTGGTTTGTCCGGACGACGCTGTTCGTCGCGTTTGCGAGTGTCGGCTGCAGGAGCAGCTGCCACGACCGGCGCGCTTTCACGCACTGGCTCGGCAACCGCAGCAAGCGCTGCGACTGCGTCGATAGTAGCGGTTTGCGCAGCAGCAGGCTGGCGACGCGCTTCTTCTTCGGCGCGACGCTTGGCTTCTTCTTCAGCCTTCTGACGTGCAGCATTTTCTACTGCGCGACGTTCTTCCAGTTCGCGTTTGCGCTCGGCTTCGATTTCTTCCGGGCTGCGCTGTACGAAGACTTTCTTCTTGCGCACTTCAACGCTGATGCTTTTGCTGCCAGCAACACGCAGGGTGCTGGTGGTTTTACGCTGCAACGTGATTTTGCGCGGTTCTTCCACTTTCGCCTTGTGGCTGCTTTTCAAGTGAGTCAGCAAAGATTGCTTCTCACTGTCGGTCACATGTTCCTCGGCGGCGGTGTGCGGCAGACCTGCCTCACGCATCTGCTGCAGCAGGCGCTCTACCGGTGTTTTGACCTCATCGGCCAGTTGTTTCACCGTGACTTGCGTCATGCACTTCTCTCCTCAGGCCGCGCCTATTACTCGAACCAATGGGCTCGGGCGGCCATGATCAACTTGCCGGCACGATCATCGTCAATGCCGTCGATGTCGAGCAGGTCGTCAATAGACTGCTCGGCCAGGTCTTCGCGGGTAATTACGCCGCGCACCGCCAGT
>NZ_JBIUVW010000086.1:0-4709 GCF_044743155.1 Pseudomonas sp. NPDC087697 | reverse complement strand
AGGCTTGGTTCGATGCGAGTAATCCGGCGTTTATAGATGTTGGCCTTCTTCTGCTCGCGTGCACCGGATTCGATGTCGTGGTCGTAGAGGCGTTGGCCGTCTACCAGTGCAACACGCAACTCTTCGGGTTGAGTTGCGTTAATCAGCATTCTTTTCATGTAGTACCGTCGGTTTCCGGGCTGCCGGAAACGGCGTTCGGCACACACGACTTCTCACGGTCGGTGTCAGGTGCGTCAGGAGTAGTTGGCTACTCCAGTGTCTAGCGATGTCCGGCCAATGTGGGCCTGCGTCGCGACGTACGCGTCCTGCTTGCTGTGGCTACTTAAGCACTCAGTCAGGAGGAGGAATCAACCGGCGACTGTGGACGAGATGAAGCGTCTAAATATAAGCCTAGTGCTACACAGTCCGACGGTTGTGCATCTCCACCCTACACGTATCCCTGATAATTCGGGTGCTGCCGCGCGCAGAATCCGCAGCGGGTTGGCATTTACCGTGTTCTCCAATGGGGAGTTCACGCTCATGGCTACACAAGACTGGGCGATAGCTGTTTTGCTGGCACTCAGCTTGTAACAGGCGTTGTTTCCGAAGCATTCGCGTAAGGGCTGGTTCGAGACTGACTGCACTTTGTGAACTGGCCGTAAATATCGGCGCATCAGACGAGTGGTTACTCTGTTGCTGCGCTCGCTTCAGGCCTCATGTCACCTGCGCTCGTTACAATCAAGAACCTTCCAATCGTTGCGAAAGCCCCGTAGGACGGCCTCGCGTCCTGATGAATTGCGTTGGTCAGGGCCGGCAATCTGCCGTTTGTCCTCTGTCCAGGCCGCTTTTGGCGGCGTTCGCGACTATAGCAGTAATGATTAAGTGCTTCAATTCCATAAAAAATTGATATCATCCGCGGCATGACGACTACTGCCCCCCCGACCCCTAGCGTACAACTGCTTGAGGTCTCGCCGGAATATGCCGGCCAACGTATTGATAACTTCCTTCTCGCTCGGCTCAAAGGCGTGCCCAAGACCTTGATTTACCGCATTTTGCGTAAAGGCGAAGTGCGTGTGAACAAAGGTCGGATCAAGCCCGAATACAAGCTGCAGGCGGGCGACATCGTGCGCGTGCCGCCGGTGCGTGTGCCGGAGCGCGACGAACCTGTGCCGCTGGCGCAAGGTTTGTTGCAACGCCTCGAAGCCTCGATTGTCTTCGAAGACAAGGCGCTGATCGTGATCAACAAGCCCGCCGGGATTGCTGTGCACGGTGGCAGCGGCCTGAGCTTCGGGGTGATCGAGGCGTTTCGACAGTTGCGCCCGGACGCCAAGGAGCTGGAGCTGGTTCACCGTCTGGACCGCGATACTTCCGGCCTGCTGATGATCGCGAAAAAGCGCAGCATGCTGCGTCACCTGCACACCGCCCTGCGCGGCGATGGTGTCGACAAGCGCTATATGGCGCTGGTTCGCGGCAACTGGGCTACTTCCATCAAGAGCGTCCGAGCGCCGTTGCAGAAGAGCAATCTGCGTTCCGGCGAGCGCATGGTGGAAGTGGACGAGGAGGGCAAGGAAGCGCTGACCCTGTTCAAGGTGCTGCGCCGCTTTGGCGACTTTGCAACCATGGTCGAGGCCAAGCCTGTTACCGGCCGTACTCACCAAATTCGCGTCCATACCCTGCACGCTGGTCACTGTATCGCCGGCGATACCAAGTATGGCGACGAGGGCTTCTCCAGGGAAATTCGCGATCTGGGTGGCAAGCGCCTGTTCCTGCACGCTTATATGCTCACCGTACCGCTGCCTGATGGCGGCGAGTTGAAGCTTCAGGCCCCTGTCGATGAAATGTGGGCCAAGACTGTGGAGCGCCTGAGTGCATCCTGATTACAAGCTGCTGATCTTCGATTGGGACGGCACGCTGGCTGATTCCATCGGCCGGATTGTCGAGGCGATGCATGTGGCATCGCAGCGGTCCGGTTTTCAGTTGCGCGATGATCTGGCCGTCAAGGGCATCATTGGTCTGGGGTTGCCGGAAGCGATTCGCACTTTGTATCCAGAGATTGACGATGACGAGATGGTGGCGTTCCGTCAGCACTATGCGGATCACTACGTCGCGTCGGAGGCCGTGCCTTCTCCGTTGTTTGAGGGAGTCGTCGAGTCGCTTGCGGCGTTTCGTGCCGAGGGTTATCACCTGGCGGTGGCGACCGGCAAAGCGCGTCGCGGGCTGGACCGTGTGCTGAAGTCTCATGGCTGGGAAGATTATTTTGATATCACCCGCGCCGCCGATGAAACCGCCAGCAAGCCGCATCCGCTGATGCTCGAACAGATTCTGGCCCATTGTGACGTCCGCCCGGAGCAGGCGTTGATGGTGGGGGATTCGTCGTTCGATCTGCAGATGGCGCGCAACGCCGGGATGGATTCGGTCGCTGTCAGCTATGGCGCTCAATCGATAGAAGCCTTGCGCGTGTTCGAACCGCGTCTGGCCATTGATCATTTTTCGCAATTGCACGCCTGGCTGGGTCAGCGGGCCAATTAAGTTTTTGTTGGGGTGGATGGAATGACCGACGAATGGAAGGCGCCAGACAAGGCCAGTGATGAAGGCGGCGACGACAAGAGCTGGAAGTTGCTTGAGAAGACTCTGCTTGCAGGTGTGCAGGAGCAGCGTCGTTCGCGGCGTTGGGGGATTTTTTTCAAGCTGCTGACCTTTGTTTACCTGCTTGCCGCGCTGATCCTCTTCACGCCACTGGTGAGCATTGAAAAAAGCGCGACCCGCGGGTCGGGCTACACCGCGTTGATCGACGTGAATGGAATGATTGCCGATAAGGAGTCGGCCAGTGCCGACAATATCGTCGGTGGATTGCGTGCGGCGTTTGAAGATCCGAAGGTCAAGGGCATCGTGCTGCGGATCAACAGTCCAGGCGGCAGTCCGGTGCAGTCGGGTTATGTCTACGATGAAATTGGTCGTCTGCGTGCCCTGCATCCAGGTACAAAGGTTTACGCGGTGATTTCCGATCTCGGTGCTTCGGGTGCTTACTACATCGCCAGTGCGGCGGATCAGATCTACGCTGACAAGGCGAGCCTGGTGGGCTCCATTGGCGTGACGGCGGCCGGTTACGGGTTTGTCGGCACCATGGAGAAGCTCGGTGTCGAGCGTCGGACATACACGTCGGGCGAGCATAAGTCGTTCCTCGATCCGTTCCAGCCACAGAAGCCTGACGAAACCGAGTTCTGGCAGGGCGTGCTGGACACCACTCACCAGCAATTCATCGCCAGTGTCAAAAAAGGCCGTGGCGATCGCCTGAAAGACAAAGAGCATCCGGAGTTGTTCTCGGGGCTGGTCTGGTCAGGCGAGCAGGCGCTGCCGTTGGGTTTGATCGATGGTTTGGGCAGTGCCAGTTCGGTGGCGCGTGACGTGATCGGTGAGAAAGAACTGGTTGACTTCACGGTGCAAGAGTCAACGTTCGATCGCTTCTCGAAAAAGCTCGGTGCCAGCGTGGCTGAGCAGTTGGCAATGCGGATGGGCTTTCAGGGGCCGGCGTTGCGCTGATCGTCGTGCAATATAAAAAACCGGCCTGCGTGGCCGGTTTTTTTTGATCAGAAGATCGCAGCCTGCGGCAGCTCCTGCACAAGCATGCTGGCATCCCGTAGGAGCTGCCGAAGGCTGCGATCTTTTGACTCTTAGGGGGTCTGCACGCCTTCGGCCAGCAGCATGTCAACCAGACGAATCAATGGCAGGCCGACCAGGCTGGTGGCGTCCGGGCCTTCGGTGCTTTGAAACAGGCTCACGCCCAATCCCTCGGCTTTGAAGCTGCCAGCGCAGTCGTAGGGCTGTTCTGCGCGCAGGTAGCGTTCAATGCTTGCCTGGTCGAGTGTGCGCATGTGTACGGTGAAAGGGATGCAGTCGATCTGGCAGTGGCCAGTCTGGCTGTTGAGCAGTGCCAGGCCGGTCAGGAAGGTCACGCTGGCGCCGCTGGCGGCCAGTAGTTGCTCGCGGGCCTTCTCGAATGTATGGGGTTTGCCAATAATCTGTCCGTCGAGTACCGCAACCTGGTCCGAGCCGATAATCAAATGGACGGGATGACTGCCGGCCAGCGCCCGGGCTTTTTCATGGGCGAGGCGTTTTACCAACTCGATGGCCGACTCTCCCGGTTGGTGGCTTTCGTCGATATCCGGTGAGCTGCAGGTAAATGGCAGCTGCAAGCGGGCCAGTAATTCGCGGCGATAGATCGAGCTTGAAGCAAGTAATAAAGGCAGCATACGGCTCTCCAAAAGTCAGTCGCAAATTCTAGCGGGGCTTCCAAGTGACGGACAGGGCTGAATTTCCTTTGACATGGCTGGGTGCATCCCTATAATGCTGCGCCTATGTTGAATGACCCGATTCCACCTCACGTTGACCCGCGCAAATTGGCTGATCGTGGCACCACCCTTCAAGGTGAAATGCTGCTGGCCGATTTGGAGAGACTCTGCGACCCGCTTTCCGATACTGTCGGTACGGTGCAGGCTAAATTCGTTTTTGAGCGAGATGAACGTAAATCTGTGGTGATCCACAGCTTTATCGACACCAAAGTCAAAATGGTTTGCCAGCGTTGTCTTGAGCTGGTCACCCTGCCGATTCACAGCGAATGCAGTTATGCTGTGTGAAGGAGGGTGCGAATACCCAGTCGTTGCCGAAAGGTTATGACGTGCTGGAACTGGGCGAAGATCCATTGGATCTGCAGTCACTGATCGAGGAGGAGC
>NZ_JBIUVW010000085.1:0-5347 GCF_044743155.1 Pseudomonas sp. NPDC087697 | reverse complement strand
GCTCAAGGCGCCGCAGTTTTTCACTGCGTCGCCGCGTCCAGCGCGAGTCGGGGGATATTGTTGTTGTCATGCTCACTCCACGGGTTCGCTTTCGTGAGTGAACATTAGGAGCGAATGAACCAGCCATCAATCAAGCAGGGAAGCAAATCGTTACGCTCAGGTTAACGATTAAATAAGTATCGCCATCACATACACCGAGACGTCTTGAGTAGCTGCGCGGCAGCATTTGCGGCAAGACCAGCGCCCAGCCCAGGGCCTCGGTCAGGCGATGTGACTCGCGCATCACCTGCACGGGTGTGTTGACAGAATAGGCCTGATGGTCGAGGGGAGATTGAAGAGCATTCCCCCTAGGGACACTCTGAAGTAGACGATTGAGTCCGATAATAGACGAACGTCTCATTGTTGAATCCAAATCCGAGCCCCACCATAAAAAAACGCTAACCGTAAAAAACGCTGACCGTTACCGGTTCAGCGTTTTTTATGGCAGCAGCTGCGTCAGTTCCCAACAAAAGAATATGTCCCATTTTTTACAGAATATGTCCCATTTCCATCATAAGTATTGACATAGTAAATACGGTAGTTGAGATTCACTCGGCGATTGAGGGAGTTCAGGAGGTCGTCTGGCGAGCGACATCGAGGCGCCATGGGCGGGCCAGCGACGGCCAAGGCAGTGTATCTCTGAAAGGATGCGAAGAAGTCAGGCGTCCCGGTTGGCCGGGGCGGCTTAATAGAAGCGAACAAAAACAAAAATATCCGAAGATTTCAGGAGAAAACCTATGGTGCAGCGAAAATTGTTGGGTTCTGCAGCTGCGATATTGGCTTTGAGTCTTGCCACTTCAGTCAGCGCCGCTGAACTGAAACGGATCGGCTCATTGGAGGTTCCGGGTGAGCCTCTCAACGGCTACGATATCAGCTACGTCGATCAGGCGACCAACCGTTACTATTTGGCCGATAGAAGCAACAAGGCTGTCGACGTGTTCGATGGCGCTAGCGGCAAGATGGTCGACCGCTTGCCCGGCGGATTCGCTGGGCAATTAAAGAGCAACGACGAGTCCGGCCCGAACGGCGTCGTTGTCGTTGGCGGGGAATTGTGGGCCGGCGACGGCGACAGCACTCTGAAGATCATCGACCTCAAGACGAAAAAAGTCATCGATACAATTTCAACCGGCGGAAAAGCCCGGGTTGACGAGATGGCGTACGATCCGAAGGCGCACGTTGTGATTGTCGCCAACAATGCCGACGAGCCGCCGTTCCTGACGCTGATCTCGACCAAGCCGGGCCACAAAGTCGTGGCTAAGATTCCCTTCGAGGACGCCACGGACGGGATCGAGCAGGCCGTCTACGACGTAACGACGAAAAGGTTCTATGTTTCGATTCCGGAATTGAAGAAGGATAAGGCCAAGGGTGCCGTCGCCGTCATCAACCCGGACAGCGGCAAGGTCGAGAAACTATTGCCAGTGAATGACTGCCATCCCAACGGACTGGTGCAAGGGCCTGGCGCAAACCTGCTGCTAGGTTGCAACGCCGGCGTTAAGGATAGCGGCCTGCCGCCGGTATTCGTCGTCATGAAAACTGACGGCTCGGTGGTCAAGGTCATTCCTGGCCTCGGTGCCGCCGACATGGTCACCTACAATCCGAAGCTCAAGCAATATTACACCGCTTCGCGCGGTATGCCGGACGGCCCGGAACTCGGTGTCATCGACGCGAAATCCAACACGCTCGTCCAGCGCATAAAGCTGCCCGGCGGCAACCCGCATTCGGTTGCAGTCAGCGAGAAAAATAACCACGTCTTCCTGCCGCTCAACGCCAAGGACGGTGGCTGTAATGGTTGCGTTGCCGTCTTCGCACCAGGCAGCTAACTCCATCGTAATCGTCGAGCCTTGTGTGTCGCCAATAAAAGCGGCACGCAAGGCCGTCGGTCGCGAGACGGCCATTTTATCGAGCAGAACACGCCGGCGTCCCCCGCCTCTGGCTCGTGCATTTTCTTCCACATCTGGCGTGCCCCCAGCTCCTCAGCGCGCGCAATCCGCGACTGACCATGGGCAAAGTCAACGCCTTTGGTACCGACGGGCCGATGAGCAGTTGGCCCAGATTGTCAAAAGCTCAAAACCTGGTAGCACTCTGTAGTTGTGAATCACTTCTTGCTAGCGGGCTGCGCAGCTATCAAGGAGTCAGTAATTTCCTCTTGTGCTCTCCCTCGGCCAATCAGCCAGCGTTGAAATGCCCGACATTGCGCTTTCTGCAGAGTGTTAGGGTGCCAACTCAGGTAATACGGCGAGGGAAGAGGCATGGCTCGCTGCCAAGGAATGATCAAGCGCCCTTCATCGATGTCACGGGCAATCATCGAAAACTGCGCCAGCACTATTCCTTGGTGATCGATGGCGGCTTGAATAGCCATGCTGGACGAAGAAAAGCTACGACGTATGGCAATTGTCTGCTCGACGGCGACACCCTCCAGCTCAAACCATTCGGCCCAAGAGGGGGGTGAATCAAATTTCGGCCGCGAATCGATACGGATAAGTGGGTGTTGAAGCAGATCACCGGCATGCTCCACATGGCCTGGATGGCCTATAAGCGTCGGTGAACATGCTGGCACCACACAATCGCGGAATAATACAACGCTATGCCCGACATATTGGGCAGGTTCGCCATAGCCGATTCGAAAATCTGCGTTCTCCTCCTCCAAAGTGTCCGCCAGCGTGCCATCCAGATAGATGTCGAGATCACCATCCTCATGCTGCCATTCGTAGGTAAGAGGCGCCAGCCACTTGGTCATGAGAGAAGGCAGGCCACTGACATACAAATTGTTGGGGTTTTTCGAACGCTCTACTTCGGAAACGGCGGCTCTCAATTCTTCAAATGCTATAGAACACCGCGCATGAAAACGCTGGCCAACGGCGTTCAGTCGCAAGCGCTGTCCCTCCTTGACCGTCAAGCTCATGCCCAGTGCCTCATCAAGCAACTTCATCTGCTGACTCACCGCGCCCACGGAGATGTTCAATCGCTTTGCGGCTTGGGATATACCGCCGCAGTGACCGACGGTTTCAAATATTTGGAGGGCTCGTAAGGGCGGTAAGCGACTCATGGGGATGCGAAGGTCTCGAAAGCATTTTAAGTTTAGAAATTCTAATAAAACTGACAGAAATTGCCATATTTTCTTCATATCCAAATCGCTTTAGCCTTCTCCCACGCTCAATCGAGCGACGGCCTGGCCGGTCCAGCCCCCCCCTCAATCATTTCGTTTCTCGGGAGTTCGCAATGAAAGCTCATCCTCAACAGATCACTCAGGTCGTCCTCGGCGATAGAGAGCCCTCCATCGAAGAGTTCGTCGCGGTAGCCCGTTATTCGGCCAGGGTGTCGTTTTCCGAGACCTACAAGAACCGCGTGAAAAAGTCCCGTGGCCTGGTGGAGCGTTTCCTCGATGAAAATCGCCTGGTCTATGGGGTGACCACCGGGTTCGGCGATAACGTTCGACATGTGATTTCCCCGCAGAAGGCCAAGGAGCTCCAGGTCAATATCGTGCGCTCCCACGCCGTCGCCGTGGGCGAGCCGCTCAAGCGTGAGCAGGTTCGTGCGATCCAGTTGATGGTTCTGATCAGCCTTGGCAAAGGTTTTTCGGGGGTGCGTCTGGAGTTGCTGGAGCTGATTGCCGGCCTGCTCAACAACGAAGTCGTGCCGTTTGCGCCTGGCGAGGGTTCGGTGGGCTATCTGGCCGTCGAGGGGCACCTGGCCTTGGTCCTGCTGGGCGAAGGCCAAGCCAGGGTCAATGGCGGCGAGTGGGTGGATGGCGCCACCGCACTGGAACAGGTCGGCCTGCAACCGACGGACCTGCAGTGCAAAGAAGGCCTGGCCATGCTCAATGGCACCATGTCGGTGACCGCCATCGCCATTCTGGCCCTCTACAACGCCATGCAGACCGCCTCGCTGGCCGACGTCGCCGCGGCCCTTTCCCTTGAAGCGCTGAAGGGCACGATTCGGGCCTTCGACCCTCGCTACCACTCTATCAAGGCGCATAAAGAGCAGGCGCAAACCGCCAGGGATATAAAGGCGATGCTGCATGACAGCCAACTGATCGCCGAAAACATCGACTACCGGCTTCAGGACGCCTACAGCCTGCGCGCCATTCCCCAGGTGCATGGTGCTTCGAAAAGATTCATCGATCACGCCCGCGAAAATATCGAAAACGAAATTCACTCCTCGGGCGATAACCCGATCATCTACCCGCTTGAGGACGGTGACGGCATTGCCATCTCAGGCGCCAACTTCGACGGCAGCTACATCGGCATGTCAGCGGATTCGTTGTGCGTGGCGCTGGCCAACCTGGCGAAGATTTCCGAGCGCCGTATCGACCGCATGGTCAACTCGCACTTCAGTGAAATGCCGGCCTTTCTGGTGCGCAACCCGGGCCTGAACAGCGGGTACATGATCCTTCAGTACACCGCGGCTGGCCTGTATGCGGAAATGAAGGCGCTGTCGTTCCCCTCCTCTGTCGACAGTTTCTCGACCTGCGCCAACCAGGAGGATCTGGTCAGCCTGGCTTATAACGCCGCCATCAAGGCCTACAAGGTTTCCGAAAAGCTGGAATCGGTGCTGGCCATTGAGCTGCTGGTGGGTTGCCAGGCCCTGGATTTCCATGACGTGCACAAGGCTTCCAGCGTCACCAAGGCGGTTTATGACCTGGTGCGTAGCCGCGTACCGGTCGCCGACCATGATCGTGCCTTCTATTCGGACATGGTGAGTGTCACCGAACAGGTCCGTAGCGGTGAAGTACTGGCCACGGTACAGAAAAACCTGAAGTAAACAGGTTGTACTCCAAGGCCGTCCTTCGGCTGTTTCGTTGCATCTCGACGAGTGAAGGATAGCCTTGGAGCCGAGCCTGGATCTGTATCGGTGCTGTCCAGTGCCGCGCGGCCCTCCCCCCTCGCCACAAATGCATTCGTTCCAGTTGTTTCCCATCGCGCACCAATATCTCCCAAACTGTCACCGAGCGCCCCAACGTGGCGCAATTTCATGCTCAAGTAACAGTCGTGACACCGCCGCAAAAACCTTCCGAAAAAAACGCCTCCCGCCAAACCCTTGTCTCAAGCGCGTTTCAGCCAAATCCCAAGCTTTATTGAACGACGAGCCATCAAGTTGGCCGCTTGATTGCATATGCTTGTATGTACAAGTAAGTGTGTGTGCGTATGAGTCGTCAGGAAGATCGACGCACAGAACCTGTTTCCGCTTGTGACGGGCCTTCCCGCACATGCTCCCTCGCCCACTGCCTGGGCTGGTTTGGATTGATTGCTGAGGAGTTTTTTTCGTGACCGAGAATAAGTCGACCCCCGTCACCTTTACTAAGCACCGT
>NZ_JBIUVW010000084.1:4627-5352 GCF_044743155.1 Pseudomonas sp. NPDC087697 | reverse complement strand
ACCCAGAGCACGACCAACAGGTTGGCTTTTGTTAGCATGAGCTGCCTTCACTTGCAGATTGATGTAAGCGGTAATCTTCTTGGCCATGAGGCACTCCAATTACGGGTTCGAACGCCTCGAGAGGCTCCCCGGTTACTTGCGCGTTTATCCCAGTGACGACAAAACCCCACAGCCTAGGGCTGCGGGGTTGGGATGCTTGTTCGGCTAGACCTTTTCGACCTGGCTGAACTCTAGCTCTACCGGAGTAGAGCGACCGAAAATGAGCACAGCCACTTGGATCCGGCTCTTTTCGTAGTTAACTTCTTCGACCGTGCCATTAAAATCAGCGAACGGACCGTCGGTGACACGAACCACTTCACCCGGCTCAAACAGAGTCTTAGGCTTCGGCTTGTCGCTACCATCAGCAACACGACGCAGAATTGCTTCTGCCTCTTTGTCAGTGATTGGTGCCGGCTTATCAGCAGTACCGCCGATGAAGCCCATCACCCGAGGAGTATCCTTGACCAAGTGCCAAGTACCCTCGTTCATATCCATCTGGACCAGCACATAACCCGGGAAGAACTTACGCTCGCTTTTGCGTTTCTGGCCATTACGCATTTCAACCACTTCTTCAGTGGGAACCAGAATTTCGCCAAAGCCATCTTCCATGCCAGCCAGCTTTACGCGCTCTACCAACTATCGAATGAAATGCTTTTAGTTTCACGATTATGGTTTGACTTATTATT
>NZ_JBIUVW010000084.1:0-4617 GCF_044743155.1 Pseudomonas sp. NPDC087697 | reverse complement strand
ACCCGCGTCCGCCTGCCCAACCGACCCACGCGTCGCCACGGGACACCCTTAGCCGACAATCAAGGAAACAAGCCAGCCGAGCAGGGAATCAAGCCCCCACAACAGCAACGCCATAACCAGAACAACAGCCACCACAATCAGGGTGGTCTGCGTGGTTTCTTGGCGAGTTGGCCACACGACTTTACGAATCTCGGTGCGAGCTTCCTTAACCAGTACAAAGAAAGACTTGCCCTTGACCGTCTGCAGGCCTACAAAGGCAGCTACAGCAGCAATAACAAGCAAAGCGAGTACACGGTACAGGATCGGCGCAGCATGGTAATACTGATTGCCGACAACGCCAACAATCACCAAGGCGACTACTACAAGCCACTTGAGCAGATCGAAGCGAGAGCCTTGAGCTTCAGCTTTAGGAGTCATCTATGAAGATCCTGTGAAAAGAAAGCCAGACACACTGAGTGAATCTGGCAGGTCAGGAGGGAATCGAACCCCCAACCTACGGTTTTGGAGACCGTCGCTCTGCCAATTGAGCTACTGACCTAAAACAAAATTAGGCCGACCATTATGCCGGCCTAAAAAAGACATTACAACAACTTACTCGATGACTTTAGCTACGACACCAGCGCCGACGGTACGACCGCCCTCACGGATGGCGAAACGCAGGCCATCTTCCATCGCGATGGTTTTGATCAGAGTGACAGTCATCTGGACGTTGTCACCTGGCATTACCATTTCAACGCCTTCCGGCAGCTCACAGTTACCAGTCACGTCAGTAGTACGGAAGTAGAACTGTGGACGGTAACCTTTGAAGAACGGAGTATGACGACCGCCTTCTTCCTTGCTCAGAACGTAAACTTCTGCAGTGAACTTGGTGTGTGGCTTAACGGTACCCGGCTTAACCAGAACCTGACCACGCTCAACGTCATCACGCTTGGTGCCGCGCAGCAGCACACCGCAGTTCTCGCCAGCACGACCTTCGTCGAGCAGTTTGCGGAACATTTCAACACCAGTGCAAGTAGTCTTGACAGTGTCACGAAGACCAACAATCTCAACTTCTTCCTGAATGCGGACAATGCCACGCTCAACACGACCAGTTACAACAGTACCGCGACCCGAGATCGAAAATACGTCTTCGATCGGCATCAGGAACGGCTTGTCGATAGCACGCTCTGGCTGCGGAATGTAGCTATCCAGAGTCTCAACCAACTTCTTGACGGCAGTAGTGCCCATCTCGTTGTCGTCTTGACCATTCAGAGCCATCAGAGCCGAACCGATGATGATTGGAGTGTCATCACCCGGAAAATCGTAAGCGCTCAGCAAATCGCGCACTTCCATCTCAACCAGCTCCAGCAGCTCAGCGTCGTCTACCATGTCAGCCTTGTTCAGGAAGACAACGATATACGGAACGCCTACCTGACGGGACAACAGGATGTGCTCACGGGTTTGCGGCATCGGACCATCAGCGGCCGAGCAAACCAGGATAGCACCATCCATCTGAGCGGCACCGGTGATCATGTTCTTCACATAGTCAGCGTGGCCCGGACAGTCAACGTGCGCATAGTGGCGCGCAGCCGAATCGTACTCAACGTGAGCGGTATTAATGGTGATACCACGAGCTTTTTCTTCCGGGGCGCTATCGATCTTGTCGAAGTCAACCTTTGCCGAACCGAAAACTTCGGAGCAGACGCGAGTCAGAGCAGCAGTCAGAGTGGTCTTACCGTGGTCGACGTGACCAATGGTACCTACGTTGACGTGCGGCTTATTACGTTCGAACTTTTCCTTAGCCATCGAAATCACCCCTAGGAGAAGAATTAAGCAAGTCACACAAGCCATTAAAACAAAGGCAGATATTTTCATATCTGCCTGTTTATATGGATCTCTTGAGCGGATGTGCACCGCTGACCTCACCCTTACCAAGGGTGTGCTCTACCAACTGAGCTACAAGAGCGAAACACTGTGCACAACCTGCAAACTTGGAGCGGGTAGCGGGAATCGAACCCGCATCATCAGCTTGGAAGGCTGAGGTTCTACCACTAAACTATACCCGCGTAAGCTTGCAGCTCACGCTAAAAATGGTGGAGGGGGAAGGATTCGAACCTTCGAAGTCGTAGACGTCAGATTTACAGTCTGATCCCTTTGGCCGCTCGGGAACCCCTCCTAAGCGAGCCGGCATTCTATATCATGCCAGCCTTCTGTCAAGCATTTTCTCATTAAAAACCTGAGGTTAGCTGCGTTGACCTCGCTTCGCGCCGTTGACCGTTAAAAGTCTTCACTGCGAAGCGGGCGCCATTCTATGCAACCTATTCAGCAGTTGCAACCCCCTCGCACGGCATTATTTTATGTTTTAACTCATTGAATTCTTTAGCAAGGTTCTGCAACACGGAATCATCAGCCAAACGCCGGCTTTCTGGAGCCACGCGCATCCAATATCCAACAGAATCAGGAAGAGAAACCGATAGTTGCTGAACCTTGATGTCTAGAGCAGTCAATCGCTGCTCAAGCGTCTTCGCCGTTTCCTGACGAGCAAAGCCGCCTAGATAAAGACAGCTGTTATCCGCCTGCGCAGATTTACCCTTGTCACGTGCAGCTGCTGCATCAGGCGTTTCACTCAACAGACGAATGTCCTGCTGCGAACCTTTATACAAACTCAATGGAGTGACATCCTTCGCACGCAAGGGCGCCTCCTGCTGATGCCAGACGTAATAAAACACATTGAGGACCAGCAACAGCAGAAACAACCAACGCATAAAAACCTCAGGACAATGGGCACGCCATGGCCAAACCTACGAATACAAGATCCGGCACCACCCGCGCCTCTGGCACGACTCCGGAAACCAGGCCCGCATCACCACCAGTGAGGAACACCGAGAACTCCTGCCCCCAATAGCTGCGCGCCAGCTCCAACTGCGTCAGGACAAACCCTCTCAACATCAATGAACATCCACGCTCGACGGCCTCCACTGTATTTCGCCCTGGCTCAAAGCTCTCGAGCGCCCTGGATGCCGCGAGATCGTCATAGCGGATCCGCCGGGTATGGGTACGTAACTGGTTACGCATCAAGGGCATTCCCGGGCAAATGAACCCTCCCAGGTGCTCACCATCCGCCGCAATAAGGTCTGCGGTAAGCGCAGTACCAAAATCGAGAACCAGACAAGCTCCCGAGGCGAGATGAAATGCTCCAAGCATCGCAAGCCAGCGATCAAGGCCTAGCCGCTGATAGTCCTCGTAACCGTTCCGGACCCCAGACATTTCACGGGCCGGTGCCGCGCAGGAAACCGTTACGCCGAATGCATCAACCAGCAAGGAAACAAGCGCAGCGGTCTCTTCATTGGTTCTTACACTTACCAAGCGACAGTACTTGAGATTCAACCCATCACAGTCGCGCAAACTTTCCAACAAGGCCAGATCCGAGTCGACAACCCCTTCGGCAACCAAGCGCGCCGCATCTGCGTGCAGCACACGCCATTTAATAAAGCTGTTCCCGCAGTCGAGCTCAAGAATCATCGCGCAACCTCAGACTTAGCTCACCACCACTAAACACTTTTTCTACACCATCTACTTTCAAACGCAATGCGCCTTGTCCGTCGATCCCCATCACCACACCGTCAATCCGATTCACGCCGGCAATCAGTGAAACCGCGCGCCCCTGCCATAGATGCCCTTGCTCCCACTCTGACTGAAGTGCTGAAAACCCTGCCGACTGGTGACGGCTCAGGTGCTCCTGGAGAACACCCCCCAAACGCGCAACAAGAAGATTACGATCAAACGCCCTCCCTGCTTCGAGACGCATGGAGGTCCATTGCTGATCAACCTCATCAGCCATCTGCATATTTACATTGATTCCCACGCCCAGAACGACATGACACACATCAGCAGGATCCCCAACCAACTCCAGCAGTATGCCGGCGATTTTCTTCTCACCAACCAGGACATCGTTAGGCCACTTCAAACCAGCTCCGGCAATACCCAGATCACGCAGCGTTTGCATCACAGCAAGGCCGACGACCAGGCTAAGCCCTTCAAGCTGGCGCATGCCGCCATCGATTCGCAGCACGAGGCTATAGTAGATATTTTCGGCAAACGGACTCACCCACTTGCGGCCGCGCCGACCACGACCAGCAGTTTGTCGCTCTGCAAGCACAAGAAACGGCGCAGCCATTCCGCGCTCTATAGAGCGCAATGCTTCAGCGTTGGTGGAATCAATCGAATCAAAGACCAGTACGGGCCAGCCGCAAGCAGGTGAATGCTCACCGATCTCCACGGAGTTGAGCAGAGTCAACGGCGCACTCAACTGATAACCACGACCACGCACCTTATGGATAGAAAGACCCAATTCAGCCTCGAGGTGCTGGAGCTGTTTCCATACAGCGCTACGACTAATGCCTAGAGCAGCGCCCAGCGCTTGGCCGGAATGGAAACGACCGTCCTTCAGGAGCTTTAACAACGTCAGCATGCAAGTATCGCCTCACAATGAGGTCCGCATGATAGCCATGCCCCGGGCCGTTGCATAGAAATCGTAAGAATCAACTTTCTCGCAGGCAAAACAAAACCCCTACCTGCATACGCAGATAGGGGTTTCGGAATTTAATCTTGACGATGACCTACTCTCACATGGGGAAA
>NZ_JBIUVW010000083.1:4252-5670 GCF_044743155.1 Pseudomonas sp. NPDC087697 | reverse complement strand
GAAGCGAGCCTACGCGAAATTCACGAAGCGTTGCAGCAGACATATTGCCGCACCATCGGCGCTGAATTTACGCACATCGTCGATTCCGAGCAGCGCCATTGGTTCCAGCAGCGTCTGGAAGGCGTGCGTGGCCGTCCGGTGTATTCGGCCGATATCAAGAGCCACCTGCTCGAGCGCGTCACCGCAGGCGAAGGCCTGGAAAAATACCTGGGTACCAAATACCCGGGCACCAAGCGTTTCGGCCTGGAAGGCGGCGAGAGCCTGATTCCGATGCTTGACGAGCTGATCCAGCGCTCCGGTTCCTACGGCACCAAGGAAATCGTTATCGGCATGGCCCACCGTGGCCGTCTGAACGTGCTGGTCAACACCTTCGGCAAGAACCCGCGTGAGCTGTTCGACGAGTTCGAAGGCAAGAAAAAGGTCGAGCTGGGTTCCGGTGACGTTAAATACCACCAGGGCTTCTCGTCCAACGTCATGACCGCAGGCGGTGAAGTTCACCTGGCCATGGCCTTCAACCCTTCCCACCTGGAAATCGTTTCGCCAGTGGTCGAGGGTTCGGTCCGTGCCCGTCAGGATCGTCGTAACGACCCTACCGGTGAAAAGGTTCTGCCGATTTCCATCCACGGTGACGCGGCATTCGCCGGTCAAGGTGTGGTCATGGAAACCTTCCAGATGTCGCAGACCCGCGGCTTCCGGACCGGCGGTACCGTTCACATCGTGATCAACAACCAGGTTGGCTTCACTATCAGCAACCCGGAAGACTCGCGCTCCACCGAGTACGCCACCGACGTTGCGAAAATGATCCAGGCGCCGATCCTCCATGTGAATGGTGATGATCCGGAAGCCGTATTGTTCGTAACCCAACTGGCCATCGACTACCGCATGCAGTTCAAGCGTGACGTCGTGATCGACCTGGTCTGCTACCGTCGTCGCGGCCACAACGAGGCCGACGAGCCAAGCGGCACCCAGCCTCTGATGTATCAGCAGATCACCAAGCAGCGCACCACTCGTGAGCTGTATGCCGATCGTCTGACCCAGAGCGGTGTGCTTGACGTTGCACGTGTTCAGGCGAAAGTCGACGAATACCGCAACGCGCTGGACAACGGTCTGCACGTAGTGAAAAGCCTGGTCAAGGAGCCGAACAAAGAGCTGTTCGTCGACTGGCGTCCGTACCTGGGCCACGCCTGGACTGCGCGTCACGACACCACGTTCGATCTCAAGACCCTGCAAGAGCTGTCCGCCAAGCTGCTGGAAATCCCGGAAGGTTTCGTGGTTCAGCGTCAGGTCGCGAAGATCTACGAAGACCGTCAGAAAATGCAAGCCGGCGGCCTGCCGATCAACTGGGGTTACGCCGAAACCATGGCGTACGCGACCCTGGCGTTCGAAGGTCACCCGATTCGCATGACCGGCCAGGACAT
>NZ_JBIUVW010000083.1:0-4243 GCF_044743155.1 Pseudomonas sp. NPDC087697 | reverse complement strand
CATGCGGTATTGCACAACCAGAAAGACGCGGGCACCTACATCCCGTTGCAACACCTGTACGAAGGCCAGCCACGTTTCGACCTGTACGATTCGTTCCTGTCCGAAGAAGCCGTACTGGCGTTCGAATACGGCTACTCCACCACCACGCCAGAAGCGCTGGTGATCTGGGAAGCCCAGTTCGGCGACTTCGCCAACGGTGCCCAGGTGGTTATCGACCAGTTCATCACCAGCGGTGAGCACAAGTGGGGCCGTCTGTGCGGTCTGACCATGTTGCTGCCACACGGTTATGAAGGTCAGGGGCCGGAGCACTCGTCGGCTCGTCTGGAGCGTTACCTGCAGCTGTGCGCCGAGCACAACATCCAGGTGTGCATGCCGACTACGCCGGCCCAGATCTACCACTTGCTGCGTCGTCAGGTGATTCGCCCGCTGCGCAAACCACTGGTAGTCCTGACTCCGAAGTCGCTGCTGCGTCACAAGCTGGCCATCTCGACTCTGGAAGATCTGGCCGAAGGTTCGTTCCAGACCGTTATTCCGGAAATCGATGCGCATGATCCGAAAAAGGTCACTCGTCTCGTGCTGTGTAGCGGCAAGGTCTATTACGACCTTCTGGAAAAACGCCGTGCCGAAGGTCGTGACGACATCGCCATCGTGCGTCTTGAGCAGCTGTACCCATTCCCTGAGGACGACTTGATTGAAGTCCTGGCTCCTTATTCCAACCTCAAACACATCGTTTGGTGCCAGGAAGAGCCGATGAACCAGGGTGCCTGGTACTGCAGCCAGCATCACATGCGCCGCATCATTGGCGGTCACAACAAGTCTCTCGTACTCGAGTACGCGGGCCGTGACGCTTCTGCTGCACCTGCTTGTGGTTATGCATCGATGCACGCCGAGCAGCAGGAAAAACTGCTGCAAGACGCCTTTACTGTTTAACGCCTTCGCGCACCTGAAACCGAATTTAAGGAACCACAGACAATGGCTATCGAGATCAAAGCCCCCACTTTCCCGGAATCGGTTGCCGATGGCACCGTTGCCACCTGGCACAAAAAGCCGGGCGACGCGGTCAAGCGCGACGAACTGATCGTCGACATCGAAACCGATAAAGTCGTACTGGAAGTGTTGGCTACCGCTGATGGCGTGCTGGGCGCTATCATCAAGAACGAAGGCGACACCGTTCTGTCCGACGAAGTCCTGGGCTCCATCGGGGAGGGCGGTGCTGTTGCCGCCGCTCCGGCTGCCGCTGCCGCGCCTGCACAGGCTGCTGCTTTGGCCGCTGTTGGCGAAGATGATCCTGTTGCTGCACCGGCTGCTCGCAAGCTGGCTGAAGAAAACGGCATCAACATCGCTTCCGTTGCCGGTACTGGCAAAGGCGGTCGTGTGACCAAGGAAGACGTGGTTGCGGCGGTTGCTGCCAAGAAAGCCGCTCCGGCTGCCGCGCCTGCCAAGGCCGCTGCCCCGGCTGCAGCTGCTCCTGTGTTCGCTGCTGGCGACCGCACCGAGAAGCGCGTGCCGATGACTCGCGTGCGTGCCACCGTGGCCAAGCGCCTGGTTGAAGCCCAGTCGAACATGGCGATGCTGACTACCTTCAACGAAGTCGACATGACTGAAGTCATGGCCCTGCGTTCGAAGTACAAGGACCTGTTCGAGAAGTCCCACAATGGCGTGCGCTTGGGCTTCATGTCGTTCTTCGTGAAAGCGGCCACCGAAGCGCTGAAACGCTTCCCGGCAGTCAACGCTTCCATCGACGGCGGCGACATCGTGTACCACGGCTACGCTGACGTCGGCGTTGCCGTGTCCAGCGACCGTGGCCTGGTGGTGCCGGTTCTGCGTAACGCCGAACTGATGAGCCTGGCTGAAATCGAAGGCGGCATCGCTACCTTCGGCAAGAAGGCTCGTGACGGTAAGCTGACCATCGACGAGATGACCGGCGGTACGTTCACTATCACCAACGGTGGTACCTTCGGCTCGATGATGTCGACCCCGATCGTCAACCCGCCGCAAGCGGCAATCCTGGGCATGCACAACATTCTGCAGCGTCCAATGGCGATCAACGGTCAAGTTGTTATCCGTCCGATGATGTACCTGGCTCTGTCCTACGATCACCGTTTGATCGACGGCAAAGAAGCTGTGACTTTCCTGGTTACCATCAAGAACCTGCTGGAAGACCCGGCTCGTCTGCTGCTGGATATCTGATTTCGTTGCACGGGCCGCTCAGCGATGAGCGGCCTTTCTGTAATGACCAGCTTCGTCCCACGACGGTCTCCAAAAGGGACCGTCCGGTTTGATTCGAGAAGGAATGACACATGACTCAGAAATTCGACGTGGTAGTGATTGGCGCGGGCCCTGGCGGCTACGTGGCTGCCATTAAAGCGGCGCAACTCGGCCTCACGACTGCCTGCATCGAGAAATACACCGACAAAGAGGGCAAACTGGCCCTCGGCGGTACTTGCCTGAACGTCGGCTGCATTCCGTCCAAGGCGCTGCTGGACAGCTCCTGGAAGTTCCACGAAGCTCAAGACGGCTTCGCGATCCACGGTATCAACCACGCTGGCGTGACCATGGACGTACCAGCAATGGTCGGCCGCAAGGCCAACATCGTCAAAGGCCTGACCTCCGGCGTTGCTACCCTGTTCAAGGCCAACGGCGTGACCCCCCTGCAAGGCCACGGCAAACTGCTGGCCGGCAAGAAAGTCGAACTGACCAAGCCTGACGGCACCGTCGAAATCATCGAAGCCGAGAACGTGATCCTCGCTTCGGGCTCGCGTCCGATCGACATTCCACCGGCTCCGGTTGACCAGAAAGTCATCGTCGATTCGACGGGCGCTCTGGAATTCCAATCGGTTCCAAAACGTCTGGGCGTGATCGGCGCTGGCGTGATCGGTCTGGAACTGGGTTCGGTATGGTCCCGTCTGGGCGCTGAAGTGACTGTCCTGGAAGCCCTGGACACGTTCCTGATGGCTGCTGACGCCGCCGTTTCCAAAGAAGCGCTGAAAACCCTGACCAAACAAGGTCTGGACATCAAGCTGGGCGCTCGCGTTACCGGTTCCAAAGTCAACGGCGAAGAAGTCGTGGTGACTTACACCGACGCCAACGGCGAACAGACCATCACTTTCGACAAGCTGATCGTAGCCGTTGGTCGCCGTCCAGTGACCACCGATCTGCTGGCAGCTGACTGCGGTGTGACCATCGACGAGCGTGGTTTTGTGTTCGTTGACGATCATTGCGCCACCAGCGTACCGGGCGTTTTCGCCATCGGTGACGTGGTTCGCGGCATGATGCTGGCACACAAGGCCTCGGAAGAGGGCATCATGGTTGTCGAGCGCATCAAGGGTCACAAGACCGAGATGAACTATGACCTGATCCCTTCGGTTATTTATACTCACCCGGAAATTGCATGGGTAGGTAAAACCGAGCAGGCCTTGAAAGCTGAAGGCGTAGAAGTTAACGTCGGCACTTTCCCGTTCGCAGCCTCTGGCCGTGCCATGGCAGCCAACGATACCGGTGGTTTCGTCAAAGTTATCGCCGATGCCAAGACTGACCGCGTATTGGGTGTCCACGTGATTGGCCCGAGCGCAGCAGAACTGGTACAGCAGGGCGCAATCGGCATGGAATTCGGCACCAGCGCCGAAGACCTGGGCATGATGGTTTTCTCCCATCCGACCCTGTCCGAAGCCTTGCACGAAGCAGCTCTGGCAGTGAATGGCGGCGCCATCCACATTGCCAATCGCAAGAAACGCTAAGCGGATAATAAGAAACCACGGCGGTTTGGCCCGTCGTGAGCCTTGCATGCAAGACTCACCGCGGAATATCCGCTGGACGCAGTCTTGCGTAGCTCAGCTACGCAAGCAGCAGTCACAGGTGGTGCGGCACTTGAATGAGTGCAGCACCGAATGCGCAGTACCTAACGAAGACGGTAATAAGCATGAATCTTCACGAGTATCAGGGTAAGCAGCTGTTCGCTGAATACGGCCTGCCAGTTTCGACCGGTTACGCGGTAGACACCCCGGAAGCAGCAGCAGAAGCTTGCGACAAAATCGGTGGCAGCGAATGGGTTGTCAAAGCCCAGGTTCACGCCGGTGGTCGCGGTAAAGCGGGCGGCGTCAAGCTGGTTCGCAGCAAAGAAGACGCTAAAGCATTCGCTCAACAGTGGTTGGGCAAGCGTCTGGTGACTTACCAGACTGATGCCAATGGTCAGCCAGTCACCAAGATCCTGGTTGAATCGTGCACTGATATCGCTAAAGAGCTG
>NZ_JBIUVW010000082.1:0-6570 GCF_044743155.1 Pseudomonas sp. NPDC087697 | reverse complement strand
CACCGGAGATTTCCTCGCCGCTTTTCGCGTGCTTTTTCAGCAAGGAGAAAATCACGTCCTGCTTGCGCGAACGGGCCATATTTTCTATGCCCATCTGTTCGGCCAATTCGAGCAGTTCGGTAATCGGCTTTTGCTTGAGTTCAGTCAGATTCATATAGGAATGACGTAATCATTTATGGAGGGGGGGAAATTAAGCTTTTGGCTTAATGAGGCCGCGCCGCAGAGAAGGCGACAGGATCGCGTACTTATTCGAAAAGGAGAGCGTCGGCGACGGCTTGCAGGGGGCGCTGGAGGAACCAGTGCGGGGCCGAATGTAACACCTGAGTTTCGGAGCGTCTAGCCCTGAATAACGAAAAGGCCCCGCTATTTACGGGGCCTTTTGGGTGACACTTGCAACGACGCTTAGATGTTGGCGTCGAGGAAGGCGGCCAGTTGCGACTTCGACAGCGCGCCAACCTTGGTCGCTTCGACGTTGCCGTTCTTGAACAGCATCAGAGTCGGGATACCACGCACGCCGTGCTTGGCCGGGGTTTCCTGGTTTTCGTCGATGTTCAGCTTGGCAACGGTCAGTTTGCCTTTGTAGGTTTCAGCGATTTCGTCCAGAACCGGAGCGATCATCTTGCATGGGCCACACCACTCAGCCCAGTAGTCGACCAGTACAGCACCTTCGGCCTTGAGTACGTCAGCTTCGAAGCTAGCGTCGCTAACGTGTTTGATAAGATCGCTGCTCATGGAAGTCTCCAGATTGTAAGCAAAAAAACGTGGCCCATCATAGCCGCCCTTCCCTCGTTCAGGAAGCCGCAGATGATTGAGTCTCGCTATGGTGGCCCATGAGTTTGGGTATAGCTCAAGTCACGGCGTGGCGGGGGTCGTGAAGGAAATTCCGGTGCGCAGGGCCGCGTTGCGCACATGCTCTTGCATAGCCTTCTGGGCGGCACCCGAAGCCCGGCGGGCCAGCGCTCGAAGGATCTTGCGGTGTTCTTGCCAGGTTTCCATGGCCCGTTCGGCCCGGATGAACGGTAGTTTCTGGCTCTCCAGAAAGAGCTCGGCACTCGCCGCCAGAATACTCAACATCGCCTGATTGCCGCTGGCCAGCAGGATTCGCCGATGAAACTCGAAGTCCAGCCGCGCCGCCGCGTCGAAGTCCCCGGCACGCAACTCGTCGCGCATCGCTGCGACGTTATCTTCAAGGGCATCGAGCTCATCGGCGCTCAACGTCACCGCCGCCAGCCCCGCCGCAAAGCCTTCCAGGGCATAGCGCAGCTGAAAGATATCCATCGGCGAGGCTTGAGCCGCGAACGGCCAAGTCATCCCTGAGACTGCCGGGGATGACTCAATCGCCTGCACGAACACTCCTTTGCCAGGCTGCACACTGATCACGCCCAAGGCACTCAAAGATGACAGCGCCTCGCGCAGCGACGCCCGGCTCACGCCCAGTTGCAGTGCCAGGTCGCGCTGCGAAGGCAGCACATCCCCCGGCCCGAAACCCTGTTCGGCAATCAGTTTACGGATGGCGTGCAGCGCCACTTCGGGTACGGCGCGAGAGATAGAATTCATGGTTTTTCAGACGAGCCAGACCAGTGAGCGGCTAGTTGTAAAGCTAATCGCCGAGTCAGGCAAGTCGTGCCCCACGGGGGTTCGAGCGCCTTGGGCGATGCCCGATCAAGGTGCAAAAAAATCACCAGCTGTTCAGACCAGTAAGACCGACCAATACCAGTAAATCCGCGGTCTGACAGCCATTTCGCCGGGGGTTGGCACGGGCTGTGCTCTGTCGATTCGCAGAAATCACTTGCCGAATCCGGAGATTTACCATGACCAAGCGTTGCAGCGCCCTGCTCACTGCCCTGTTTGCCAGCCTGATGCTCAGTCAACTCCCCGCCCATGCCGACGGCCTGGAGGATGTGATCAAGCGCGGAACGCTCAAGGTCGCCGTGCCCCAAGACTTCCCGCCGTTTGGCTCGGTGGGCCCGGACATGAAACCCCGTGGCCTGGACATCGACACCGCTGCGCTTCTGGCCGACCAGCTCAAGGTCAAACTCGAACTGACGCCGGTCAACAGCACCAACCGCATTCCGTTCCTGACCACCGGCAAGGTCGACCTGGTGATCTCCAGCCTTGGCAAAAACCCTGAACGCGAGAAGGTCATCGACTTCTCCCGCGCCTATGCGCCCTTCTATCTCGCGGTGTTCGGACCGCCAGACGTCGCCATCAACGGCCTGGATGACCTCAAAGGTAAAACCATCAGCGTCACCCGTGGCGCCATCGAAGACATCGAGTTGACCGCCGTGGCCCCACAAGGCGTGACCATCAAGCGCTTCGAAGACAACAACTCGACCGTCGCCGCTTACCTCGCAGGCCAGGTCAACCTGATCGCCAGCGGCAACGTGGTGATGGTGACCATCAGCGAGCGCAACCCGAAACGCATTCCAGCGCTGAAAGTGAAGCTCAAGGACTCGCCAGTCTACGTTGGCGTGAACAAGAACGAGCCGGCGCTGCTGGACAAGGTCAACCAGATCCTCGCCACCGCCAGGACTGACGGCAGCCTGGAGAAAAACTCCCGGACCTGGCTCAAGCAGCCGCTGCCGGCCGATCTCTGATTTCCGCCGGACGTCGTTTAAACAAGGAGCCTGATCATGGCTTATCAGTTCGACTTTTTACCGGTGGTGCAAAACACCGACCTGTTGCTGCGCGGTGCGCTGTTCACCCTTGAACTGACAGCCATCGGCGCGCTGCTCGGGGTCAGCCTTGGAATTGTGGGCGCGGTGGTGCGAGCGTGGAACATCCGTCCGTTTGCCGGGATCTTCGGGGTTTACGTCGAATTGATCCGCAATACGCCGTTTCTGGTGCAGCTGTTTTTCATCTTCTTCGGCTTGCCGTCGCTGGGCCTGCAAATCTCCGAATGGCAGGCAGCGGTGCTGGCGATGGTGATCAACCTCGGCGCCTATTCGACGGAAATCATTCGCGCAGGCATTCAAGCGATCCCGCGTGGGCAACTGGAAGCCGCAGCGGCGTTGGCGATGAGCCGTTTCGAAGCGTTCCGCCATGTGGTACTGCTGCCGGCGCTGGGCAAGGTCTGGCCGGCCCTGAGCAGCCAGATCATCATCGTCATGCTCGGTTCAGCGGTGTGTTCGCAGATCGCCACGGAAGAACTGAGTTTTGCCGCCAACTTCATTCAATCGCGCAACTTTCGCGCCTTCGAAACCTATGCCCTGACCACGCTGGTTTACCTGTGCATGGCCTTGCTGATCCGCCAGTTGCTGAACTGGATCGGTCGACGGTTTATAGCAAGAAGCAGCGCGAGGAGTAGCCAATGAGCGATTTCACCTTCTGGGACATCGTCCGCAACCTGCTCACCGGCCTGCAATGGACCCTGGCACTGTCGCTGGTGGCGTTTATTGGTGGCGGGCTGATCGGCTTGCTGATCATGACCCTGCGCATCTCGAAAAACGCCCTGCCACGAGGTTTCGCCCGCACCTGGATCGAACTGTTCCAGGGCACGCCGTTGTTAATGCAGCTGTTTCTGGTGTTTTTCGGCGTGGCGCTGCTGGGGATCGAGATTTCGCCGTGGCTGGCAGCGGCGATTGCCCTGACGCTGTTTACCAGCGCTTACCTGGCGGAGATCTGGCGCGGTTGCGTCGACTCGATCGCCAACGGTCAGTGGGAAGCGTCGGCGAGCCTGGCGCTCACCCCCTTTGAACAGCTGCGCTACGTGATCCTGCCGCAAGCCCTGCGCATTGCCGTGGCACCGACCGTGGGCTTCTCGGTGCAGGTGGTCAAAGGCACTGCGGTGACCTCGATCATCGGCTTCACCGAACTCACCAAAACCGGCGGCATGCTCGCCAACGCGACGTTCGAACCCTTCATGGTCTACGGCCTGGTGGCGCTCGGTTACTTCCTGCTCTGCTACCCGTTGTCCCTCAGTGCCCGCTACCTGGAAAGGAGACTGCATGCCTCTGCTTAGAATTTCCGCCCTGCATAAATATTACGGTGATCACCATGTGCTCAAAGGCATCGACCTGAGCATCGACGAAGGCCAGGTGGTGGCGATCATCGGCCGCAGCGGTTCGGGGAAATCAACCCTGCTGCGCACCTTGAACGGCCTGGAGTCGATCAACGACGGGGTGATCGAAGTCGACGGCGAATACCTCGACGCAGCCCGCGCCGACTTGCGCAGCCTGCGACAGAAAGTCGGCATGGTGTTTCAGCAGTTCAACCTGTTCCCGCACCTGACGGTGGGTGAAAACGTCATGCTCGCACCGCAGGTGGTGCAGAAAGTGTCCAGGACCAAGGCTGCCGAACTGGCGCGGCAAATGCTTGAACGGGTCGGGCTCGCGGAGAAGTTCGATGCGTTCCCGGATCGACTGTCCGGCGGCCAGCAACAGCGTGTCGCGATAGCCCGAGCCCTGGCGATGTCACCGAAAGTGCTGCTGTGCGACGAAATCACCTCGGCGCTCGATCCGGAACTGGTCAACGAGGTGCTGAGCGTGGTCCGACAACTGGCCAGGGACGGGATGACGCTGATCATGGTCACCCACGAAATGCGCTTCGCCCGGGAGGTTGGGGACAAACTGGTGTTCATGCATCAGGGCAAGGTGCATGAGGTGGGCGATCCAAAAGTGTTGTTTGCCAATCCGCAGACGGCGGAGCTGGCGAATTTTATTGGGACCGTGGAAGCCGCAGGCTGAGAGATCTTCAGAGTCTGCGAGGCCGTCATCGCGAGCAAGCTCGCTCCCACATTGGTTTTGTGTCGCCCACGGGACTGAAGGCAACAAAGAACCCTGTGGGAGCGAGCTTGCTCGCGATTGACCGCGAAGCGGTCACCTACGCGTTGGCGGCAGCGGTTGATCGTGGCACGATGGTCGGGTTATCGACCGAGACCTCTAAGCCATGCCTCAATCCCAAGCCAAGAATCTGTCCCTGATCGCCGCTATCGACCTGGGCTCGAACAGCTTTCATATGGTCGTGGCCAACGCCATCCACAATGAAATCCGTATTCTCGAGCGGCTTGGCGAGAAGGTTCAACTGGCCGCGGGGATCGACGAAGAGCGCCAACTCAGCGAAGAATCCATGCAACGCGGGCTCGATTGCCTGAAGCGCTTTGCCCAACTGATCAACGGCATGCCACCGGGCGCCGTGCGGATCGTCGGCACCAACGCCCTGCGCGAGGCGCGTAACCGCGGCGAATTCATCCGCCGCGCCGAAGAAATCCTCGGTCACCCGGTAGAAGTCATCTCCGGTCGTGAAGAAGCCCGATTGATCTACCTTGGCGTCTCCCACACCCTCGCCGACACCCCGGGCAAGCGTTTGGTGGCCGATATTGGCGGTGGCAGTACCGAATTCATCATTGGCCAGCGCTTCGAACCATTGCTGCGCGAAAGCCTGCAAATGGGCTGCGTGAGCTACACCCAGCGCTATTTCCGCGACGGCAAGATCACCCCGGCCCGCTATGCCCAGGCATACACTGCGGCGCGGCTGGAGATCATGAGCATTGAACACGCCCTGCACCGCCTGACCTGGGATGAAGCGATTGGCTCCTCGGGCACCATCCGCGCCATCGGTCTGGCGCTGAAGGCTGGCGGCCATGGCGCTGGCGAGGTCAACGCCGAGGGCCTGTCCTGGCTCAAGCGCAAGCTGATCAAACTCGGCGACGTCGAAAAAATCGATTTCGAAGGCATCAAACCGGATCGCCGGGCGATTTTCCCGGCTGGCCTGGCGATTCTCGAAGCGATCTTCGACGCACTTGAACTGCAACGCATGGATCACTGTGAAGGCGCCCTGCGTGAAGGCGTGCTCTACGACCTGCTGGGCCGTCATCATCACGAAGACGTCCGCGAACGCACCCTCAGCTCGCTCATGGAGCGTTACCACGTCGACGTGAGACAGGCCGACCGCGTCGAACGCAAGGCCCTTCACGCGTTCGACCAGGTGGCCGAGGACTGGGATCTGAATGACGGAGTCTGGCGCGAACTGCTGGGCTGGGCGGCCAAGGTCCACGAAGTCGGGCTGGATATCGCCCACTATCAATTCCACAAGCACGGTGCCTACCTGATCGAACACTCCGATCTGGCCGGTTTTTCCCGTGAAGACCAATTGATGCTGGCGCTACTGGTCCGCGGCCACCGCCGCAACATTCCCAAGGACAAGTTTGCCGAGTTCGGCGATGAAGGCATCAAGCTGATTCGCCTCTGCGTGCTGCTGCGCTTTGCGATTCTGTTTCATCACATCCGCGGCACCCAACAGATGCCGCAGGTCACGCTGCATGCCAACGGCGACAGCCTGGATGTGTTGTTCCCGGAAAACTGGCTGGACGAAAACCAGCTGACTCAGGCCGATTTCGCGCTGGAAGCAGAGTGGCTGACCCGAGTCGGCTTCGTGCTTAACGTTCGCTAACGCTTGCTGACGATCCCGTAGGAGCTGCCGCAGGCTGCGATCTTTTGATTTTGGCGTCCGTTCAGACAACGGATCGCCTGTTGAAAAGATCAAAAGATCGCAGCCTGCGGCAGCTCCTTGTATCTCGACTATCGCTCCGTCAGGAGCGATAGTTCTCGACTGATCATCGAGGGAGGGACC
>NZ_JBIUVW010000081.1:0-6873 GCF_044743155.1 Pseudomonas sp. NPDC087697 | reverse complement strand
CCTGCCGCCTGCGCTGTTTGAGCAGCAAGCGGCCTAATGCTCCTACAGAGCGGTTCAAAAAAACTGAACCACAACACCGCAGGCTGCGATCTTTTCACAAGCGACTCAACTCTTGTTGTCAACCCGCGCCTGACTGTTACTCCAGTCGATCAACAGGCTGTACGCTACGGCCAACAAGGTCGGACCGATAAAAAGCCCGATAAACCCAAAAGCGATCAACCCGCCAAACACCCCAAGCAGCACGATCACCAGCGGCAGGTTGCCGCCACGGCTGATCAGGTAGGGTTTGAGCACGTTGTCGACACCGCTGATGATGAACGTGCCCCAAATGCCGAGGAACACCGCCAGGCCATACTCGCCCTTCCAGGCCAGCCAGGCAGTAGCCGGGATCCATACCAGCGGCGGGCCCATGGGAATCAGGCTGAGCAGGAAGGTGACGATACCCAGCACCAACGCGCCGGGCACACCGGCAATCAGGAAGCCGATCAGCGCCAGGATCGCTTGGGCGGCGGCAGTGCCGATGACCCCGTTGACCACCCGTTGCACCGTTCCGGCCACCAGTTCGATGTAGTAACCGGCACGCTCGCCGATCAGCCGCTCCAGCAGACGATGAACGAACATCGCCAGCCGTGGGCCGTCCCGATAGAAAAAGAACACGAAAACGATGCTCAAGGTCAGCTCGAGAATACCGCCGCCGATCTGCGCACTGCGCGCCAGCAACCAGTTGCCGACCTGCCCCAGATAGGGTTTGACCGCCAGCATCAGCGCCGCGCCTTGCTGATCAATGCTGTTCCAGAGTCCTACCAGTCGCTCACCCACCACGGGAATCCCGGCCAGCCACACCGGAGCTTCCGGCAAACCTTCAACCTGCACGTCTTTGATGAACGCCGTGGCATCGCGCACATGATCGGCCAGGTTAAAACCGAGCCACACCAACGGTACTGCCACCAGCAGCATCCAGCCCAGGGTCAGCACCGCCGCCGCGAGGGATTCGCGACCGTTGAGCCAGCGGGTCAGCAAGCGCATCAGCGGCCAGCTGGCGAACGCCAGCACCGCGCCCCAGAACAGCGCCGACCAAAAAGGCGCCATCACCCAGAAGCTGGCACCGAACAACACCAGGAGCAGGATCTGCACCAACAGTCGATCGTTATTGAGCATGAAAAATCTCGAGCAAAGTCAACCAACAAAGAGTAGGCGAACGGCCAATGACACGTTCGCCAGGGGGAAAAACCTAGCGCAGGAACTCGATGTGCAGACCGGTTGCTGGCACGTTGCCAAGCTCCATCCGTGCTGCACGCACGCCCTGCCCGACCAGCGCCTGGCGCCAGGCCTCGGCGTTGATTCCGGAAACGCTGACGCGCAAGGTGGTATCGAGGTTCAAGCCACGCGACAGCAACGTCAGCCAAACCGCTTGCGGATCGCCCGTCAGATGCGGCAGATCCAGCACGCCGGTGTCCTTGAGTTGGCGCAACAGGGTCGCCGAAGTCGGCAACAACTCGCCCAGTGGCGTACTGGCCTCAAATTGCTCGACATGCAGATAGGCTTTTCGATTGCCACGAGTGATGCTGTAAAGCGCCACCAGCGAGTTATCCTGCGGTGCCGCGAGTCGCAGCAGCAGATAAGCCTGTTGATCGTCGGCGCCATAGAGTTTTGCGTTGCCGAACACTTGATTGGCCCACAGGCTGCTTTCGCCGCAATCGCGGGCCTGGCACCAGAACAACAGCTCGGCGCCCTGTTTCTGCAAGGCTTCGCGAGCAGCGGTGAAGGCCTCGGTGGACGAATGCTCCGGCGGTAACTCGTAAGTCACTGACGTAGCTTGTCCACGGGCACTGACCTGACCATCAAAACGCAGTTGTCCACTGATTTTGCGGATCGACCCCATCGGATAGATCCGTTCAAGCTCAGCCGCCGGGCGATAGTCGACGATCTGCGCATCGGCCAGACGCGGCACCAGTGGCAAATCGTGACTTCCAGGTACATCGGCGGCAAACACCAGCGAACTGAAACACCCCAACCCCAACAAACTGATTAAACGCATGCTTTTCAACCTTGAAGGCACTCTCATCGGATCAGCATGGCCTGGGCGCCTTTGACCACATCGGCATCGTCGGTACGCGGCGGAACCTGCAAACCACGCTGCACCGCAGGACGAGCCTCCATCGCGGCCATCCAGCGTTGCAAGGCGGGTAAACCGTCGACCGAAACGCCGGACCATTCATGGCCACGGACCCACGGATAAGTGGCGATGTCAGCGATGCTGTATTCATCGGCCAGGTACTCGACAGTTTCCAGGCGCGTGTTCAGCACTTCATACAAACGCCGGGTTTCATGCTGGTAGCGGTCGATGGCACCCTGGAGTTTTTCCGGGAAATAACGGAAAAACACGTTGGCCTGGCCCTGCATCGGACCAATACCACCCATCTGGAACATCAGCCACTGGATCACCACCGAGCGCCCTTTCGGGTCCTTGGGCAGCAGTTTCCCGCTCAGTTCAGCCAGGTAGATGAGAATCGCGCTAGATTCGAACACGGCGAAGTCACCGTTGGCACGGTCGACAATCGCCGGGATCCGGCCATTGGGATTGATCTTGAGAAACTCTGGAGCCTTTTGTTCCTTCTTGTCGAAACTCAAGGCATGCACCGTATAGGGCATGCCGAGTTCCTCGAGCACGATAGAGACCTTGTGGCCATTCGGGGTCGCAGCGGTGTAGAGATCTATCATGGTTGTCTCCCATTTCAACCCGCCCAGCCTCGACAGTTGCCCGCTGCAAGTCAAGGAACGGCGAAGAACCGATTGAAACAGTCTGCAACAAGGGCGGCGCCGGGCTCGTCATTCAGGTGTAAATGATGGCCGCCGGGCAGCTGTTCACGCCTAAAGGGTAGACGCTCCAGCAATTCTGGATGCTTGGCGAGCATGCCATCGGCAGCGACCACCAATTGTGCAGGACAACTGACTCTCTGAACGAAGGACATCGCCTGCTCATCTGACAGACGCAGTGGAGACGCCAGCGTCAGGCGACTGTCGGTTCGCCAGGTGTAGCCACCCGGCACTGGCATCAAACCTCGCTGCGCGAGTAATTCGGCGGCTTCACGACTGACCGCGACCAGACCTTTCATGCGTGCTTCGATGGCCCGATCCAGGGTGTTGTAAACCGGTTTGCGCTTTTCTTGCAGGTCGAGTTGCGCTTGCAGAGCCATGCCCATGCGTTCCGCGGCGTTGTCGTGCGTGGCGGTAGGCGGAATCACCCCATCGATCAGCGCCAGGTGCGTCACGCGCTCGGGCAGGGCACCGGCGAGTACCACCGAAACGATCGCCCCCATGGAATGGCCCAACAGCGCAAAACGCTTCCACCCCAACTGTTCGGCGACTCTCAGCACGTCGTGGGCGTAATCCCACAATGCATAACCGGCACCCAATGGCCGATGCCCGGAATGCCCGTGGCCAGCCATGTCCAGCGCGACAATTCGCAAGCCTTCAAGCTTCGGCGCCAGGCGCGCAAAGCTGTTGGCGTTGTCCAGCCAGCCATGCAGGGCAATCACCGGCAAGCCATCTTCGGGACCGAACAGGTGCGCGGCCAACTCGATATGCGGCAGGTTCAGGCGGACTTCTTCGACGTTGCTCATGCGCAACTCCGCTCGCTGTGCCCGTCCCAGCGGCTGAACAGGTTTTTCAGCAACGTTGCGGTGTCTTGCGGGCGTTCGAGGGGAAACATGTGGCCACCGGGCATCGTCAGCGACTCGCCTTGCGGCATACGCCCCACGAAACTTGCGTGATGGCGCATGACTACCCGACTTTGCCGGCCACGAACCACCGCCAGCGGTACTTTTAACTGGCGAGGACGGCCCGGACTGGTATGCGGAACGCCACGGTAGATGCTGATCTCGGTGGCCGGATCGAAACGCAAGCGCAGGCGATCACCGACCTTGTGCAGGCCGTGTTGCAAATAGGCATCGAAGCATTCCGGGTCGAAGCCGCGAAACAGGGTTTTACCGGCGAAATAGCTGCGCGCCGACTCCAGATCGGCGAACTCCTCACGGCGCCCCAGGGTGCGGCCGGCCGGAGTCAAACGGTCGATAAAGCCAAAACGCTTGGCCGCGCGGATGACCCATTGATCGGGGCGCGTCAGCACCGGCGAATCCAGCATCACCACGCCGCGATACAGTTCAGGGCAACGCAGGGCCGCGTGCAGGTGCAAGACACCGCCAAAGGAATGACCAACGCCCCACACCGGTTCGGGTTGCAGCTTCAGATGATGGATCAGTTCATCCACCAGGTTGTGCCAGTTATCGTCGGCCGGGAACCGTGGGTCATGAGCGTGCTGCTGCAGATGCGCGACCTGGTACTCCGGCGCCAGCGCGGCAAACAACTTGCCGTAAGTGCCTGAAGGAAAGCCATTGGCATGGGCGAAAAATATCTGCTGCGACATAACGGCGCGTCCATAAGCGAAATCAAGCGTTGATTGTCCGTAAGACGCAAGCTCACAGCAATGACCGTAACTGCCAGGAATGATGACAGTCAGGCCACGGCTATGGGCAATTCAGGATCGGGAGTGCAGTGGTGCCATCAACGTCCCGGCGGCGTTTCACCCAGCGGCACCACCGCCATGGTCAACCGCGACATGCAACTGGCCTTGCCTTCATCACTGCTCAAGCGGATGTCCCAGACGTGCGTGGTGCGGCCGATATGGATCGGCTTGGCCACCGCCGTCACCCGCCCGCTGCGCAGGCCGCGCAAGTGGTTGGCGTTGATTTCCAGGCCCACGCAATAGAATTTGCTGGTGTCGATGCACAGGAAGCTGGCCATGGAACCGACGGTTTCGGCCAAGACCACCGAGGCGCCGCCATGCAGTAAACCGTAGGGCTGATGGGTGCGATGGTCGATGACCATGCTGGCGGTCAGCGACTCGTCATCAAACGCCTCGAAGCGTATATCCAACACTTCGCCGATGGTGTTTTTCTGAATCGCATTCAACTGTTCAATGTTGGGAGCGGTACGCCACAGACTCATCGCTGCATCCTTCGTTGGTTTCAAGTCAGGTCAATCCTGCCACAACACGGCTTCGCTGCGTGCACTCCACTCTTCGAACCGTGCGCCATACGCGGCTTCGATCACGTTGCGCTTGATCTTCAAGGTCGGCGTGAGAAAGCCGTTTTCCACCGCCCAGCTGTCCTTGACCACCACCAGTTGGCGCAGGCGTTCGTGTTTATCAAGGGCGCCGTTAACCTCTTCGAGCAAGCTTTCCAGGCTCGACTGCAAGGCATTGCGCGCCACGCTGGCAGCATCCTGCAATCCCACTGCCGAGAGCACGCAAAGCCCAAGTGGCGCACTCAGACCGTCGCCGACCACACACACCTGCTCGATGCGTGAATGCACCGCCAGACGGTTTTCGATCGGCGCCGGTGCTACGTATTTGCCCTTGCTGGTCTTGAAGATTTCCTTGAGCCGCCCGGTCAGACGCAAGTTGCCTTCGGCGTCTTGCTCACCCTTGTCGCCGGTGCGCAGAAAGCCATCCTC
This sequence comes from Pseudomonas sp. NPDC087697, assembly GCF_044743155.1. NCBI lineage: Bacteria > Pseudomonadati > Pseudomonadota > Gammaproteobacteria > Pseudomonadales > Pseudomonadaceae > Pseudomonas > Pseudomonas sp. NPDC087697. Next base: position 1,359 of record NZ_JBIUVW010000081.1, on the reverse strand, counting down.
GGTGATCGTCTCAGCGGTTTTCTGCGGTTCCTTGAAATAGCCGAGCATGGTCGCGCCACTGCGCACCAGCACTTCACCCGAGTCCTCGATCCGAACCTCCACCTCCGGACACGGTTTGCCGATCCAGCCAGGTTTGTTCTGGCCCGGCAGGCAAATATGGGAATAACCGCAGCTTTCGGTCATGCCGTAGACCTCAAGCACATCCAGCCCGAGGCGTTTGTACCAGTGCAGCAAGGTCTGCGGCACCGGCGCAGCTCCCGACAAGGCAACCCGCAAGGCATCCAGCCCCAAACCTGCGAGCACCTTGTGCCCGACCCGCTTGCCGATGATCGGCAAGCCAAGAAGGAAATCCAGGCGTTTAGCCGGAATCTTGCTGTACACACCCATCTGAAACCTGGTCCAGATGCGCGGCACGCCGAACAGCGCCGTGGGCCGCGCGCGCTGCAAATCGGTGAGAAACGTGTCGAGGCTTTCGGCAAAAAAAACCGTTTGCCCGGTGTAAATCGACGCCAGCTCGACAAACATCCGTTCGGCGACATGGCACAGCGGCAGGTACGACAACAACCGATCCGACTCATTGAGCCCAAACAACCGAGTGCCGTGAGTAGTGGCGAAACCCAGGGTGCCGAAGCTGTGCATCACGCCTTTGGGCAAACCAGTGGTGCCGGAGGTGTAGATGATCGTCGCCAACTGGTCGGCGCCGGGGCTTGGATCGTCCTGAATCGGTGAGCTGCATTGCAGGTCGGCCCAACTGAAATCGAATTCACCCGCCGGGCACAACGGCAGGCTGATGGTCGGCAGATCGGCTCTGACGCCCCTGGACATGCCCGGCCAATCGTCCAGTTTGCCAATGAACGCCAGCGCGGCTTCCGAGTGTTCGAGCACCTGGGCCACCGAGTCGGCGGTTAGGTTGGGGTACAACGGAACGGAGACATGTCCGGCCATCCAGATCGCCAGGTCGGCAATGATCCAGTGCGCGCAATTCTTCGAGATCAGTGCAATGTGGCTGCCTTGAGGCAGCTCCCGGGCACGCAACCAGTGAGCGGCGCACCGCGCTTGATGGCCGACGTCGGCCCAGGTCAGTGTCTCAACCTGACCACCGCCAATCGGCTGCACCAGAAAACGCTGACGGGGATGGCGAGCTTCACGCTCGTAGAACACTTGCAGCGGCAAACGAAAAGCGGCGGACATGCGATGCGCTCCTTTTTGTTCGGTGTGGCGGCAAGCGTAGTCCAACCAAGCACAATCAAAAGATCGCAGCCTTCGGCAGCTCCTACAGAGGATCGGCGTACACCTGTATCTGTAGATACCGTCTTGAGCCTCACCGGGCAAGCGCAAGTTTCGGGTCAAAGGGTTGAC
>NZ_JBIUVW010000080.1:0-6893 GCF_044743155.1 Pseudomonas sp. NPDC087697 | reverse complement strand
AGACCTACAGCCCGCAAATCGACAGCATGGCCGTTAAGCGTCGCGGTGACGTACGTAAAGCCAAGCTGTACTACCTGCGTGACCTGTCCGGTAAAGCAGCTCGCATCAAGGAAAAACTGGCTTAAGTCCAGCTTCCGATGCAGAAAAAAGCAGCCTAAGGGCTGCTTTTTTGTTGCCCGTCATTTATTCCTCTCCCCGTAGGAGCTGCCGCAGGCTGCGATCTTTGAGGGTTTCAACTCGTTATCTCCCTGTTCCTTGATATGGTGGGCTATGAAAGACTAGTGGTCATTTTTAACGTCCCGTATTTTTTTGCACGCAGCCTCAAGCCTGCGTGTCTTGCTTGAGCCTTTATGCCTGCCATCGACCATCCACTGATAGACCAGTTTCTCGACGCTCTATGGCTGGAGAAAGGCCTGTCGGATAACACCCGTGACGCCTATCGCAGTGACCTGGCCCTGTTTAACGGCTGGTTGCAGGAGAAGCGGCTGGAGCTGATCAACGCCGGGCGCGAGCTGATCCTCGATCACCTGGCCTGGCGCCTCGAACAAAACTACAAGCCCCGTTCTACTGCACGGTTTCTCTCGGGTGTGCGTGGGTTCTATCGCTATTTACTGCGTGAAAAGCTGATTGCTGTCGACCCGACATTGCGCGTCGACATGCCGCAACTCGGCAGGCCATTGCCCAAGTCGCTATCGGAAGCGGACGTGGAAGCCTTGCTCGCCGCGCCGGATCTGAGCGAAGCGATCGGCCAGCGCGATCGCGCCATGCTGGAAGTGCTGTATGCCTGCGGCCTGCGGGTCACCGAGCTGATCAGCCTGACACTGGAGCAGATCAATCTGCGCCAGGGCGTGCTGCGCGTCATGGGCAAGGGCAGCAAGGAGCGACTGGTGCCGATGGGCGAGGAGGCGATTGTCTGGGTCGAGCGCTACATGCGCGATGCGCGTGGTGAGTTGCTTGGCGGGCGGCCCAGCGATGTGTTGTTCCCTAGCCTGCGCGGTGAGCAGATGACCCGCCAGACCTTCTGGCATCGCATCAAGCATCAGGCCAAGGTCGCCGGGATTGGCAAGTCTCTATCGCCGCACACCTTGCGCCATGCCTTCGCCACCCATCTGCTCAACCACGGCGCTGACCTGCGGGTGGTGCAGATGCTGCTCGGTCATAGCGATCTCTCGACCACGCAGATCTACACCCACGTCGCACGTGCCCGCTTGCAAGACCTGCACGCCAAGCACCATCCGCGCGGCTGAACATAGCCCCCTGTAGCAGCTGCCGAAGGCTGCGTTCGGCGGCGCAGCCGTCGTGAGATCAGGTGCCGCGGTGTTTCAGTTAAACCGCGAATACAGGATTTACGACTGCTACGCAGCCGAACGCAGCCTTCGGCAGCTGCTACAAGAGCAGATCCGCGCTGGCCAGCAAATAAGTGTCTTACATCAGCCACAGTCGGCCACGCGGGCCTTATGTGATAGGCTTTACGGGTTTGCACGATGGGCGGTTATGACCCGGTGTTTCAGTACGGGCGTTCTAACCGACCCATTTGTCCGCCTTCAGGAGTTCTCATGCGTCTGACCCAGATTTTCGCCGCCGCAGCCATTGCGTTGGTCAGCACCTTTGCCATCGCCGATGATGCGGCTGATAAAGCCATTCGTAAAAGCCTGGAAACCCTCCAGCTCGACACTCCGATCGAATCCATTGGCGCCAGCCCGCTGGCCGGTCTCTACGAAGTCAAACTCAAGGGCAGCCGCGTGCTGTACGCCAGCGCCGACGGCCAGTACATCGTTCAGGGCTACCTGTTCCAGCTCAAGGACGGCAAGCCGGTCAACCTGACCGAGAAGGCCGAGCGTCTGGGTATCTCCAAGCTGATCAACGGTATTCCGGTCGCTGAAACCGTGGTTTACCCGGCGATTGGCGAAACCAAGACCCACATCACTGTATTCACCGACACCACCTGCCCGTACTGCCACAAATTGCACGCCGAAGTGCCTGCATTGAACAAAATGGGCATCGAAGTGCGTTATGTTGCTTTCCCGCGCCAGGGCCTCGGCTCGCCGGGTGATGAGCAACTGCAGGCAGTCTGGTGTTCCACTGACAAAAAAGCGGCGATGGACAAAATGGTCGACGGCAAGGAAATCAAGGCTGCCAAGTGCGCCAACCCGGTTTCCAAGCAGTTCGCCCTGGGTCAGTCGATCGGCGTGAACGGTACACCGGCCATCGTTTTGGCCGATGGCCAAGTGATTCCGGGCTACCAGCCAGCACCACAAGTCGCCAAACTGGCACTGGGTGCGAAATAATCCTGCGTCGTCACGGTAAGCCTTTGACGATCATGGAGCGGCGACAGCAGTCGGCGTTCCATTAATAGAGAGCCGCACGCTGTGCGGCTGTTTTCCACGGCCGACCTTGAGTCGGCCGTTTTATGGGGAGTTCACAGTGAAACCGGTCAAAGTAGGCATCTGTGGGTTAGGGACCGTCGGTGGCGGTACCTTCAACGTACTTCAGCGCAACGCCGAGGAAATTGCTCGTCGTGCCGGGCGTGGAATCGAAGTGGCACAAATTGCCATGCGCACGCCAAACCCCCTGTGCGATATTACCGGTACCCCCATTACCAACGATGTCTTCGCGGTGGCCACCAACCCCGAGATCGACATCGTTATCGAACTCATCGGCGGCTACACCGTGGCCCGTGAACTGGTGCTCAAGGCCATCGAGAGCGGCAAGCACGTGGTCACCGCGAACAAGGCGCTGATCGCCGTTCACGGCAACGAAATCTTCGCCAAGGCCCGCGAGAAGGGCGTGATCGTCGCTTTCGAAGCGGCGGTGGCCGGCGGTATTCCGGTGATCAAGGCAATTCGTGAAGGATTGTCGGCCAACCGCATCAACTGGGTCGCAGGCATCATCAACGGCACCGGTAACTTCATCCTCACCGAAATGCGTGAGAAGGGCCGGACCTTCGAAGATGTGCTCGCCGAAGCCCAGGCCCTGGGTTACGCCGAAGCCGATCCGACCTTCGACGTCGAAGGCATCGATGCGGCGCACAAGCTGACCATCCTGGCGTCGATCGCGTTTGGTATCCCGCTGCAATTCGACAAGGCCTACACCGAAGGCATCACCAAGCTGACCACCGCTGACGTGAACTACGCCGAAGCGCTGGGCTATCGCATCAAGCACCTGGGCGTGGCACGCAGCACCGCCAGCGGCATCGAGCTGCGGGTACACCCGACCCTGATCCCGGCCGATCGTTTGATCGCCAACGTCAACGGCGTGATGAACGCGGTCATGGTCAACGGCGACGCCGCCGGCTCGACGCTGTTCTACGGCGCGGGTGCCGGCATGGAGCCTACGGCTTCGTCGGTGATCGCGGACCTGGTGGACGTGGTTCGCGCCATGACTTCCGACCCGGAAAACCGCGTACCGCACCTGGCTTTCCAGCCGGATTCGCTGTCGGCCCACCCGATCCTGCCGATCGAAGCCTGCGAAAGCGCCTACTACCTGCGCATCCAGGCCAAGGATCATCCGGGCGTGCTGGCTCAGGTCGCGAGCATCCTGTCGGAGCGCGGCATCAACATCGAATCGATCATGCAGAAAGAAGTTGAAGAGCATGACGGTCTGGTGCCGATGATCCTGCTGACTCACCGTGTGCTGGAACAGCACATGAACGACGCGATCGCCGCCCTCGAAGCTTTGGCTGGCGTGGTCGGTCCGGTCGTACGGATCCGCGTCGAGCACTTGAATTAATTCAGCTGCAAGTTACAAGCTGCAAGCTGCAAGCCAAAGCCAGGGCGCTTTTAACTTGTAGCTTGAGGCTTGAAGCTTGAAGCCCAAACCAAAGGTTTGATCTTATGCGCTATATCAGTACCCGCGGCCAGGCACCGGCCCTGAATTTCGAAGACGTGCTGTTGGCAGGTCTGGCCAGTGATGGCGGCCTGTACGTGCCGGAAAACCTGCCGCGTTTCACCCAGGAAGAAATTGCTTCCTGGGCCGGCCTGCCGTACCACGAGCTGGCTTTCCGGGTGATGCGCCCGTTCGTCACTGGCAGCATCCCTGATGCCGACTTCAAGAAAATCCTCGAAGAAACTTACGGCGTGTTCGCCCACAACGCCGTGGCACCGCTACGTCAGCTGAACGGCAACGAGTGGGTGCTGGAGCTGTTCCACGGCCCGACCCTGGCGTTCAAGGACTTCGCCCTGCAACTGCTCGGTCGCCTGCTCGATTACGTGCTGGAAAAGCGCGGCGAGCGCGTGGTGATTGTCGGCGCCACCTCGGGTGACACCGGTTCGGCCGCCATCGAAGGCTGCAAGCACTGCGAAAACGTCGACATCTTCATCCTGCACCCGCACAACCGCGTGTCCGAAGTGCAGCGTCGGCAGATGACCACCATTTTTGGTGAGAACATCCACAACATCGCCATCGAAGGCAACTTCGATGACTGCCAGGAAATGGTCAAGGCGAGCTTCGCTGACCAGAGCTTCCTCAAAGGCACGCGTCTGGTGGCGGTGAACTCGATCAACTGGGCGCGGATCATGGCCCAGATCGTCTACTACTTCCACGCAGCCCTGCAGTTGGGCGGCCCGGCGCGTTCGGTGTCGTTCTCGGTGCCAACCGGCAACTTCGGCGATATCTTCGCCGGTTACCTGGCGCGCAACATGGGCCTGCCGATCAACCAGTTGATCGTCGCTACCAACCGCAACGACATCCTGCACCGCTTCATGAGCGGCAATCAGTACGTCAAGGAAACCCTGCACGCGACTCTGTCGCCGTCGATGGACATCATGGTCTCGTCGAACTTCGAACGCTTGCTGTTCGACCTGCACGGTCGCAACGGCGCAGCAATCGCCGGCCTGATGGACACCTTCAAGCAAGGTGGCGGTTTCAGCGTCGAACAGGAACGCTGGACCGAAGCCCGCAAGCTCTTCGACTCGCTGGCCGTGGATGACGCGCAAACCTGCGAGACGATTGCTGAAGTCTTCGAACAAACCGGTGAGCTGCTCGATCCGCACACGGCCATCGGCGTCAAGGCAGCGCGTGAGTGCCGTCGTAGCCTGGATATTCCGATGGTGATTCTGGGAACGGCCCATCCGGTCAAATTCCCGGAGGCCGTCGAAAAAGCCGGCGTAGGAAAAGCGCTTGAACTGCCTGCCCATCTTTCTGATTTGTTCGAGCGAGATGAGCGCTGCACAGTTTTGCCAAATGACCTGAAAGCCGTGCAGGCCTTTGTCAGTCAGCATGGCAACCGCGGCAAGCCACTCTGACCGGGAAAACCTGTCACATTTTGAAGCCCGTCTCCTGACGGGCTTTCTCATTTCTGCATGGCACACTTGTCGTCGTTTCGCCCCTCAAGGATGGGTGAGTGGACGTGAAGGAAGTGGGCATGTGGTTTTTTACTGGATTAAAGCCGGCCTTGTGCTGGATGTTTTTATTGAGTGCCTTGGGACTGGGGCACTGCGCATTGGCGGCTCAACTCGGCGCTTTGGACATAAGGACGCCCGTCACCCATGACAGCCTTAAGCTGGAAGCTCACGAGCTCAAATGGATTGCCGAGCACCGGCGAGTGATTGTCGCGTCGGTGCAGTTCCCGTTGTACTTGTTCAAGGATGAGCACGGTCAATGGAGCGGTCTGAACAACGACATTCTCCAACGCCTTTCGCGGATGACCGGGTTGGAGTTTGTTCATGAAGAGTCGTTCTCGACCGAACACCTGCTCGGGCTGCTGGAAAGTGGCAGGGCAGACATGAACACGACGCTGGCGGTGAACGAAGAACGCAAAGGCTTTCTGGATTTCAGCCATGCCTTTGGTGGGGCTGGCTGGGTGTTCGTCGGGCGGGCCGGGGCCGCTTCGGTCGATTCGTTAGAAGACCTTTCAGGCAAGATTCTGACGCTACCGGCCAGACATGCTCTGGAGGCAGGCATCCGCCGTGACTATCCGCAGATCGAGCTGCGCTCGGTCAAAACCTATGCCGAGGCACGCGCCCTGGTCGAAGGCGGCGAAGCCGACGTCACCATTGAAAACGAAACGGGCGCCCATCTTTACCCGGCAGGCCAACTGGCGATCGGCTCAAGTATCGAAGGTATGTGGGAGGCCGACCATCTCGCACTGCGCAAACAGCAGCCACAGCTGTTGAGCATTCTCAACAAGGCGCTCGAGGCCTTTCCTCCGGCAGAGTTGCGAGCTATCCGTTCGAAGTGGCTCAGTGGTGTGGTGCCCAGGCAACCGCCACCGCTGTGGCAGCGGTTTTATCAGTGGGGTTGCTGGGGAGTTTTTTTTGCAAGTCTGTTCGGGCTGATTTCACTGCTGTGGAACCAGCGTCTGAACATGCAGATCAAGCAGCGACTGAAAGCCGAGCAGGGGCTTGGTGATCAACTGGCGTTCCAGCATGCCCTGATGGATGCCATGCCCGATCCGGTGTTTGTACGGGATCTGGAGGGGCGGTTGATCATGTGCAACAAGAGCTATGAAGAGTACTTGTCGACCCGCTTCGACCAGGTGCAGGGAAAACGCCTGACAGAGGTCGACGTTTTGCCCGCCTCGACGGCCGAGCTTCTGCACGCGGAAATCATGGATCAACTCAGCAGTCGGAAAAGCCTATTTGCCGAGCGCCAGCTGACGTTCAAAAGTGGCGTGAGAGATGTTTATCAGTGGACGGTACCGTTTTATAGCGCCGAGGGTTTGCTGCGAGGTGTCGTGGGCGGCTGGACCGAGATTCATCGAAGACAGCGCAATGAGCCTGACCGACGCAGGGCTGACGAGACGACGCCTGCTCAGGGGCTCACCTAGGGTAATGCCAGTCAGTTAAGCGTTGGCTGCCCCAAAAGATCGCAGCCTGCGGTGTTGTGGTTCAGTTTTTTTGAACCGCTCTGTAGGAGCATTAGGCCGCTTGCTGCTCAAACAGCGCAGGCGGCAG
>NZ_JBIUVW010000079.1:0-6964 GCF_044743155.1 Pseudomonas sp. NPDC087697 | reverse complement strand
TCATCAGGGGGTTGGCGCGCAGCGCCGTACGGCGCAGCCGGACACATCGAGAGGAGGTCGTCGCGAAGCAGACCGTAGGCGATGCCCCCTGATGGACACCGGAGCGAGGGAACGCCGAGCCTAAGCGAGGGGCCGTACGCTCGGGGCGAGCGTTTTTTTGCTTACTTTTTTTAGGAGCTTGTAAAAAAAGTGAGTCGCCGTCAGGGCGAAACCCTAAGTGGCCGTTACCGCAGAAACGGATATGTACACGAACGAACAAACCAAGAGCCTAGTGCGCCGTCACCCGCGCCCGCCCCCCCGAACCACTCGGCGACAAAGCCAACGCCAACTGCGTCCGATTATGCATATGCGTCAACCGCAACACCTGCGACACATACAACTTCACCGTGTTCTCGGTAATCCCCAACTCACAGGCAATCTGGTAATTGGTCTGCCCCTTGCCCACCAACCGCGCAACATCGAGCTGACGAGGCGACAGCTGATTGAAGATCGCCGGCATCTCCTCCCGATCAGCCTCACCACCCGACGACATAAGCGGAGCACGACGAACCTTATCAAGATCCTGATAAAGATCGTCGATGGACTCGGACAAACATTGCAGCTTCTGATTCAAATGCCCCAACTGCGCACTTTTCAGCTGTTCCTGAAGCGCAACCTCCTGACGCCGCACCCCTTCGAGCAACTCATCCAGGTCAATCGGTTTCTGATAATAGTCCGCGATCCCGGCGCGCAAGGCCTTGATCACATCCTGTTTGTCAGCTCGCCCGGTAAGCATGATGGCTTCGAAGGCCCGGTGCTTGCCGGCGATGCGTTGCAGCTCCTGAACCAGTTGAATACCGTCGAGCCCAGGCATATGCAAATCACAGAGCACCAAGCCAATGTCGGTGTCTTCGCGAAAGCGCGCGATGGCCTGCTGGCTGGACTCACAAGGCACGCACAGGTAGCCGCTGCTTTCAAGAAACTCGCAAAGCTCTTCCACAATCAGCGGTTCGTCGTCGACCACCAGCACTTTTACCGCAGAGGTAGGCTTGTTCACTTACAACTCCATGCCCTGTCCGAAGGCTGTCAGTTCCTGTACCAACAGCACTGGCTTACAGGTGCTGAGTTGAAAGTAGACGTACTTTCCTACTATGTACATAGCGCTAGCCGCGCCACGCGACTAGTGGATCCAGGGCAGTGTCAGCAGCACGCCGATCAGCACGAAGGGCGCGAAGGGCGCTTTTTTTGACAGTTCCGGCGCCAGGTACTGAAGACGACCTCTAAGCCCTTGACTCATATGTGGCCAAACCTTTGGGGCGATCAATAACCACAGTAGGCTGGCCACCCCGGCACCGATAAAACTGCCGAGCAAATGCAGGTTGTCGGTCGCCAGACCGATCGTCGCCATCAGCTTCACATCAGCGGCCCCCAACCGCCCCAACACATAACCGGGCACGGTAAACAGCAGCGCCAGCAGCAGTGCCCAACCACCCTGAGCAGCCGGTGCGCCCAGCCAGGTGGTGCCGGTCCACAGTAAATAAATCAGCGCCAACAACCCTGCTCCCAACGTCAAGCTGTTGGCGATATGCCGTTGCTGAACATCCTGCGCTGCGCAAAGCGCCAGCCAGATCAGTAGGACAAAACTCTGCATCCGGTAAAAATCGTCCGTTTTGGCTGAATGATTCTATGCTGATATCACGTAGATGTTGTCAGGGTAGACGCACTCATGAAATCAGGCCTCCCCAGAAAGCAAAAAGGCGCTGTGGCGATTGAGTTCGCCTTGGTGTTCGTGATCTTTTTTGCAGTGTTTTACGGGATCGTCAGTTACAGCCTGCCGCTGTTGCTGGTGCAGTCTTTCAATGAGGCCACTGCCGAGGCGGTCCGGCAAAGCGTCGCACTGGACCCGAACACGGCCAACTACCCGCAAGCCGTGCAGGACCTGGCAAATAGCGTACTGAAAAATCAACTGTCCTGGGTGCCGAGCGCCTTCAACATCACCTATGGCGTGGACACCACGGCCGTCTATAGCGCAGGTGTGCTGACGGTCAGCGTGACGTACCCCACCAGCAAACTCAATCAGGTCATCCCGTTCCTCGTCCTGCCAGGCGTCGGCACCGTGCCCAACCTGCCGACGAACCTGACTGCGCAATCGAGTCTTCAATTTTGACGCCTGGGGAAAAGCTCTTCGGCCGGCTGCTCAATCGTCCGCCGTTCCAGGAACCCGACACGCCCTACAGCCTGGTGACGCAGAACGTCGGCTTGCACCTGCTGCTGAACCATGAGGGACGGGTGCTGCAAATGAGTGGGCCGTTGCGTCATGCGCTGGCGCAACATCCGCCCGCCGAGCAATCCCTGCAACTGATCGATTACCTGCTGCCCCACGGTCGCCTGGCCGTCGAAGGCACACCCGCTGACTGGCAAGGCCAAAGTCTGGACCTGGACTTCAGCGGCCTCGGCGGACAAACCCTGCACCTGCGCGGCTGGGTTCAGCCGACGCCTGACGGCTGGCTGCTGCAGTTGCTCGACATTGGTGATCTGCTCCACGAACGTGAACAGGCCCACAGCCGCGAGGAATGTCAGGTGCTCGAGGGGCACATGAGCGAACAGCTGCGCCTGTGCAGCCTGATGCGCCTGCCCGAGGTTCTGATCGAGCAACTGCAAGGTCTGGCCCAGCGCTGGCACATTCCCTGTGTCGCCATCGCCCTGCTCGATGAGCAAGAACAAGGCTGGCTGATCCACAGCCAGTACAGCGCACACGACGCTCCGCAGCTGTGGAAAACCGGTCAGTCGCTGGGCACCAGTCTGGACAGTTTGAGCGGCAACACCCCGCTGCGTTTGAGCGTGGCTCACGGCCTCAGCGAGCACCCTCGGTTGCAGGGGACTTTCGGTAATGCCGACGGATTTCTGGTGCCTTATCGCGATGATCACGGTGTCGCGGCCTGGTTGCTCTGTGGCTTTTACTCGGTGCAACAGCGCGCTCCGGAGCTCAGCGAGCGTGACTGGCTGCTGCTTGCCGCAGCATTGGCCGGGCCGCTACTCGGGCGTTTGCGCGAGCAACATCAACATCAGCAACTGGAACGACTCGAAGTCCTGCAAGGTTTGCTCGGCACCGGTTGGTGGGAGCTGTTCGGCAACACTGACGAGGTTCAACTGGCGCCGCAATTGGCGCTCACTCTGCATCTGGAGAGCGCCCGGTTATCGCTGACTCAGTGGCTGACGCTGATCCATCCGGCCGACCGCCAGGAGTTGACCAGCCGTGTGCAGGACCTGCAACAACACGGCAAGACTTTGCTGCTGTGCGTGCGCCTGCACCGAGCCGACGACGCCCAGACGCCGATCTGGTATCGCTTGCAAGGCCAGGCGCTGGGCGTAGGCGAGCAGCGGCGGCTGGTGGGTTTCATGCTCGACATCAGCGACATCAAAAATCAGCAACAGCAAGCTGCCGCCGCCCATGCACGGCTGGACAACCTGATCGCCAGTTCGCCGGCGGTGATCTACGTGCAGCGCTATGTCGAAGGCGCGCTGCAACCGAGTTTTTTCAGCGACAGCCTGCTGCCGTTGCTCGGCTGGAACCTGAACGATTTTGCTGACAACGCGATGATCGAGCGGGTTCATCCCGAAGACCGCGACCTGTATTTCGAGCGCACCCGCCAGTTGCTGCGCGAGGGCACCGTGCGCGCGCGTTACCGTCTATGCGACCAGAGTGGCAACTACCACTGGCTGCTCGATGAAGCCAAGCTGCTGCGCGATGACCTCGGGCTGCCGGTCGAGGCGGTCGGCTTGTGGCTGGACGTCACCGAAGCAACCCTGGCCGCCGAACAGGTCAAGCAAAGCGAGGAGCGCTACCGGATTCTGGTGGAAGATTCGCCCGCGATGATCTGCCGCTATCGTCCCGACTTGACGCTGACGTTCGGCAATCGTCCATTGGCGACCTACCTGGAATGCACGCCCGAACAACTGCCCGGTGTTGATCTGGGCAGTTGGCTGTCGGCCGAACAGCGCGAAGCCTTTGTGCTGCGCCTGCGCCAACTGACGCCGGAGTTCCCGGTAAGCACCGCGGAAATCAGTCTGCAACTTCCCGGACGTGAACACGCCTGGTGGGTCTGGTCGGATCGCGGGGTGTTCGACGAGCAGGGTCGCCTGATCGAAATTCAAGCCGTGGGCCGTGACAACACCGAGGTCCGCCGCTCGCAACAACAGCTCACGCAAAGCGCAAAAATGGCCACCCTCGGAGAAATGGCCACCGGGCTGGCCCATGAAATCAACCAGCCGCTGAACGTGATGCGCATGGCCATCGTCAACGTGCTCAAACGCTTGAACAGCGGCGACGTGCAGATCGATTACCTGCAAGACAAGCTCAACCGCATCGATGCCCAGGTCCAGCGCGCAGCACGGGTGGTCGATCACATGCGGGTATTCGGTCGGCGCTCGGAGATCGAGCAACAACTGTTCAACCCGGCGCAAGCGGTGGAAGGCACACTGTCGTTGCTGGCCGAAGGCATGCGCGGCAAAGGCATCGATTTGCGGATCAGCGAAATCGGTTTCGAGGCCAACGTATGCGGCCATGTCGATCAGTTGGAACAAGTGCTGATCAACCTTATGGTCAACGCCCGCGATGCACTGTTGAGCAAGCGTGAAGGTGATCAAACGTTCAAGCCGTGGATTTCGCTGTATGCCGAATGCGACCACAGCTCGCTGCGGCTGTGGGTGGAAGACAACGGTGGCGGTATCGATCCACGTTTGCTGGAGCGGATCTTCGAACCGTTCTTCACCACCAAACCGGTAGGTATCGGCACCGGGCTGGGGTTGTCGGTGAGCTACGGTATCGTCGAGAACATGGGTGGGCGGTTGAGCGTGCGCAACTCGGTCCAGGGTGCGCGGTTCTGTATCGAGTTGCCGATTGCGCAGGAGACTTAGATCACCAGGTAGGCTTTGCCTTTTTGCCCGCAGGTGAGATTGAAGCCCACATCGACCTTGTTGACGTCGATCCCCAGATTGAGCAGCAGGTTATTGATCAACGGATCGACCAATGGTGCGAGCAAACCATCGATTGCACCGATCAGCGCCGTTGTCGCGTCTGCCAAGAGCGATGACAGCGTGTTGAGCAGCAAAGCCGTCAGACCGCCAATCGTCGGTGTGTGCTGAATCAGCGTTACGCCTCCCAAGGTCCCGCTCAAACTACCCACCACGCCCGATACCGAAACAGTGTGAAGCGGCAATGGCGGAACATTGATGTCCTTGGGGTTGTTGTAGGTGTAATTCGGATCGCTGGCCCCTGCGATCGAGGCATCAATCATGATCTCGCTGCCGCCGCCGGCAAACGGTGTGCGCGGACCACAGATAAAGGTCAATCCGTGGCAGGTCTTGCTACCGATATCGACCAGGGTCAACGGCGAAAGCGCTGACAACGGCGAGGAGGAAAACCAGATTGCCGGGTCGATTCGGCCGACTTTGACGTTGAGCGCGGCAATGTCCGTGGTCGCAGTGAGACTTTTGCTGGTTGGACTGACGCACGTGTAATCGGTGACATAACTACTGCCGACTCCCGCTTCGATCCCCACATCCAGATTGAGACCCTCAGGCACTATTTGCAGATCTGTTTGTGTACAGGTTGCCAACAGACACCCCGGTGCCAGCAGCGTGTTAATGGAAACGATGATCGGGCTCAACAGCGTATTAACCAGCTGCAACACGGCGTTGATCAGGGAAAGGTCGACCGTTGTGAGGACTCTTACCTGCGCCGTCTTCACATAGATTCGGTTCACGCCCAACGGGTCAGCCTTGGCCAGCTCCGGATCGCCAACGGCAGAAAACTGCGGCGGCTCAATCACTTTTATACGAGTCGTCACACCCAACAGACCCAATACGTTGACCGGTAGAACGGCGGTCACTGTACTGTTTTTATTCGCCAGTTGAACAAACCCCTGAACCAGTTGGAACAGTTGCACCGTGGCGTCCAGACTGGCCGCCGAGCTGCCCGTCTGGAGTTGAAGTACATCGCCGAGTTTGATCGGCTGAGCATTGGTGGTCCCTACCTGCAAATTGGCCAAAGCCGTCATCACATCGGCCGAGGCGCCATTCTGATTCGCAACCGTTGCAGCGGCGTGGATGAACTGAGTCACCGTTCCTTGTGCGTTGAGCAATGCCGTGTAATCGCCTGCGGTCACCCCCAGTTCAATGGCTAACTGGTCCATGTACTTGAGCAGATTGATATCGGTATTGACCAAGCCGTCCCAGCCCAGGGCTGTCAGGCTCACGCTGCCGCCCAGAAGGCTCGAGAACAGCGGATTCAACAGATTCGACCTGGCGGTGTCGACGCTTGCGAGTGAGCTGCGAATGCTTAACTGCGCCAGCGTCGGCTTGGGCCCCGCTCCCACCGCCGTGGCCGTCAACAGGGTATTGGCGCTGGCCGAAGCCCCACTGAACAACGCCTGAAGAGCACCCACCGCACTGGTCGGTACCACGTTGGTGGCAACTACCTGAATGGCCGTCGATTGCGTGACGCTGGGGACGAAGGTGCGCAGGTGGGTCGGTGCCGTCACCAGCGAACCGCAGGTGGTGGTCAGGGTGCTGGTGGGGCTGATGATGAACGCATTACGCACCGCGCTTTGCCCGGCATAACTGGCTGCCGTCAGACCCGGCAGGCAGGTGCCGCCACGGCTGGCCGCTTCCAGTGCGGCGTTGTCGGCTACCCGTTGCAACTTGCGCTGTTCCAGATAGAGCCGGCCGCTGTCGACCACCAACAGTGCAAACAATAGCGCGAGGCCGAAGGTCATTGCCGCGAGTAAACCGATAGCGCCACGTTGCCGGGCGGGGCCACGAAACTGCGAAGCGGGAGACATCGAGCACTCCTTTGCCGGCGCACTGCCGAGCGCTACCTCCAGCAGTGTAGTAGATACCGTCTTGAGCCTCACCGGGCAAGCGCAAGTTTCGGGTCAAAGGGTTGACCCGACTTGAGCACGCCGTAAACGAAGTGCAACAGCTT
>NZ_JBIUVW010000078.1:0-7509 GCF_044743155.1 Pseudomonas sp. NPDC087697 | reverse complement strand
AGGTCCCTCCCTCGATGATCAGTCGAGAACTATCGCTCCTGACGGAGCGATAGTCGAGATACAAGGAGCTGCCGCAGGCTGCGATCTTTTGATCTAAGGGTTCTTGACGCTATTGAGCGTCATCGCCCCGGCCAACGGCAAATCAGCCTCAAGCTCGGCCAGGCTGGCGGTGCTCATCGGCTGTGGCGCACGTAAATGACCGTGCTGCAAGAAGCCAATCAGGTTGCCCACCAGTGGGTTATGGCTGACCAGCAGGATGTTTTCCGCCGAGTCGAGCTGATCCACGACGGTCAGCGGATTGTTGTCTGGCGCCAGCCACGGCACCGTGCGAATTTCCGGCTCAAAGCCCAACGCTTCGCGCACCAGTTGCGCAGTCTGCTGCGCGCGCATATAGGGGCTGGCGATGATCGCCTGAATCGGCTGACCGATCAGCTGCGCGGCACTGCGCAGGACTTCTTCGCGCCCCTGCTGGGTCAACTCCCGTTCAGCGTCGCTACGGGCGTGAGGCTCGGCTTGACCGTGACGCAACACCCAGACTTTCATAGCTTCGGCTCCTCATCACGGGCCGGATGCGGCGCCGGCGGTACGGCGTGCGGGGCCTCGCCTTCCGGTGTCCGCGGGGTTGGCCAATCGGCGAACGGCCACGGTTTCTGATCGCTGTGGAAACTGCCGAAGCGGCCGATCTGCGCCAGAAACTGGCTGAGGCTGTCACCGAAGTTCATCAGGCCGGCGTTCGGTGCGCCGTAGATCAGCCGATAGATGAGTTGAACCAGCACCACGGCGCCAAGGATAAATTGCGCGACCTGCCAGACCAGCACGTAAACCAGCATCCACAGCACGCGCAGCAGAATGGATTCGTACTTGGCTTCTACTTTTGGATCGTTCATGTCTCGCTCCCTGCCTCTGTAGATAGAGTGTTCAGTTGAAACCGCTGGTGGAGATAAAATCGACATCGGTTTTCGGCTCGCCGCGCATCAACAGCTCAATAACCTGATTGAGCGTGCGCCCTTCGAACAGAATTGCATGCAAACCGGCGACCAACGGCATGTAAACCCCGACTTCCTGGGCCTTGGCCTTGAGCACTTTGAGGGTATTAACGCCCTCGGCGACTTCGCCAAGACTTGTCACCGCGTCTTCCAGGCTCAAGCCCTGGCCGAGGGCAAAACCGACCTGATAGTTGCGGCTTTTCGGTGACGAACAGGTGACGATCAGGTCGCCTACCCCGGCCAGCCCGAGGAATGTCATCGGGTTGGCACCCTGATTCACCGCAAAGCGGGTCATTTCCGCCAATGCCCGGGTGATCAACATGCTCTTGGTGTTTTCGCCCATGCCCAACGCCACCGCCATGCCGGCGATGATCGCGTAGACGTTTTTCAGTGCCCCACCCAGTTCCACACCATAACGGTCGGCACTGGCGTACACGCGAAAGGTCCGACCGTGCAGCGCAGCCTGAACCCGCTGGCAAAGTTCTTCATCTTCACTGGCGACCACCGTGGCCGTCAGTGCATGTTCGGCCACTTCACGGGCCAGGTTCGGCCCGGACAACACGCCGATGCGCGCTTGCGGGGCGATTTCCTGAAGAATTTCGCTCATCAGTTTGAAGGTGTGGGCTTCGATGCCTTTGGTCAGGCTCACCAGCAACTTGCCGCTCAGGCGCTCGGCATACGGCACCAGTACCGAACGCAGGGCGTTGGAAGGCAGTGCGACGAAACACAGGTCGCAATCATTCAGGGTGGCCAACAAGTCGGTAACCGGCTCCACCGCAGGGTGAACCTTGATGCCCTTGAGGTAGCGTGGATTCTCGCGGTTGACCCGAATGGCCTCGGCCTGCTGAGGGTCTCGCATCCACAGCCGGACCTGATGACCGTTCTCGGCCAGTAGATTAGCCACGGCGGTACCAAAACTTCCGCCTCCCAGGACCGCAATCGGGCGCTGTTCAGTCATATGCAATCCGTTAATCCATACCAGTGGCGATTACCGCATTATACGGGGCGGTCCAGCGTCGGCCAGTCCCCGCGTCAATTACCGGTACTTGTAGGATGCAGACCATCAAATCCGAGGAAAATGCCGGCATCGTGACTGGAAAACTCAAACAGCTCGGTTAACATGCGCGGCAATTAACCGCTATCAAGGCTGTACTGTGTCTGTTGGCCCTCCCCACCTTCGCTCCTCGCTGGTTCTGGCGCTGATACTCAGCGACCCGCTATTGGCCGATGACCTGTTCCTCGACAACCCTGCGCTACCCCAGGTATTGACCGCCACCCGACTGAAACAGTCGCCGGCCGCCGTGCCCGGGAGCATGACGGTGATCGACAGCGAGCTGATCAAGGCCAGCGGTGCCCGGGACATCAGCGAATTGCTGCGACTGGTACCGGGGATGATGGTCGGTAACGTCAGCGGCAACCAGGCAGCGGTGAACTATCACGGCACCAACGCCAGCGAAGCACGACGCATGCAAGTGTTGATCGACGGTCGCTCGGTGTACCGCGCCGGCCTGGCGACCGTGGACTGGAGCGACATTCCGGTGGCCATGGAGGACATTGAGCGCATCGAGGTTTTCCGTGGCCCGAACACCGTCAGCTATGGCGCCAACGCGCTGATGGCAGTGGTTAACATCATCACCCGCGCGCCGGCCAACAGCCATGGCATACGGATGAAAGTCACCCGCGGTGAGCGCGGCATCAACGACTGGTACGCCAGCCAGGGCTCCGGCTGGGAAACCGGCGACCTGCGCCTGTCGCTGTCCGGTCAGGAAGACGACGGTTTCGACTCGGATCGCCAGGGTGCGGATTACCGCGACAGTCGTCGCTTGAACCGCTTCAACCTGGCCGTCAGCCAGATGCTCAACGAACAGCAAAGCATCGATTGGCAACTGAATGCCAAAGACGGCACCAACCAGCGGCCGTATACCTACCGCCCGGTGTTTTCCGGGATTACCTCGGCGGGTGACAACTCTGACGTGATCGCCAAAGATTACGCCGGTTCGTTGCGCTGGAACCTGGAGCTCAACCCGGATCACAGCCTCTACGTCCAGGGCTCGGCGCAGCATTGGGATCGTCAGCAGGTCTGGCGCGCCTGCGACGCCGAAGTGTCCTTCAGCCCTGAACTCACCGAACTCTGGCAGCTCAACCCCAACTATGCCGAGCGACTGGCGCGACACATGGAAAGCTTTACCGGCACAGGCGCACCGCGCGGCACACCCGCCGAGCAGGCTCTGGCCAATCAGGTGCTCGATCAATGGAGGGGTGGCGCCAAACGCACGGTCTGCGGTGACATCGACCAGAGCACCCGAGAGTCGCGCTACGACCTTGAACTGCAGGACACCCTGAGCCTGTCCGACAGTCTGCGGCTAGTCAGTGGTATGAACTATCGATATGACCGGGCCGATTCCGAGACGTACTTCAATGGCACCCTCGACGACTCCATCTGGCGGTTGTTCGGCCAACTGGAGTGGCGTGCCACCGAGCACTGGTTGTTGCAAGGCGGTGCGATGTACGAAAAAACCCAATTGGTCGGCGACTCGCTCACCCCACGGGTGGCGATCAATTACCTGATCAACCCGCGCCACGGTCTGCGGGCGGTGTATTCGGAGGCCATCCGCTCACCCGACATGTTCGAAAACAACGTCAACTGGAGCTATCAGGTGACCAACCTCAGGCCCGGTGCCTACGGTCAGTCCAGTGCCCGTTACTTCGTCAAGACCCGTGGCCCCGGCAACCTCGATCAAGAACACATGCGCTCGCGGGAACTGGGGTATAACGGCTTCTTCGCTGACTTTGGGCTGAACGTCGACGTGAAACTCTTCTACGACGAAATCACCGACATGATCAGCGAGCCGCTGCGCAACAATCAGTACATTGCCAGCAACGCCAACTCCTCACGCTTCAGCGGCACGGAAACCCAGCTTGACTGGCGCGTCAGCGCCGCCGACCGGCTGCGTCTGACCTACGCCTATGTCGATGCCAAGGCCAGTAACCCTCTGGATGAACAATTCAGCGCACGCAACAGCGGCTCGGCCGGTTGGCTGCGCGATTGGGGCGATGGCTGGAACAGTGCGCTGTTCTACTATGGTGACGACGCACTCAATGGCTACCGCTTCGAACGTGTCGACACGCGCATCGCCAAACGTATTGCGCTGGGCAAGGCCAACCTCGAACTGGCCGGTATCCTTCAACAACGCCTCGACAACCAGCCGACCACCTTCATTGACAACAACTATGACTCGCGCCACGTGCTCTATTTCAGCGCCGAGTTAGAGTTCTGACATGCGCCACAGCCAGACTCGCACCCTATCTCCCCGAAGCCGCCGGCCTTGGATTTGGGGACTATTGCTTGTCTGTCTGAGCAGCCTGCCCGTGCGCGCTGCCGATGTATTGCTGACCGGCGCCGACGACAGCCCCGGCGTGCAAGCCTTTACTCGCGCGCTGGCCAAGCAGCGGCCCAAAGACACGGTGCGTTTCACACGCCTTGCCGAACTTCCCGCGCCGTCCCGGCTACCCAGCGCAACCCGACTGATCCTGCTCGACCTGCCGAGCCTGGACTGGCGCATGCAAGACAAGCAGGGGCCGGCGACGCTGGTGCTGCGCATCAGTCGCCTGCAAGCCAATCAGCGCTTGGGTAACGCCCTGCCCCTGCACCTGAGTCTGTTGTGGAGTGATCCACCGCTGAGCCGCCAACTTCGCCTGACCCAGGCCCTGTTGCCGCAAGCGCGACGAGTCGGCGTGCTGTACGGAGTGAACAGCGAATTTCTGCTCAAGGAACTGCACTACGCCGCGCACCGACTGGGGCTGGAGATCGTCGCCGAACGTTGGGACAACACCAATGACAGCCGGCCTCTGCAAACCCTGTTGAAGAACAGCGACGTATTGCTGGGGCTCGATGACCCCGACCTGTACAACCCGAAAACCGCCAAGAATCTGCTGCTCAGCAGTTATGGCCGACAGCTCGCGTTGATCGGTCCCAATGCGGGCTTCGTCAAGGCCGGCAGCCTGGCCAGCAGCTACAGCGATCAAAGCGATTGGCTGGCCATCCTTGATGATTTGCTTGACCGCTCACCGGACACTTGGCCACGCGACCTCTATCCGCAGCGCTTCAAGGTGTTAAGTAACCCACAAGTCGCTCGTTCCTTAGGCATCGAACAGATTGACCCCGCGGCTGTTGCGACACAGTTGGCCGAAGGAGAAAACCGCCCATGACCTTCCGTCGCCATTGGGGCATCAATACCCGCACCCAGATCATCAGCCTCGGCCCGGCCCTGCTGCTGACCTTGCTGCTGATCAGTTTCTTTACCGTCGTGCGAATCCAGGATTTGCGCCAGGAGCTCAACCACACTGGCCAACTGATCGCCAATCAACTCGCCCCGGCCACCGAGTACGGCGTGATATCCGGTAACAATGAGGTGCTCGAAAGCCTGATGAAGGCGTCGCTGACAACGCCGCATGTGCGCTTTCTGGAGGTACAGGACAACGCCAACAAGGTTTTGGTACACGTCGAGCAGCCCTCGGAAAGCCGCCAGCGCTCGCAACAGGTCGAAGTGTTTCAAGCACCGGTGCGCTTGCAACGGATCAAGCTCAACGACGATTTCCTGCAGGGGTCGCCACCGGCCATTGGCCCCTCCGAAGACTATCTGGGGCGGGTAGTCGTCGGCATGTCCAATGATGCCTTCAGCCAGAGACAACAGGAAATCCTGCTCAAGGCTGCGATCCTCGCACTGTTCGCCCTGCTCTTTACCTTTCTGCTGGCCCGACGCCTGGCCGCCAGCCTGTCAGAGCCCATCAGCGCCATGGGCAATGCGGTCAAGGCGATTCAGCAAGGCGACTACAAAACGCCGCTGCCGATCGTCGATGATGCCGAACTGGGTAACCTGTCGCGCCACATCAACAACCTCGCCGATGGCCTTGAGCTCGCCAGCCGCGAGCAGCATCAGGCCATGGCGCAACTGATCCAGACCCGCGAAGAAGCAGAAAAGGCCAACAGCGCCAAGTCCGACTTCCTGGCGATGATGAGCCACGAGCTGCGCACGCCGATGAATGGCGTACTGGGCATGCTGCAACTGCTCGAAACCACCGACATGACCGAAGAACAGATCGAGTACGCCGCGCTGGCATCGGAGTCCACCGAACATTTACTCAAGGTCATCAACGACATTCTCGACTTCTCGCGCATCGAACGCTCGGCGCTGGAACTGGAGCACATCCCGTTCAACCTAGCCGAGCTGATCAATAGCTGCGCCCAGGCTTTCCAGCACAGTGCGCTGCAACGGGGTCTGAGCCTGGAACTGCAAATCCCCGACGGCATGCAGGCCCTGCAAGTCCAGGGCGATCCGACACGGATCCGGCAAATTCTGGTCAACCTGATCGGCAATGCCCTGAAATTCACCGAAAAAGGCCGGGTGACGATCGAGGCGCAGTGGCAATCGCTGGACCACGAACTGCTGTGGTTCACCTGCACCGTGCGCGACAGCGGGATTGGCATTTCGGCCGAACGCCTGGAGCTGATGTTCAACGCGTTCCAGCAGGCCGACAGCTCGATCTCCCGGCGCTACGGCGGCACCGGCCTGGGCCTGCCGATTGCCCGCACGCTGGCCGAACGGATGGGCGGCACACTGCGCGCCCAGAGCGAGGAAGGCCGAGGCTCGGTGTTTACCCTTGAAATTCCGCTGGCACTCTCCAGGCAGACGCCGCCGGCCCTGGCACCGCGTACGCTGGCCGGCAACGACCACGGCGAAGGGCGCAATGTGCTGCTGGTGGAAGATAATCCGGTGAATCGGACCGTCATCGAAGCAATGCTGCGCAGCCTGGGCTTTACTGTCAGCGTCGCCACCGACGGCGCGCAGGCGGTACGCAGTGCCGAGAGCCTGATTTTCGAGGCGATTCTGATGGATTGCCGGCTGCCGGTCATCGACGGTTACGAAGCCACCCGGCAGATCCGCCAACTGCCCGGCTGCACCGATCTACCGATTATCGCCCTGACAGCCAACGCTTTGCAGGGTGATCGCGAGGCGTGCCTGTCAGCGGGGATGAATGATTATCTGGCCAAGCCTTTCAAACGCACTGATCTGCAGCAAATTCTGCAGCGTTGGGTACAGTAGTGCCCATCTGCGACTGGCGTGAAAGGCGAAAGTGCGGCAGTCTTAGGCACCTTGACAGCTCGAAATTGGGCTTGAAAAATAATTTCAGTGCACAAGTGTACATTCATGTCCCTTGTGCTGTGACTTTCACCACAACGCAATAGTCTATGAGTAGGCTGCCAATTCGAAGCATGAATGCTTCGATCGGCCGGGAAGATTTGCCCCACCTGCCGCATGGGATTATTGAGGAGCTCGCATGACCAAACAAAACGCCTTTACCCGGGAAGACCTGCTGCGCTGCAGTCGCGGTGAGCTGTTCGGCCCTGGTAACGCGCAACTGCCCGCCCCGACCATGCTGATGGTGGATCGCCGCACGCAGATCCGCGACGCGGGTGGCACGTCCGGCACCGGTGAATTGGTCGCCGAGCTGGATATCACTC
>NZ_JBIUVW010000077.1:0-7537 GCF_044743155.1 Pseudomonas sp. NPDC087697 | reverse complement strand
AGAAGCTGCGAAGCAGCATCGCGAGAAAGCTGACCATGGTTGAAAATAGCGAACTACGCAAAGCCGGCCTTAAAGTGACCCTGCCACGGGTCAAAATTCTGCAAATGCTCGATTCCGCAGAGCAACGTCACATGAGTGCTGAAGATGTTTACAAGGCGCTGATGGAAGCTGGCGAGGATGTCGGTCTGGCCACGGTTTACCGTGTACTGACCCAATTCGAAGCAGCTGGTCTTGTGGTCCGTCACAATTTCGATGGCGGCCATGCGGTCTTCGAACTGGCTGACGGCGGTCACCACGACCATATGGTTAACGTGGAGAACGGTGAAGTGATCGAATTCTTCGAGGAAGAAATCGAAAAGCTTCAGAAGGCGATCGTCGAGAAGCACGGCTTCGAGTTGGTGGATCACAATTTGGTGCTGTACGTACGCAAGAAAAAGTAAGCATGTCGCGCGGATTTCTGGTCCGCGAAACGAACGAAGGCGACCCGAGGGTCGCCTTCGTGCTTTCTGGTGACCTTAAATTTTTGCAGTCACGACCATCTTCTTCGCATGGGCCAGGGATTCCTTGGTCAGGTCGATCCCTCCCAGCATTCGCGCTACTTCTTCAATCCGCTCATTTTTACTCAGCTTGGACACGGCGGTGTGCGTGGCATCGTCACCGCGCACCTTGTGGACAAATAGATGCTGATGGCCCTGAGAGGCTACTTGCGGCAAGTGCGTGACGGTCAGCACTTGTCCGCGCTCCCCGAGGCGGCGCAAGAGTTGCCCGACAATTTCTGCGGTCGGGCCGCCAATACCGACATCCACTTCGTCGAACACCAGTGTTGGCACTCGCGAGGTTTGCGCAGTGATCACCTGGATGGCCAGGCTGATTCGCGACAACTCGCCACCCGACGCCACTTTGGCCAATGCCTTGAGTGGTTGCCCGGGGTTGGCGCTGACCAGCAGTTCCACCTGTTCGAGGCCATTGGGCAACAGTTCGGTGCTGGTGTTGGGGCGCAGCTCAATGGTGAAGCGGCCACCGGGCATGCCCAGGCGTTGGATTTCCTGTTCGACGGCATTGGCCAGGCTGGTCGAGGCTTGATGGCGCAGATCGCTCAGCTCGCGGGCCTTTTCCTGATAGTGCCGGGCGAATGCACCCAGCTCTTCGCTCAATCGTTCGATGGACTCGTCGTTGGCATTCAGTGTTTCGATCTCGTCCAGCAGTCTTTGCTGAAGCTCCGCGACTTCGGTGGGCTGAATCCGGTGTTTGCGCGCCAGGGTGTAGATCGAGTCCAGCCGTTCTTCGAGCTGTTGGAGGCGTGCCGGGTCGGCATCGAAATGGTCTAGAAAACGGTTCAGCTCGCCAACGGCTTCTTCCACCTGAATCTGCGCGCTGGTCAGCAGGTTGGTTGCTTCGCCCAGGGCGCCGACCGAATTGTTCACGCTCGACAGGCGATTAAGGCTGGCCGTCAGGGCGTTCAGTACATTGCCGGAATCGCTTTCGCTGCACTGTTCGACCACTTGTCGGCAAATACCCAGCAGGGTTTCGGCGTTGGTCAGGTTTTTGTGTTCCTGTTCCAGTTGCTCCAGCTCACTCTCGCCGAGGCCGAGGTTTTCCAGCTCTTCGAGTTGGTAGCTGAGCAATTGGTGGCGAGCACGCTGCTCGTCGCCGGAGTTGGAGAGGCGTTCCAGCTCCTGGCGGGTCTGGCGCCAGCGCTGGGCGGCAAGTTGCACCTGGCGGGCGAGGTCCGTGGCACCGGCGTATTCGTCGAGCAGCCGACGGTGCGTGTCGGTTTTCAGTAGTGATTGGTGTTCATGCTGGCTGTGGATATCGATCAGCAGTTCGCCGAGGGCTTTGAGGTCGCCAAGCGGGCAGGGGCTGCCGTTGATGTAGCCACGCGAGCGACCTTCAGCGGTGATTACCCGGCGCAGGATGCATGGGCCATCAGTATCGAGGTCTCGCTCGGCTAGCCAGGCACTGGCTTCCGGGATATCGGCCAGGTCGAACGTGGCCAGGATATCGGCCTTTTCCGCGCCTGGACGGACCACGCCACTGTCGGCGCGATCGCCAAGGGTCAGGCCCAGGGCGTCGAGCATGATCGACTTACCGGCGCCGGTTTCCCCTGTGATCACGCTCATCCCGCGATCGAGTTCCAGATCGAGATGTTCAACGATGGCGTAGTTATGTACGGACAGGTGCACCAGCATAGAGGCCGCTCCCAGGCTTTAGATCTGGTTATTTATACAGTGTTTTGTTTCTGGCTGACAATGCCCGTGTTTAGCTCGATTTGCTTGGCAAAGGTATTTTTTTAAAACCCGGTGGAATGTCAAATCAGCTGTTTTTGTAAGGGTAATGGTGTTCAACGGTCCGGCAGCCCTTGAACCTTGAATTTGCGACCCCATATACCGGGGCAGAAGCGCGAGTCGAGTTCGCGCACGATTTTGAAAGGAGAAATCTATGGCTGACGAACAGACGCTGGATACGCAAAATCTAGACGCCAATCAGGCTCCCGAAGCATCGGGTGAAGACCTGGTGGCTCGTGTACAAGTGCTCGAAGAGCAACTGGCTGGGGCGCAGGATCAGGCTTTGCGTGTTGCTGCCGATCTGCAGAACGTCCGCCGTCGCGCCGAGCAGGATGTAGAAAAAGCTCACAAATTCGCGCTGGAGAAGTTCGCCAACGACCTGCTGCCGATCATCGACAGCCTGGAGCGTGGCCTTGAGCTGTCCAACCCGGACGACGAAAGCATTCGCCCTATGCGCGAAGGCATCGAACTGACCCTGAAAATGTTCCAGGACACCCTGAAGCGCTATCAGCTGGAAGCGATCGATCCTGAAGGCGAGCCGTTCAACGCTGCTCACCACCAGGCGATGGCCATGCAGGAAAGCGCCGACATGGAACCCAACAGCGTGCTGAAGGTGTTCCAGAAGGGCTACATGCTCAACGGTCGCCTGCTGCGCCCGGCCATGGTCGTGGTCAGCAAGGCTCCGGCGCCGGTTTCGCCTTCGATTGACGAGCAGGCTTGAAATCCGCCGTAAGGCCCCCATTTAGAAGTCAAGCGTTTAAGTGCTACCGCAGTCAGCCACCACTACTGCGGCAACCAAATCCAAAGTTTCGGGAGAGTTAACATGGGCAAAATTATCGGTATCGACCTGGGGACTACCAACTCCTGCGTCTCCATTCTTGAAAACGGCAACGTAAAAGTTATCGAAAACGCTGAAGGCGCGCGCACCACGCCGTCGATCATCGCATACGCCAACGATGGCGAAATTCTGGTTGGCCAGTCGGCCAAGCGTCAGGCAGTGACCAATCCGCACAACACCCTGTACGCGGTCAAGCGTTTGATCGGTCGTCGCTTCGATGAAGAAGTGGTACAGAAAGACATCCAGATGGTCCCTTACAAGATCGTCAAGGCTGACAACAATGACGCCTGGGTTGAAGTGAACGGCCAGAAAATGTCGCCGCCACAGATCTCGGCTGAAATTCTGAAGAAAATGAAGAAAACCGCCGAAGACTACCTCGGCGAGACCGTGACTGAAGCGGTCATCACCGTTCCGGCCTACTTCAACGACAGTCAGCGTCAGGCGACCAAAGACGCCGGCCGTATTGCTGGTCTGGACGTAAAACGCATCATCAACGAACCAACCGCAGCCGCTCTGGCTTACGGTATGGACAAGGCCAAGGGCGATCACACCGTGATCGTTTATGACTTGGGTGGTGGTACTTTCGACGTGTCGGTAATCGAAATCGCCGAAGTCGATGGCGAGCACCAGTTCGAAGTGTTGGCCACCAACGGTGACACCTTCCTCGGCGGTGAAGACTTCGACATTCGTCTGATCGACTACCTCGTTGACGAATTCAAGAAAGAAAGCGGTATGAACCTCAAAGGTGACCCGCTGGCCATGCAGCGCCTGAAAGAAGCTGCCGAGAAAGCCAAGATCGAACTGTCTTCGAGCCTGCAGACCGACGTTAACCTGCCGTACATCACTGCAGACGCGACCGGTCCCAAGCACTTGAACGTGAAAATCTCCCGCGCCAAGCTGGAAGCGTTGGTTGAAGACCTGGTTCAACGCACCATCGAGCCTTGCCGCATTGCACTGAAAGACTCGGGTATTGACGTTGGCAAGATCGATGACGTGATCTTGGTCGGCGGTCAGACCCGTATGCCGCTGGTACAGAAGCTGGTGACCGAGTTCTTCGGCAAAGAAGCACGTAAAGACGTTAACCCGGACGAAGCCGTTGCCATGGGTGCTGCTATCCAGGGCGCAGTATTGGCCGGTGACGTGAAAGACGTTCTGCTGCTCGACGTCAGCCCGCTGACTCTGGGTATCGAAACCATGGGCGGCGTGATGACTGCGCTGATCGAGAAAAACACCACGATTCCTACCAAGAAATCGCAAGTGTTCTCGACTGCCGATGACAACCAGGGCGCAGTGACCATTCACGTGCTGCAAGGCGAGCGTAAGCAAGCTGCCCAGAACAAGTCCCTGGGTAAGTTCGACCTGGCCGAGATTCCGCCAGCACCACGTGGCGTGCCACAAATTGAAGTGACCTTCGACATCGACGCCAACGGCATTCTGCACGTAGGCGCCAAAGACAAGGCTACTGGCAAGACTCAGTCGATCGTGATCAAGGCCAACTCCGGTCTGTCCGAGGAAGAAATTCAGCAGATGATTCGCGATGCTGAAACCAACGCCGACGAAGATCGCAAGTTCGAAGAGCTGGCCACTGCCCGTAACCAGGGTGACGCACTGGTTCACTCGACGCGCAAAATGGTCACTGATGCTGGCGAAAAAGTGACTGCTGAAGAGAAGACTGCAATCGAAGCGGCCGTGGTTGCCCTGGAAGCCGCCATCAAAGGCGATGACAAGGCTGCCATCGAAGCCAAGGTTGAAGAGCTGTCGAAAGTCTCCGCTCCAGTGGCACAGAAGATGTACGCCGAGCAAGCCCAGCCAGCTGAAGGTGCGGCGCCGCACGCTGAAAAGGCTGAAAAGGCTGATGACGTTGTCGACGCTGAGTTCGAAGAAGTTAAAGACCACAAGTAAGTTGTTGGTCGGCCGGTTGACTGCCTTTGTGCGGTGACTGGTAGGATGTCGCCGCGCGGGAGCTTGCTCCCGCGTTGGCGTGTCTGGAGTAGACGAATTTTTACAGCATGCGACAAAGCTTGAATGCTGGCGGTGCGGACGGGGATGCTCCTGCTTTCCGATCCACAGGTATCGCATCGAATCAAAGACCAGGATCGTTGAATTGACGTGAGTTGGGTCCGGGCCTGTATTGGGGCTCAACGAGTTTGGCGAAGCTCAGGAGGGGTTTGCCGAACGTCCTTAAGAGTGCAAAGACTTATGGCAAAGCGTGACTATTACGAAGTGTTGGGTGTTGAGCGTGGCACGAGCGAAGCGGACCTGAAAAAGGCCTACCGTCGCTTGGCGATGAAGCACCACCCGGACCGTAATCCTGACGACAAAGCGTCGGAAGAAAAATTCAAAGAGGCCAACGAGGCCTACGAAGTACTGTCCGATTCCAGCAAACGCGCGGCGTACGACCAGTATGGTCATGCCGGTGTCGACCCGAGCATGGGCGGCGGCGGTGCCGGTTTTGGTGGTCAGAACTTCTCCGATATCTTCGGTGATGTGTTCAGTGACTTCTTCGGTGGCGGTCGTGGTGGTTCTCGTGGCGGCGCACAGCGTGGCAGCGACCTGCGCTACACCCTGGAGCTGAACCTGGAAGAAGCGGTGCGCGGTACGACCGTGAATATCCGTGTTCCGACACTGGTCAACTGCAAGCCGTGCGATGGTTCGGGTGCCAAGAAAGGCTCCGCGCCGATCACCTGCCCGACCTGTGGCGGTATCGGTCAGGTGCGCATGCAGCAAGGCTTCTTCTCGGTGCAGCAAACCTGCCCGCGTTGCCATGGTCAGGGCAAGATCATTTCCGATCCGTGCACTTCCTGCAACGGCGAAGGTCGTGTCGAAGAGTACAAGACCCTGTCGGTGAAAGTGCCGGCTGGCGTTGATACTGGCGACCGTATTCGTCTGTCTGGCGAAGGCGAGGCGGGTACTCAAGGTGGGCCGACGGGCGACCTGTACGTGGTGATCAATGTGCGCGAGCACGCGATCTTCCAGCGTGACGGTAAGCATTTGTTCTGCGAAGTGCCAATCAGCTTTGTCGATGCGGCGCTGGGCGGCGAGCTGGAGATTCCGACTCTTGATGGTCGGGTCAAGCTGAAGATTCCTGAAGGTACGCAGACCGGCAAGCAGTTCCGGGTGCGTGGCAAAGGCGTCGCGCCGGTTCGCGGCGGCGGTGCAGGCGACTTGATGTGTCGTGTGGCGGTCGAGACTCCAGTCAATCTGGGGCGTCGTCAGCGCGAGTTGCTGGAAGAGTTCCGCAGTTCCCTGGCGGACGACAACAGCCATTCGCCGAAAACCACTGGTTGGTTCGAAGGCGTGAAGCGTTTCTTCGGCGATCTGTAAGGAGTCAGGCATGCGACGTATAGCTGTGATGGGCGCTGCCGGGCGCATGGGCAAGATTCTGGTCGAAGCGGTGCAGCAGCGCGCGCCACTCACTGGTCTGACGGCGGCAATCGTGCGCCCCGGCAGCACTCTGATAGGGGTTGATGCTGGTGAGCTGGCATCGCTGGGGCGTATCGGTGTGCCGTTGTCCAGTGGTCTGGACGCGGTGGTTGATGAGTTCGATGTGTTGATCGACTTCACGCTCCCGGAGGTCATGCTGAAAAACCTGGCGTTCTGCCGCAAGGCGGGCAAGGCCATGGTGATCGGCACCACGGGATTGGGCGCCACGGAAAAACAGTTGCTGGTCGAGGCAGGCAAGGACATTCCAATCGTGTTCGCGGCCAATTTCAGTGTTGGCGTGAACCTGTCATTGAAGCTGCTCGATATGGCTGCTCGTGTGCTGGGTGATGACGCTGATATCGAAATCATCGAGGCGCATCATCGACACAAGATCGATGCGCCTTCAGGTACGGCTTTACGCATGGGCGAGGTGATCGCCAGCGCACTGGATCGTGATCTGCAGAAAGTTGCGGTCTATGGGCGCGAAGGCCACACCGGTGCTCGCGAGCGCGAAACCATTGGCTTCGCCACGGTTCGCGGTGGTGATGTGGTTGGCGATCATACGGTGCTGTTCGCCTGTGAGGGTGAGCGGCTGGAGATCACTCACAAGGCGTCGAGTCGAATGACTTTCGCCAAGGGTGCCGTTCGTGCTGCGTTGTGGCTGGATGGTCGTGAGCCGGGTCTTTACGACATGCAAGACGTGCTGGACTTGCGTTAAGATGCACCCGAAATCGGGTTCAAACGCTGCATTTGAGCCCGATTTACCCCGCCAAGCGACGTCCTGTCGCATTCCCCGGCCTTTAAGGCTCATTGGCGGTAGACCAAAAAAGCCTTTTTCTGTAAGCTACAGCTTTAGTGTGTCCACTAAAAGCGCGCAGAATAATTCAGTGAAGAAGCGGGGTGACGCCGGTGTCTTGATCGGCGTGCCAGCCGGCACCGCGAAGTCCAGGCCTGCGTGGGGATTGCGCTCTTCGCCGTTGAAGAACCGGCG
>NZ_JBIUVW010000076.1:0-11038 GCF_044743155.1 Pseudomonas sp. NPDC087697 | reverse complement strand
TTCGTGCCTGGGCAATGACAACGAGACCGTCTCCGCTAACCTGCGTGCAAGTCGCCCTGGCATCCGGTTCAACCCGGAATATGCCGAAATGGGTCTGCGTAGCCAGGTTTCCGGCTCCATTGACCTGCCACTCGAAGAGTTGATCGATCGCAAGATCTATCGCTTCGTCGGCCACGCGGCGGCTTACGCCTACCTGGCCATGAAAGACGCCATCACTGACTCCGGCCTGACCGACGAGCAGGTTTCCAACCCGCGTACCGGCCTGATCGCCGGTTCCGGTGGCGCATCGACCCTGAACCAGATGGAAGCGCTGGATATCCTGCGCGAAAAAGGCGTCAAGCGCGTCGGCCCATACCGCGTTACGCGGACCATGAGCAGCACGGTTTCCGCTTGCCTGGCCACCCCCTTCAAGATCAAGGGCCTGAACTACTCCATCGCGTCTGCCTGCGCCACCAGTGCTCACTGCATCGGTACCGCCATGGAACAGATCCAGATGGGCAAGCAGGACATCGTGTTCGCTGGCGGCGGTGAAGAAGAGCATTGGAGCCAATCGTTCCTGTTCGACGCCATGGGCGCACTGTCCAGCCAGTACAACGAGACGCCGGAAAAAGCTTCCCGTGCCTACGACGCCAAGCGTGACGGTTTTGTCATCGCCGGCGGTGGCGGCATGGTCGTGGTCGAAGAGCTGGAACACGCTCTGGCCCGTGGCGCGAAGATCTACGCAGAAATCGTCGGCTACGGCGCGACGTCCGACGGCTACGACATGGTCGCTCCAAGCGGCGAAGGCGCCATCCGCTGCATGCAGATGGCCATGTCCACCGTCGACACGCCGATCGACTACCTGAACACCCACGGCACTTCGACTCCGGTCGGCGACGTCGCGGAAATGAAAGGTGTACGTGAAGTCTTCGGCGACAAGGCTCCGGCCATCAGCTCCACCAAGAGCCTGTCGGGTCACTCCCTGGGCGCCGCCGGCGTTCACGAAGCGATCTACTGCATGCTGATGATGGAAGGCAACTTCATGGCAGGTTCTGCCAACATCGAAGAACTGGATCCGGAAGTGGCTGACATGCCAATCCTGACCAAGACTCGCGAAGACGCCACCATCAACACCGTGATGAGCAACAGCTTCGGCTTCGGCGGCACCAACGCCACCCTGGTCCTGAAGCGCTGGCAGGGCAAATAACGCCCCGCTGCTTTCGCTGCACATAAAAACGCCCCGACTGGTTCGGGGCGTTTTTTATTGGGCGATCGATAAGCCAGTGGAACACCTGAATCGCTGGATGCTCTATAACTGCAAGGTCTTTTCCTGACGCGCACTCATCCCTACTGCCCATGAGGTTTGTCATGACCATTACCGTCAATACCGAATCCAGCGAAGGTTTTCGTCACAGCATCCAGATCGACGACCATCAGCTCTTCGCCGACGCGCCCAAAGCCTTCGGCGGCGAAGGCTCCGCGCCAGAGCCCCACGATTACTTCGATGCTGCGCTGGGGGCCTGTAAGGCACTGACCCTCAAGCTTTACGCACAGAAGAAAGAAATCCCGCTGACCGGAGTCACGGTCGAGGTCAAACACGACAACAGCCTGGAGCAGAAAGGCAAATATGCCCTGCATGTCAAACTGACCCTCAAAGGCGTACTCACCGACGCCCAGCGTGAAGAGCTGCACCGCGTGGCTGACCGTTGCCCGATCCACAAGCTGATGACCACCAGCGAAGTGACCATCGAGACTCACCTGTCTGAAGGCGCCTTCAGCCAATAGCGGCAAGCACAGGCTGTGCGGGTTATGCTCAACGGCATCACTCGTACAGCCTGGAATGCACCATGAACAGTCCGCTCGTGATCCGCCCACGCACCGAAGATGTCGAAGGCCAACCGATCCTGCGCCAGTTGCCGTCGGCCCAATGCCGCAGCGTCGGGCCTTTCGTGTTTTTCGATCACATGCTCCAAACCCGCTATCCGGCAGGCCGTGGCATGAACATCCGCCAGCATCCGCACATCGGCCTGTCCACCCTCACCTACTTGTTTGAAGGCGAACTCCAGCACAAGGACAGCCTGGGCTCTGACCAGATCGTGAAACCGGGTGACGTCAGCTGGATGACAGCAGGCAGTGCGATTGCTCACGTCGAGCGCACGCCGAGAGCGCTGTTGGATACCGATTTCAAGATGCACGGCCTGCAAATCTGGCTGGCATCCCCCAAAGAGCATGAACAAGGTCCCGGCCATTACAGCCATCACCCGGCCGCCAGCCTGCCGGTCAGCGATAATCTCGGTGTGAAGATTCGAATGATTGCCGGGAAAGGGTTCTGCCTGGAGTCACCGGTGCCGGTGCTCTCGCCTACGTTGTACGCAGAACTTGAGCTGAAAACGGCGACGACGTTGCTGATCCCCACTGAACATGAAGAACGCGCGCTTTACGTGCTGGACGGTGACGCCCAACTCAATGGCGAGCCGATTGAACCGCACTCGCTGGTGGTACTGCCCGCCGGGGAAGAAATGGACCTGTTCGCCGAAAGCGATTGCCACGCCATGCTGTTCGGCGGCGCGCCCATGGACGGACCGCGACGGATCAACTGGAACTTCGTCGCCAGCGATCCAGCAGTGATCGATGAGGCGCGCAGACGCTGGGCGGCCAGGGATTGGCCGACGGTGCCGGGCGAAAGTGAGCGGATCGAGTTACCCTGAGATCTTCGGTGTCAGTTACACCGCTTTCGCGAGCAAGCCCGCTCCCACACTGGATCGCATTCGTGCACGCATTCTGTGCTCACTGGATATCTAATGTGGGAGCGAGCTTGCTCGCGATGAGGTCAGCCCTGACACCGACGGTGCCAGGGCTAGAAACAACACTCAGCCCTGGAACACTTCTTCCAGCAAGTTATGCATCGACACAAAGGCCCGCCTGGCGGTCTTGGCGTCGTACATCATCATGCCCGGCACATTGGCATGCGGGTCGGTAAAGGAATGTACCGCGCCGCCGTAGCTCAGCAGTTGCCAATCCACACCCGCAGCGTTCATTTCAGCTTCGAAGGCCGGTAGTTGCTCTTTCGCGACCAATGGATCGGCAGCACCGTGCAACACCAGCACCGAGCCTTTGATGTTTTTCGCATCGGCAGGATTCGGTGTGTCCAACGTGCCATGGAACGACACAGCCGCCTTCAGTGGCGCACCGGTACGGGCCAGTTCCAGAGCACAGCAACCACCGAAGCAGAAACCGAAGGTCGCCAGTTTCGAGGTGTCTACTGCGGCCTCACTCTGGCTCTGCAAGGCAGCAAATGCCGCCTGCATGCGTTTGCGCAGCAACGCACGGTCATTCTTCAACGGCATCATCGCCGCGCCCGCCTCGTCGCCATTCTGCGGACGAATCGCCTGCCCATACAGGTCAGCGATCAACACTACATAACCTTTGGCGGCAACCTCCTGGGCAATCTTCTCGGCTCCGGCACTGACACCCATCCAGTTCGGCGCCATCAGCAAGCCCGGACGCGGGCCTGCGTGGCTGGCATCGAACGCCAGACGACCTTCGTAAGACTGACCATCAACCTGATACACCACGGAACGCACAGTGACTTGGCTCATGACTAACTCCCGTAAAGAAACGCCAGAATGAAAAAACCCGCCGAAGCGGGTTTTTCTTTAACGCGATTAAACCGACAGTTCAACCAGCAGCTTGTTCAGACGGCGCACATAGGCGGCCGGGTCTTTCAAGCTGTCACCGGCAGCCAGGGCCGCCTGATCGAAGAGGATGTGCGACAGGTCGCCAAAACGCTCCTCGCTCTGCTCACCGTCGAGTTTTTCGATCAGCGGGTGAGCCGGGTTGAATTCGAAGATCGGCTTGGAATCCGGAACCTTCTGACCGCTGGCTTCCAGGATCTGACGCATTTGCATGCCCAGGTCCTGCTCGCCGATGGCCAGAATCGCCGGGGAATCGGTCAGACGGTGGGAAACCCGCACTTCGCTGACGGTTTCACCCAGAGCAGTCTTGATCCGCTCAACCAGGCCTTCTTTGCTCTTGGCGACTTCTTCTGCGGCTTTCTTGTCCTCTGCCGAGTCCAGGTTGCCCAGATCCAGGTCACCGCGTGCCACGTCGACAAAGCTCTTGCCGTCGAAATCGTTGAGGTAGCTCATCAGCCACTCGTCGATACGATCGGTCAGCAGCAGCACTTCGATGCCCTTCTTGCGGAAGACTTCCAGGTGCGGGCTGTTCTTGACCTGTGCGTACGTTTCGCCGGTCAGGTAGTAAATCTTGTCCTGACCTTCCTTGGCACGAGCCAGGTATTCGGTCAGTGCGACCACTTGCTCGCCCTCTTCACCCTGGGTCGAAGCAAAGCGCAGTAGGCCGGCGATTTTCTCTTTGTTGGCGAAATCTTCAGCCGGGCCTTCTTTCATGACCTGACCGAAGTTTTTCCAGAAGCCCTTGTATTGCTCAGGCTCGTTCTTCGCCAGTTTTTCCAGCATGTCCAGAACGCGCTTGGTCAGCGCCGACTTCATCGAATCGATGATCGGGTCTTTCTGCAGGATTTCCCGCGACACGTTCAGCGACAGGTCGTTGGAATCGACCACGCCTTTGATGAAGCGCAGGTACAGCGGCAGGAACGATTCAGCCTGGTCCATGACGAACACACGCTGCACGTACAATTTCAGGCCACGTGGTGCTTCACGCTGATACAGGTCGAACGGAGCACGAGCCGGCACATAAAGCAGCGAGTTGTACTCCAGCTTGCCTTCGACCTTGTTGTGGCTCCAGCTCAGCGGGTTCTCGAAATCGTGAGCGATGTGCTTGTAGAACTCCTGGTATTCCTCGTCCTTAACTTCGGTACGCGGACGGGTCCACAGAGCGCTGGCGCGGTTGACGGTTTCCCATTCCTGCTCAGGCCCCGCCTTTCCATCAAGAGCTTCGCCTTCAGCGGCTGCCACTTCTTTTGGCAGCTCGATCGGCAGAGCGATGTGATCGGAGTATTTCTTGATGATGTTGCGCAGACGCCAGCCATCGGCGAACTCGTCTTCAGCGGACTTCAGGTGCAGGACGATGCGCGTACCGCGGTCTTCCTTATCGACGGTGGCGACGTCGAATTCGCCTTCGCCCTTGGACGACCAGTGCACGCCTTCGCTGGCAGCACAGCCTGCACGGCGGCTGAATACGTCAACTTTATCGGCAACGATGAATGCAGAGTAGAAACCCACGCCGAACTGACCGATCAGGTGCGAATCTTTCTTCTGATCGCCGGACAGGTGTTTCATGAAGTCGGCAGTGCCGGATTTGGCGATGGTGCCCAGGTGGGTCACGACATCGTCACGGCTCATGCCGATACCGTTGTCTTCGAGGGTGACGGTTTTGGCGTCCTTGTCGAAGCTCACACGGATTTTCAGTTCGGCGCCACCTTCCAGCAACTCAGGCTTGGACAGGGCTTCGAAACGTAATTTGTCGACAGCGTCGGAGGCGTTGGAGATCAGTTCGCGAAGGAAAATTTCCTTGTTGGAATACAGCGAATGGATCATCAGGTGCAGCAGTTGCTTCACCTCGGTCTGGAAGCCCAGGGTTTCCTTTTGAGTTTCCACGCTCATGGTCATCAAACTCCGATTGGATGGCAGTGGCCGCGCCCAGAAGGGGTGGCGGCGGGATGTCATCAAAGTTGGGGGCTATGACGGGGATTTCAAGGGCTGGGGGTCTCTTCAATCTTGAAATGCGCACGCGCCGTGGCAATCGGCTCGGTTTGGGTGCTCTGCCACGCGGTTATCGCAACGTTGGCGACCCGCCGCCCCTGACGGTACACCTGGCATTTGGCGTAGGTGTCGCGAAACTGCCCGGCACGCAGATAATCGAGCGAGAAATCGATGATCTTCGGCACACCAGGGGAACCGGTGAAGATCAGTAAATGCAGGGCCGCAGCCAACTCCATGAAGCCTGCAATCACCCCGCCATGAATCGCTGGCAGCAAAGGATTACCAATATTGTCCTTGTTCGCCGGTAGACGAAAAAGCAGCTCATCGCCCAGACGCGAGCACTCGACACCAATCAGCTTGGCGTAGGGAATCAGGTGCAGCAACGAAGCGTAATCCCCACGCTCGTGGGCCTGCTGCAATTGTTCTTTGAAGTTATCAGTCATTTCGTACCACCACTGATGACGCCACCAAAGCCTTTGGTGCCTTTGACGCCCTTGCCCATGCGCATGAAGGTCCCGACCACATGGGCGATCGGCTGCTGCGGATCGTCCTGATAGGCGAACCCACGCGTGAAAATCACATCGGTCGTCACCCGGTAGCACTGGGCGAAGCCATGCACCTCTTTATGCGGTTCGGCCGGGTGCATGTAGTCGATACGCAGATCCAGGGTCGGGCAAACCTCGAACTCAGGCAAAACGCACAGCGTTGCCATGCCACACGCGGTGTCCATCAACGAGGTGATGGCGCCACCATGAATCACACCGGTTTGCGGATTACCGACGATCTGCGGGCTGTATGGCAACGTGATCGTCAGCCCGTCATTATTGGCACTGTGCACGCGTAACCCGAGTACCTGGCAATGCCTCAGCGCCGATAAAAACCGCGTCGCGCGCTCGAAAATGGGGTTGTCGGTCATTCGATAAAGGCTCTTTTTAGTGGCGTTGCATAGCAGTAGAGGGACTAAGAAAAAGTTCCATCCAAGACAAATCTTATATATCTGTAGGAAACATGGAACTTAACCCATGGCGGTGCGTTCGAAAGGGCAAGTAGATACTTTCCACCAGGAGAAACACCCCATGCGTAAGACTTTAGCTATTGCCTTGATGTTGACCGCTTCCCTCGGCATCGCTGCCTGCGGTAAAAAACCCGAGGACAAAGCTCAAGAAGCCACCCAACCGGCTGCACAAGCCCAGCAAAAAATGAGTGAAGCTCAGGATAAAGTGAACGACGCTGCCAAAGAAGCCGCCGATGCTGCCAAAGCTCAGGCTGATTCGACTAAAGCAGCTGCTGAACAGGCCGCTCCTAAAACCAACTAATCGGTTTTAGTGCTGTAAAAATAAAGCCCGCCA
Organism: Pseudomonas sp. NPDC087697; assembly: GCF_044743155.1. Lineage (NCBI taxonomy): Bacteria > Pseudomonadati > Pseudomonadota > Gammaproteobacteria > Pseudomonadales > Pseudomonadaceae > Pseudomonas > Pseudomonas sp. NPDC087697. The sequence goes on along the minus strand of NZ_JBIUVW010000076.1, from coordinate 4,026 downwards.
AGTGCGGGCTTTATTGTGTTCGCCTCTAACGCGTTAGAGCAACACCGTGCGCAAGGTCGGACTAAGCATCAGCAAAAACGAACAGACCAAGCTGACAAACCACACCAGACTTCGTTGCCAGGCCAAGTCTGCCCAATAACACAGCAAGTAGATCACCCGGGCAATCACAAAGATGATTGCCAGCCAGTCGATCAGCCACCCCGCCGTTTGCGTGGTGTGCGCCATCAACACCCCGACCGCAAACAACATGAAAGCCTCGAAACTGTTCTGATGCGCGGCCAGTGCGCGAGCGCCAAAGCCTGTGAGCTGTGCTTGCTGCGCGCGTGGCAGGTGATTGTTGTAACCGCCCTGCTCTTTCATGGCCTTGGCCACCGGCATTCGGGCGACGTAAATCAGCACGGCACTGATAAACACGCACCAGAACGGGATACTCATCAGCTCATCTCCTTGATCGCTTCAGGCAATGGCGCCTCCGTAGGGGTATAGACCATTACGTCGAGCACGTCGGAATGAAACTCCCGGCGATACAACACCAGCACCACACCGGCGCTCATCAACATGAACAGCCATGGGCTGACGAACCAGGCGAGCATGGTCATGCCGAAGTAATAAGAACGCAGACCGAAGTTGAACTGGTTGGCCGCCATCGAAATCACCCGCGCTGCGCGCGAAGCGAAGGCCTTGCGCTCCTGCTCGGAAACTTGGCGCTCGCCGATCATGGGCGCCGAGCCAATCAGGATTGCCGCGAAGTTGTATTGGCGCATGCACCAACTGAAGGTAAAGAAGGCATAGACAAACACCAGCGCCAGACACAGCAACTTGATCTCCGACATGCCTTGGGAGGCCTGTTGAACCATCGGAATATCCGCCAGCAATGACAACGCCCGCTCAGAGGAGCCCAGCACCGTGAGAATACCGGCGAGGATGATCAAGGTACTCGAGGCGAAGAACGAGGCGTTACGCTCCAGGTTGCCCACCACACTGGCGTCAGCGATGCGGTTGTCACGCAGCAGCATGCGGCGCATCCAGTCTTCGCGGTAAAGGTGCAGCACACTGGCCAGGCACGCGGTATCACGGCCCTTCCAGATGGCGTAACGGGTGTAACCGCCCCAGCAGATAACAAACCAGAGCGCGGCAAGAATGTGGATCAGGTTGGTGTGGATGAACGACATGCATATCCCTGTTAGACGTTGACAAGGTTGAAACCTGTAGGAGCAAGGCTTGCCCGCGATGAGGGCATAACATCCGACAGAGTTGTCGACTGACACACTGCCATCGCGGGCAAGCCTTGCTCCTACAGGTACTGCTTCGACGTTAGTGCAAGGAAAAAGACACTGCACCGCGCCCATAAAAAATGCCCCGTATCGATTGATACGGGGCATTTTTATTTTTGCGCAAGACCCGCTTGTGGCAGGCCTTGAAGCGTTAAGCCAGGGCTTCGCTGCGCTTGCCCAGCAAACGGTCGCAGGCGAATGCGACAACCAGGGTAAAGACACAAGGTACCAGCCACGCCAGACCTTGCTCAGCCAGCGGCAAGTGCGCCAACTGAGTTGGCATCCAGTCCGCCAGACCCGCGCCCTTGAGCGCGTCGATCATGCCGAACAGGAACGACACCAGCATCACCGGGCCAACGATGCGGCCCTGCTCAAGCCAGAAGTCTTTGCAGAAGCTCAGCGCGACCAGGACGATACATGGCGGGTAGATCGCGGTCAGTACCGGGATAGAGAACGCGATCAGCTTGGTCAGGCCCAGGTTGGACACCAGCAGCGAGAACGCGGCCAGGATGATCACCAGCGTCTTGTAAGACAGTGGCAGCACGCGACTGAAGTACTCGGCGCAAGCGCAAGTCAGACCGACTGCCGTCACCAGGCAGGCCAACGAGATAAGCACCGCAAGGAAACCGCTGCCCAGGGAACCGAAAGTGTGTTGCACATAAGCGTGCAATACCGCTGCGCCGTTGGTAGCGCCGACGGCCACTTCATGGCTGCCCGAACCCAGGCGGAACAGACTCACATACACCAGCGCCAGGCCGACGCCGGCAATCAGCCCGGCAGTGATCGCGTAACGAGTGATCAAGGCTGGAGACTCGACGCCGCGAGAACGAATGGCGTTGACGATAACAATGCCGAACACCAGTGCGCCAAGGGTATCCATGGTCAGGTAACCATTGATGAAACCCTGGGAGAACGGTGCCGCGACGTACTCAGGCGTCGCGGTGCCGATGTCGCCCGCCGGCAAGGCGAACGCGGCGATGCCGAGCACGGCCAGTGCAATGATCTTCAGTGGCGCGAGGAAACGGCCAACGGTGTCCAGCAGACGACCTGGATACAGCGAAATGAAGAACACCAGCAGGAAGTACACCGAGCTGTAGAGGAACAGCGCCAGCGGGCTTTCGCCAGTCAGCGGCGCCAGGCCCACTTCGAAAGACACGGTCGCGGTACGCGGGGTGGCGAACAGCGGGCCAACAGCGAGGTAGCACGCGGCCGCCAGTACGCCACCGGCGATTTTACCGATCGGGCTGCTCAATGCGTCCATGGCGCCACCGACCTTGGCCAGCGCGACGACGGTGATCACCGGCAGACCGACTGCGGTGATCAGAAAGCCCAGCGCCGCCATCCAGACATTAGGCCCGGACTGCAAACCGACGATAGGCGGGAAGATGATGTTGCCAGCCCCGACGAACAGGGCAAACGTCATAAAGCCAAGTGCCAGGATGTCCTGGCCTTTCAACACTTTCATTAAGGAAATACCACACTACTGAATCGGAATTTAGAGAGGGATTTCCCTTATGGGTGAGGGAAATGCTGTCGGTCCGTATAGGACTGACCCGTTTAGCGCGCAGCGTCCTTGTGGGCAGCAAACGCAAAATGGCGGCTAGCGTAACGAATTTGTCTGACAAACGCACTGTTACAGGGCGAACTATCCGATACGCGACATTTTTCATGTCGTGTTTACATATTAAAAGATCAAAAGATCGCAGCCTTCGGCAGCTCCTACAGAGAAACGCCGAACACATGTAGGAGCTGCCGCAGGCTGCGATCTTTTGATCTTGAGAAACGACAAAGGCCACCCGAAGGTGGCCTTTGTTTGGTGGAGCGTCAGCTAAGCGCGAGGCTTACTTCATCGCCCAGCCAGTCAGCTCGGACAGAGCCTTGCCGATATCTGCCAGCGAACGCACGGTTTTAACGCCTGCGTCTTCCAGGGCAGCAAACTTCTCGTCTGCAGTGCCTTTGCCGCCAGAGATGATTGCGCCAGCATGGCCCATGCGCTTGCCCGCAGGGGCAGTCACACCAGCGATGTAGGAAACAACCGGCTTGGTCACGTGTGCCTTGATGTAGGCAGCCGCTTCTTCTTCAGCCGAACCGCCGATCTCACCGATCATCACGATCGCTTCGGTCTTCGGATCTTCCTGGAACAGTTTCAGGATGTCGATGAAGTTCGAACCCGGGATCGGGTCACCACCGATGCCGACGCAAGTCGACTGACCGAAACCGGCGTCAGTAGTCTGCTTGACAGCTTCGTAGGTCAGGGTGCCGGAACGCGAAACGATACCGACCTTGCCTGGCAAGTGAATGTGACCTGGCATGATGCCGATCTTGCATTCGCCTGGAGTGATCACGCCAGGGCAGTTAGGGCCGATCAGGATCACGCCCAGTTCGTCGCACTTGACCTTGGCGTCCAGCATGTCCAGGGTAGGAATGCCTTCAGTGATGCAAACGATCAGCTTGATGCCGCCGAACGCTGCTTCAAGGATCGAGTCCTTGCAGAAAGGAGCTGGAACGTAGATCACGCTGGCGGTGGCGCCAGTGGCTGCTACAGCGTCTTTCACGGTGTTGAACACTGGCAGACCCAGGTGCTCGGTGCCGCCTTTGCCTGGAGTTACGCCGCCAACCATCTTGGTGCCGTACTCGAGAGCTTGCTGGGTGTGGACACTACCTTGCGAACCGGTAATACCCTGGCAGATAACTTTGGTGTCTTTATTGATCAGGACGCTCATTATTTGCCCTCCGCAGCTTTAACGACTTG
>NZ_JBIUVW010000075.1:0-11490 GCF_044743155.1 Pseudomonas sp. NPDC087697 | reverse complement strand
GGTCAAACCGTTGGTGAGGTGGTGTTCAACACCGCCATGACCGGCTATCAGGAAATCCTTACCGATCCTTCCTACGCCCAACAGATCGTTACCCTGACTTACCCGCACATCGGCAACACCGGTACCACGCCGGAGGACGCCGAGTCTGACCGCGTCTGGTCTGCTGGTCTGGTGATTCGTGACCTGCCACTGGTTGCGAGCAACTGGCGTAACACGATGTCCCTGTCCGATTACCTGAAAGCCAACAACGTTGTGGCAATCGCCGGTATCGACACCCGCCGCCTGACACGCATCCTGCGTGAAAAAGGTGCGCAGAACGGCTGCATCATGGCTGGCGACAACATTTCCGACGAGGCTGCGATTGCAGCGGCGCGCGGCTTCCCGGGCCTGAAGGGCATGGATCTGGCGAAAGTCGTCAGCACCAAAGAAAGCTACGAATGGCGCTCGACTGTCTGGGATCTGAAAACCGACAGTCACGCGACAATCGAAGCCTGCGAACTGCCGCATCACGTGGTGGCTTACGACTACGGCGTCAAGCTGAACATCCTGCGCATGCTGGTCGAGCGCGGCTGCCGCGTGACCGTGGTGCCGGCACAAACTCCGGCCAGCGAAGTCCTGGCACTCAAGCCGGACGGCGTGTTCCTGTCCAACGGCCCGGGTGACCCGGAGCCTTGCGACTACGCGATCCAGGCGATCAAGGACATCCTCGAAACCGAGATTCCGGTGTTCGGCATCTGCCTCGGTCACCAGCTGCTGGCCCTGGCCTCTGGCGCCAAGACCCTGAAAATGGGTCACGGCCACCACGGTGCCAACCACCCGGTTCAGGATCTGGACACCGGCGTCGTCATGATCACCAGTCAGAACCACGGTTTTGCGGTAGACGAAACGACCCTGCCAGGCAACGTTCGCGCGATCCACAAATCGCTGTTCGACGGCACCCTGCAAGGCATCGAGCGTACTGACAAGAGCGCGTTCAGCTTCCAGGGTCACCCTGAAGCCAGTCCTGGTCCGAACGATGTGGCGCCGCTGTTCGATCGCTTCATCAACGAGATGGTCAAGCGACGCTAACCGCTGGCCTTGAGCATGTAGCGAGAAGTCACCGAGGGTGGCCCCGGTAACCCGGCGGCCCCTGAAGGACTTCAGAGATTGATCAAGACGGCTTCTCCTTGGGGATTGCCGTCGGACCTGCGGATTTGAGTGACTACCCATGCCAAAACGTACAGACATTAAAAGCATCCTGATTCTCGGCGCTGGCCCGATCGTGATCGGCCAGGCTTGCGAATTCGACTACTCTGGCGCCCAGGCCTGCAAAGCCCTGCGCGAAGAGGGTTACCGCGTCATCCTGGTGAACTCCAACCCGGCCACCATCATGACCGATCCGGACATGGCCGACGCGACCTACATCGAGCCGATCAAGTGGCAGACCGTTGCCAAGATCATCGAAAAAGAGCGTCCAGACGCACTGTTGCCAACCATGGGCGGTCAGACAGCTCTGAACTGCGCACTGGATCTGGAGCGTGAAGGCGTTCTGGAGAAGTTCGGCGTTGAAATGATCGGTGCTAACGCCGACACCATTGACAAGGCTGAAGACCGTTCGCGCTTCGACAAGGCGATGAAGTCCATCGGCCTGGATTGCCCGCGCTCCGGTATCGCTCACAGCATGGAAGAGGCCAACGCGGTCCTCGAAAAGCTGGGCTTCCCGTGCATCATTCGTCCATCCTTCACCATGGGCGGCACCGGTGGCGGTATTGCTTACAACCGTGAAGAGTTCGAAGAGATCTGTGCCCGCGGTCTGGACCTGTCGCCGACCAAAGAGCTGCTGATCGACGAATCGCTGATCGGCTGGAAAGAGTACGAGATGGAGGTTGTCCGCGATAAGAAGGACAACTGCATCATCGTTTGCTCGATCGAAAACTTTGACCCAATGGGCGTGCACACCGGTGACTCGATCACCGTTGCTCCGGCACAAACCCTGACGGACAAGGAATACCAGATCATGCGTAACGCCTCGTTGGCGGTACTGCGTGAGATCGGCGTTGAAACCGGCGGCTCCAACGTTCAGTTCGGCATCTGCCCGGACACTGGCCGTATGGTCGTGATCGAGATGAACCCGCGTGTATCCCGCTCTTCGGCGCTGGCCTCGAAAGCCACTGGTTTCCCGATTGCGCGTATCGCTGCCAAGCTGGCGATCGGCTACACCCTGGACGAGCTGCAGAACGAAATCACCGGCGGCGCTACTCCTGCGTCCTTCGAGCCGTCCATCGACTACGTCGTGACCAAGCTGCCACGCTTCGCCTTCGAAAAGTTCCCGAAAGCCGACGCCCGCCTGACCACTCAAATGAAGTCGGTCGGTGAAGTCATGGCCATCGGCCGGACCTTCCAGGAATCCCTGCAGAAAGCTCTGCGCGGTCTGGAAGTAGGCGTTTGCGGTCTGGACGAGAAGCTCGACCTGAGCAATCCGGAAAGCATGAGCGTGCTCAAGCGCGAACTGACCGTGCCGGGTGCCGAGCGTATCTGGTACGTGGCTGACGCTTTCCGTGCCGGTATGAGTGTCGAAGACATCTTCGGCATGAACATGATCGATCCCTGGTTCCTGGTGCAGATCGAAGATCTGATCAAGGACGAAGAGAAGGTCAAGACCCTGGGCATGTCCAGCATTGACCGCGACATGATGTACCGTCTCAAGCGCAAGGGTTTCTCCGATCAGCGTCTGGCCAAGCTGCTGGGTGTGACCGAGAAGAGCCTGCGTACTCACCGTCACAAACTGGAAGTGTTCCCGGTCTACAAGCGCGTCGACACCTGCGCGGCCGAGTTCGCCACTGATACCGCTTACCTCTACTCGACCTACGAGGAAGAGTGTGAAGCCGCGCCGTCGGGTCGCGACAAGATCATGATTCTGGGTGGCGGTCCTAACCGTATCGGCCAGGGCATCGAGTTCGACTACTGCTGCGTGCACGCGGCACTGGCGCTGCGCGAAGACGGGTACGAGACCATCATGGTCAACTGCAACCCGGAAACCGTTTCCACCGACTACGACACCTCCGATCGTCTGTACTTCGAGCCAGTGACCCTGGAAGACGTGCTGGAAATTGTTCGCGTCGAGAAGCCAAAAGGCGTGATCGTTCAGTACGGCGGCCAAACTCCGCTGAAACTGGCGCGTGCTCTGGAAGCCGCGGGTGTGCCGATCATCGGCACCAGCCCTGATGCCATCGACCGCGCTGAAGACCGTGAGCGCTTCCAGCAAATGGTTGAACGTCTGAACCTGCGTCAGCCGCCGAACGCCACCGTGCGCAGCGAAGACGAAGCGATTCGCGCTGCCAGCAAGATCGGTTACCCGCTGGTAGTGCGTCCGTCCTACGTATTGGGCGGTCGGGCGATGGAAATCGTCTACGAAGAAGACGAACTCAAGCGCTACCTGCGTGAAGCGGTTCAAGTGTCCAACGACAGCCCGGTGCTGCTGGACCACTTCCTCAACTGCGCCATCGAAATGGACGTGGATGCGGTTTGCGACGGCACCGACGTGGTGATCGGCGCGATCATGCAGCACATCGAACAGGCGGGCGTTCACTCCGGTGACTCCGCGTGCTCGCTGCCGCCGTACTCGCTGCCTGCACATATCCAGGACGAGATGCGTGAACAGGTCAAGAAAATGGCCCTGGAACTGGGCGTGGTCGGCCTGATGAACGTTCAGTTGGCGCTGCAAGGCGAAGACATCTACGTCATCGAAGTCAACCCGCGTGCTTCCCGTACCGTACCGTTCGTGTCCAAGTGCATCGGTGTTTCCCTGGCAATGATCGCGGCTCGCGTGATGGCCGGTAAAACCCTGAAGGAAATCGGTTTCACCAAAGAAATCATTCCTAACTTCTACAGTGTGAAAGAGGCGGTGTTCCCATTCGCCAAATTCCCTGGCGTTGACCCGATCCTCGGCCCAGAGATGAAGTCCACCGGTGAAGTAATGGGTGTGGGCGACACCTTCGGCGAGGCCTTTGCCAAAGCCCAGATGGGTGCCAGCGAAGTGCTGCCGACCGGCGGTACTGCCTTCATCAGCGTGCGTGACGATGACAAGCCACTGGTTGCAGGCGTAGCCCGTGATTTGATCAACTTGGGCTTCGAAGTGGTCGCCACTGCCGGCACTGCCAAGCTGATCGAAGCAGCAGGTCTGAAAGTGCGCCGTGTGAACAAAGTGACCGAAGGTCGTCCGCACGTGGTCGACATGATCAAGAATGACGAAGTCACGCTGATCATCAATACCACTGAAGGTCGTCAGTCGATCGCTGATTCGTATTCCATTCGTCGTAATGCCTTGCAGCACAAGATCTACTGCACTACCACCATTGCTGCTGGCGAAGCTATCTGTGAAGCGCTCAAGTTCGGTCCGGAAAAAACCGTACGTCGCTTGCAGGATCTACATGCAGGATTGAAGGCATGATCAAATACCCAATGACCGTTCAGGGCGCGAAAGCCTTGGAAGAAGAACACGCTCACCTGACCAAGGTCGTCCGTCCGAAGCTCAGCCAGGACATCGGTACGGCCCGCGAGTTGGGTGACTTGAAGGAAAACGCCGAATACCACGCTGCTCGCGAGCAGCAGGGTATGGTCGAGGCGCGGATCCGCGACATCGAAGGCCGCATGCAGAATGCGGTGATCATCGATGTCACGACCATTCCTCGCACCGGCAAAGTGATTTTCGGCACTACAGTCGAGATCGCCAACGTCGAAACGGATGAAAGCGTCACCTACCACATCGTGGGCGAGGATGAGGCTGACTTCAAACTCGGCAAGATTTCCGTCAGTTCGCCACTTGCTCGCGCCTTGATTGCCAAGGAAGAGGGTGATGTGGTGGCGGTCAAAACGCCTAGCGGCGTTATCGAGTACGAGATTGTCGAAGTCCGCCATATCTGAAGGCAAGCGCCTGCTTCGTGCGGGCGCCATGCTTTGGCAGCTGACTCAGATGTTATGGGTTGGCGGCCTGTGGTTGTTGCACATCGGTCTGCTGCCGGTGCTGGGTCGGATTGGCCTGGCACCGCTGCTGATCGAAGAAATTTCAAGCATGCTGAGTGCGCTGCTGGTCGGGTTTTCAGCGGCGTGCATTACTTTTCAGGTTTTGGTGCTGGTTCAGGCCAAGGGCCTTATCAGTCTATGGCGCGATATTCGCGGGCAACTGCTGCTGATGGCGCTGTGCGCGAGTGCGATGTACTTCGTCGTGCGAATCGACTGGCCGGATGCGCAGCATTGGTTGTTGTTCAGCTATCTCGTGCTGGGGTTTTCCGGGCTGCTGCTGGTATTGCAGCCGGTGCCGGGATGGGGTGGCAGGGTGCGCGAAGCACACCCTTGACCCGTATCATCACTTGAAGCGATGGACGTTCGACAGCTGCTTGTTTACGCTGAAGTTCTTCCGGTAAATCAGTGCCATCTTGCCGATGACTTGTACCAGATCCGCCTTGCCGGCCTTGCACAGTTCTGCAATGGCTGCCAAGCGCGATTCGCGGTCGAGGATACTGAGTTTGATCTTGATCAGCTCATGATCGCCCAATGCGCGTTCCAGTTCGGCTAAAACACCTTCAGTCAAACCGTTGTCAGCCACAGTCAAAACTGGTTTCAGATGGTGGCCAATGGATTTGTACTGTTTCTTCTGCTCTTGAGTGAGCGGCATAATCTGACCCCTGCGTCTGATCTTGTAAAAAGCGGCGGCCAGTTTACCCGAGCGAGTCCGGGACCGCCCAGTTAATCGCGACTCGTTTATTTTTTGAGGTGGCCCGTGGCCCGTTCCAAGACTAGCCTTAACTGGCTGAAAGAGCATTTCAACGACCCGTACGTCAAAATGGCGCAAAAAGACGGGTATCGTTCGCGTGCCAGCTACAAATTGCTGGAAATCCAGGAAAAGGATCGCCTGATCCGTCCAGGCATGACCGTAATCGACCTCGGCGCAGCGCCGGGTGGCTGGTCGCAAGTGACCAGTCGTCTGATTGGTGGCCAGGGTCGTTTGATCGCATCCGACATCCTGGAAATGGACAGCATCCCCGATGTGACCTTCATTCAGGGCGACTTTACCGAGGATGCGGTGCTGGCTCAGATCCTCGATGCGGTCGGAAATACGCAGGTGGACCTTGTGATTTCCGATATGGCCCCCAATATGAGTGGATTAGCAGCTGTGGATATGCCGCGGGCGATGTTCCTCTGCGAGTTGGCCCTGGATCTCGCCGGTCGGGTTTTACGGCCCGGCGGCGATTTTTTGATCAAGGTCTTCCAGGGTGAAGGCTTCGATGAGTACCACAAGGACATCCGCAAGCTGTTTGACAAGGTACAGATGCGCAAGCCTTTGTCATCGCGTGACAGGTCCCGCGAGCAGTACTTGCTGGGGCGTGGCTTCCGTGGACTCGAAGGTTCCGAGAGCGTCGAACGTTTCTAATAGGGTGATAGGTTTTTTTGTATCGCTTTACAGATCCAGCATAGCGAATATTGTAGTAGTCAATGTTTCACAAAGGGTTACAGACGGCGCCTGCCAGAGCCGTAGGTAATGTAGTAAGTTAGGCCGGTGAATATCATGCGAAGCGCGCGCCAGTAGCGGAGCTTGCTTCAGAGGGTAGTTAATTGAACGATATGGCAAAGAATCTGATCCTGTGGTTGATCATCGCGGCTGTCCTCGTGACGGTGATGAACAACTTCTCCAGCCCTAACGAGCCGCAGACCCTCAACTATTCCGACTTCATCCAGCAGGTCAAGGATGGCAAGGTCGAGCGCGTAGCCGTGGACGGCTATGTCATTACTGGCAAGCGCAATGATGGCGACAGCTTCAAGACCATTCGTCCGGCCATTCAGGACAACGGTCTGATTGGCGACCTGGTGGATAACCACGTAGTCGTTGAAGGCAAGCAGCCTGAACAGCAGAGCATCTGGACTCAGCTCCTGGTTGCAAGCTTCCCGATCCTGGTAATCATCGCCGTCTTCATGTTCTTCATGCGGCAGATGCAGGGTGGTGCCGGTGGCAAGGGCGGACCGATGAGCTTCGGCAAGAGCAAGGCACGCCTGCTCTCCGAAGATCAGGTGAAAACTACCTTGGCTGACGTTGCCGGTTGCGACGAAGCCAAGGAAGAAGTGGGTGAGCTGGTCGAGTTCCTGCGTGATCCGGGCAAGTTCCAGCGTCTGGGTGGTCGCATTCCTCGAGGCGTGCTGATGGTGGGTCCACCGGGCACCGGTAAAACCCTGTTGGCTAAAGCCATTGCTGGCGAAGCCAAAGTACCGTTTTTCACCATCTCCGGTTCCGACTTCGTCGAAATGTTCGTCGGTGTAGGTGCCAGCCGTGTTCGCGATATGTTCGAACAGGCGAAAAAACACGCTCCATGCATCATCTTCATCGATGAAATCGACGCTGTCGGTCGTCATCGTGGTGCTGGCATGGGCGGTGGTCACGACGAGCGTGAACAGACTCTCAACCAGTTGCTGGTAGAGATGGATGGTTTCGAAATGAATGACGGCATCATCGTCATCGCCGCAACCAACCGTCCTGACGTACTTGACCCTGCGCTGTTGCGTCCAGGCCGTTTCGACCGTCAGGTTGTCGTTGGTCTGCCGGATATTCGTGGTCGTGAGCAAATCCTGAAAGTCCACATGCGCAAAGTGCCAATGGGTGATGACGTCGCTCCAGCGGTGATCGCTCGTGGTACGCCTGGTTTCTCCGGTGCCGACCTGGCCAACCTGGTGAACGAGGCTTCGCTGTTTGCTGCTCGTACCGGCAAGCGCGTTGTAGAGATGAAAGAGTTCGAACTGGCCAAAGACAAGATCATGATGGGCGCTGAGCGCAAATCGATGGTCATGTCCGAGAAAGAAAAGCAGAACACCGCTTATCACGAAGCGGGTCACGCTATCGTTGGCCGTGTGGTGCCTGAGCACGATCCGGTCTACAAGGTCTCGATCATTCCGCGCGGTCGTGCGCTGGGTGTGACTATGTTTCTGCCGGAAGAAGATCGCTACAGTCTGTCCAAGCGTGCGTTGATCAGCCAGATATGCTCGCTGTATGGCGGCCGTATTGCTGAAGAGATGACCTTGGGCTTCGACGGTGTGACCACCGGTGCGTCGAACGACATCATGCGTGCCAGCCAGATTGCGCGGAACATGGTCACCAAGTGGGGCTTGTCGGAAAAACTCGGTCCTTTGATGTATGCCGAAGAAGAAGGCGAAGTGTTCCTCGGTCGTGGCGGTGGTGGTCAGCACGCCAGCTTCTCGGGCGAGACCGCCAAGCTGATCGACTCCGAAGTGCGCAGCATCATTGACCAGTGCTACGGCACGGCCAAGCAGATCCTGACGGACAATCGCGACAAGCTCGACGCCATGGCCGACGCGCTGATGAAGTACGAAACCATTGATGCCGAACAGATCGACGACATTATGGCTGGTCGCACACCGCGTGAGCCTCGTGACTGGTCGGGCGGCACCGGTACTCCTCCTGTCGTACAGGAAGAACGTCCGCAAACCCCTATCGGTGGCCCGGCCGCCGACGTCTAAGGTTTGAAATGACTCTTGTACAGTCCTCAACCCGGTTGCCTTGCGGCAGCCGGGCTCTTGATTTGGCCCATACGCATGTCATGGGCATTCTCAACGTCACTCCCGATTCCTTCTCCGATGGTGGTCGCTTCAGCCAGCTCGATGCTGCTCTGCGACACGCTGAGGCGATGGTGGCTGCCGGTGCAACCCTCATTGATGTAGGTGGTGAATCGACCCGGCCTGGTGCGCGGGCGGTCTCCCCGCTTGAGGAGCTCGAGCGCGTGGCGCCGATCGTCGAGCGGATTCATCGCGAACTTGATGTGATTATCTCGATTGATACCTCGACGCCCGCGGTCATGCGTGAAACCGCGCGCCTGGGGGCCGGTCTGATCAACGATGTGCGTTCGCTGCGTCGAGACGGCGCTCTGGATGCAGCGGCGGCCACCGGATTGCCAGTGTGTCTGATGCATATGCTTGGTGAGCCGGGAGATATGCAGGACAATCCGCACTATCAAGACGTGACGAAAGAGGTCGGCGATTTCCTTGCCGAGCGCATGGCGCAATGTTCGGCGGTTGGTATCCTGGCCGAGCGGATCATTCTTGATCCCGGCTTCGGTTTTGCGAAAACCTTGCAGCACAATTTAAGCTTGTTCAAACATATGGAGGCTCTGCATGCCTTGGGGCGGCCTCTGTTGGTTGGGGTTTCGCGAAAGAGCATGATTGGTCAGGCATTGAATCGCCCGGTCGGAGAGCGCCTGCATGGTGGTCTGGCTCTCGCGGCACTGGCTACGGTCAAGGGCGCTCGCATATTGCGCGTGCATGATGTAGCCGAAACGGTGGATGTGGTGCGAATGATCGCAGCAGTGGAATCGGCCGAATAAGAATGATGGAGCACTTATGACTAAGAAGTATTTTGGCACTGACGGCATTCGCGGTCGGGTCGGTCAATACCCGATTACTCCTGACTTCATGCTCAAGCTCGGCTGGGCTGCGGGCATGGCGTTTCGCAGTATGGGTGCGTGCAAGGTGCTGGTTGGCAAGGACACGCGAATCTCTGGCTATATGTTCGAGTCAGCGCTTGAGGCCGGGCTTACTTCGGCCGGTGCCGATGTAATGCTGCTGGGGCCGATGCCGACACCGGCTATCGCCTATTTAACGCGTACTTTTCATGCTGAAGCCGGCATTGTCATCAGTGCATCGCACAATCCTCATGACGACAACGGCATCAAGTTCTTCTCCGGGAAGGGAACCAAGCTGCCGGATGAAGTCGAGTTGATGATTGAAGAGTTGCTCGATACGCCGATGACAGTGGTCGAGTCGAACAAGATCGGCAAGGTTTCTCGAATCAATGACGCGTCGGGCCGCTACATCGAGTTCTGTAAAAGCAGTGTGCCTACCGGTACCAGTTTTTCGGGTATGAAGATCGTTATCGATTGTGCGCATGGTGCTACCTACAAGGTGGCTCCGAGTGTTTTTCGTGAATTGGGTGCTCAGGTCACGGTGCTTTCCGCTTCGCCTGACGGCCTGAACATCAACGACAATTGTGGTTCTACCCATATGGGGCCACTTCAGGCAGCCGTATTGGCCGAACAAGCCGATTTGGGTATCGCCTTCGACGGTGATGGTGATCGGGTCTTGATGGTTGATCACACGGGCGCGGTCGTCGACGGTGACGAGTTGCTGTTCATCATCGCCCGCGATTTGCATGAGCGTGGCAAGTTGCAGGGGGGCGTGGTCGGAACCCTGATGAGCAATCTGGGGTTGGAATTGGCCCTGGCGGATCTGGCGATTCCTTTTGTGCGCGCCAACGTTGGGGATCGTTATGTGATCGCCGAGCTATTGGAGCGCAACTGGTTGTTGGGCGGTGAAAACTCCGGCCATGTCGTGTGCTTCAGTCATACCACTACGGGTGATGCGATTATCGCTGCGTTGCAGGTGTTGATGGCGTTGAGGAGGCGCTCGGAAGGCCTTGCGCAATCGCGCCAGGCGTTGTGCAAGTGCCCTCAGGTACTGATCAATGTCCGTTTCGATGGTGGCGTGAATCCACTCGAGCATGCGGCTGTCAAAGAAGCCAGCGAGCGCGTCACCAAGGCTATGGCAGGGCGTGGTCGCGTGTTGTTGCGCAAGTCTGGCACAGAGCCGCTGGTGCGGGTCATGGTCGAAGGCGAGGACGAAACTCTGGTTCGTGGTTACGCTGAAGAGCTGGCAAAACTGGTTGCTGAAGTTTCTGCCTGATTTCGGCTTGCCAGTAATGATGTGGTTGGGTAACATCTGCGCCCACTTTGACCGACGAGGTACAGCATGCGTCGCCCTATGGTAGCTGGTAACTGGAAGATGCACGGTACCCGCGCCAGCGTCGCTGAGCTGATTAACGGCCTTCGTCATCTGGCCTTGCCGAGCGGTGTTGATGTCGCGGTATTCCCGCCTTGTTTGTATATCAATCAAGTGATTGATGGCTTGAAAGGCAAGTCGATTTCGGTCGGCGCACAGAATTCTGCGGTAGAAGCCATGCAAGGTGCATTGACCGGTGAGATTGCACCGAGTCAGTTGGTGGATGCAGGTTGTTCCCTGGTGCTCGTTGGGCACTCTGAGCGTCGCCAGATCATCGGCGAGCGTGATGGGGCACTGAATCGCAAGTTTGCAGCGGCACAGGCATGTGGCTTGATTCCGGTGTTGTGTGTAGGGGAAACCCTCGAGCAGCGCGAAGCCGGAAAAACTCTTGAGGTTGTCGGGCGTCAGCTGGGCAGCATCATCGAGGAGTTCGGTGTTGGTGCATTTGCAAAAGCAGTAATCGCTTACGAGCCGGTCTGGGCCATTGGCACCGGGCTGACTGCTTCGCCGCAACAAGCGCAGGATGTGCATGCAGCCATTCGAGCGCAGTTGGCGGCAGAAAATTCTGAAGTCGCACGAGGTGTGCGGCTTCTATACGGCGGCAGCGTGAAGGCGGCCAATGCGGTCGAACTGTTCGGCATGCCGGATATCGATGGGGGGCTAGCCCCCCATCGATAT
>NZ_JBIUVW010000074.1:0-13160 GCF_044743155.1 Pseudomonas sp. NPDC087697 | reverse complement strand
TTACTCGCTGCTGTCAACACCTCTTTTTCTCCGCTTTCGACCGAGAAGATCGAACCGTTAATAAGGCGAAAACACACTGCCTTACCAACTCCTTCAGGCTTCGATGAACTGAAGCGTAACCGCTGCCGAAAACTGCATAACTCTTTGTTTACCAAGGAGTTTTCCGTTTCGACTGCGCCGGAAGTGGGGCGAATTATAGACTTCCAGAATCTGCCGTCAACACTTAATTTGGCTTTTCTATCAATGAGTTGCGGAAAGCCGAAAAAACAGCGTTTTCCCCTCTATATAGGAAGGGAAAACACCGCTCCTATATAGAAGGAACCATCAGAGCACTCCAGCCTCTTTAAAAGCAGCAACCGCGGCAGCCTCAAGACCCAGCACTCGCTGCAGAACCTCAAGCGTGTGCTCACCCAATAGAGGAGGGGCGCTGCGGTACTCCACCGGCGTCTCGGACAAGCGAATGGGACTGGCAACCTGCGGCACCAACCCAGCCAGCGCATGAGGAAGCTCGATCGCCAAACCACGCGCCTTAACCTGCGGATCGGCAAACACCTGCGACAGATCGTTGATCGGCCCGCACGGCACACCCGCCTGTTCCAGCTGCGCCACCCACTCGACGGTAGTCTTGAAGACCGTTGCCTGGCGAATCAGCGGAATCAGTACCGCACGATTCGCCACACGAAGCTTGTTCGTCGCAAACCGAGGATCATCCGCCCACTGCGGCTGACCAGCCACTTCCGCGAACTTGCGGAATTGCCCGTCATTACCCACCGTCAGAATGAAATCACCGTCCGCCGTCGGAAAGTCCTGATAGGGAACGATGTTCGGGTGAGCGTTACCCAAGCGCTTGGGGGCAATACCGGTAGTCAGGTAGTTCATCGCCTGGTTAGCAAGGCACGCCACTTGAACGTCCAACAGCGCCATGTCGATGTGCTGACCACTACCCTCATGCTCCCGATGAGCCAGCGCCGCCAGAATCGCTACCGTCGAGTAGAGTCCCGTCAGAATATCCGTCAACGCCACACCGACTTTCACCGGCCCGGCACCGTCATCACCTTCAGGGCGACCGGTCAGGCTCATCAAGCCACCCAGCCCCTGGATCATGAAGTCATAGCCAGCACGCTTGGCATAAGGACCGGTCTGGCCGAAGCCAGTGATCGAGCAATAGATCAGATCAGGGTTGATCGCCTTGAGCGTTTCGTAGTCCAGCCCATAGGCTGCCAGACCACCGACCTTGAAGTTCTCGATCAGGATGTCGGACTTCGCCGCAAGTTCACGAACCAGACGCTGACCTTCGGCCTGAGTAAAGTCGATGGTCACCGACTGCTTGTTGCGATTGGCCGACAGGTAATAAGCGGCCTCGCTGGTGTTCTCGCCGTAAGCGTCCTTAAGGAAGGGCGGCCCCCAGGCACGAGTGTCATCGCCATTGCCCGGACGCTCGACTTTTATAACCTCGGCGCCGAGATCCGCAAGGATCTGCCCGGCCCAAGGCCCGGCCAATACTCGCGATAAATCCAGTACCCGCAAATGTGATAACGCACCCATGGCCGCTCTCCTATTAATAGAACGCCTGGAGACCGGTCTGCGCGCGACCCAGGATCAGCGCGTGAACGTCATGAGTCCCTTCGTAGGTGTTTACCACCTCAAGGTTGACCAGGTGACGAGCAACACCGAACTCGTCGGAGATACCATTACCACCCAACATATCGCGAGCCATACGGGCGATGTCCAACGACTTGCCGCAAGAGTTGCGCTTCATCATCGAGGTGATTTCGACTGCAGCCGTGCCTTCATCTTTCATACGCCCCAGACGCAGGCAGCCTTGCAGAGCCATGGTAATTTCAGTCTGCATGTCCGCCAGTTTCTTCTGGATCAACTGGGTCGCAGCCAAAGGCCGGCCAAACTGCTGACGATCCAGGGTGTACTGGCGAGCGGTGTGCCAGCAGAACTCCGCCGCACCCAGAGCGCCCCAGGCGATGCCATAACGTGCAGAGTTAAGGCAGGTAAAAGGGCCTTTCAAACCGCGGACATCCGGGAAGATGTTCTCTTCGGGAACAAATACGTTGTCCATCACGATCTCGCCAGTGATGGAGGCTCGCAGACCGACCTTGCCGTGGATCGTCGGCGCGCTCAGACCTTTCCAGCCTTTTTCCAGAACGAAGCCACGGATATCGCCAGCATCATCCTTGCCCCACACCACAAATACGTCAGCGATAGGACTGTTAGTGATCCACATCTTGCTGCCGGTCAGGCTGTAGCCGCCGTCCACTTTGCGTGCACGAGTGATCATCGAACCCGGATCGGAACCATGGTTGGGCTCGGTCAGACCGAAGCATCCGATCCACTCACCAGTAGCCAGTTTCGGCAGGTACTTCTGTTTCTGCGCTTCGGTACCAAACTCATTGATCGGCACCATGACCAACGAAGATTGCACGCTCATCATTGAGCGATAGCCAGAATCGACGCGCTCGACCTCACGGGCAATCAGGCCGTAGCTGACATAGTTCAGACCGCTGCCGCCGTACTGCTCAGGAATGGTCGCACCCAACAGACCGATCTCGCCCATTTCGCGGAAGATCGCCGGATCGGTTTTCTCATGACGGAAAGCTTCCAGAACACGCGGCGCCAGTTTGTCCTGAGCAAACTGAGCGGCGGTGTCGCGCACCATGCGCTCTTCTTCAGTGAGCTGTTGATCCAGCAGCAGGGGATCGATCCAGTTGAAGCTAGCTTTACCGGCCATGAGAGAGTCCTCGCGAAGTAGGTCAAATATCGTGGACTGATCCTAGGCGCCGTTTCTGTATTGGGCAAACGAGGATTTTGCATACTGTTGTGCTAATTTCTCACTCCGTAATGGCCTTAAACGGCATCTATGCAAACTATTAGTGAGGTTGCCGTACATGCGCAGGAAGATACCCAGCACTGCCGCACTGATCAGCTTCGAAGCGGCAGCCCGACATGAAAGCTTTACCAAGGCTGCTCAAGAGCTATCGCTGACCCAAGGAGCAATATGCCGACAGATCGCCAGCCTGGAGGAGTTCCTCAGCGTTGAACTGTTCCGACGCTCACGACGCGGCGTGAAGCTGACCGAAGCAGGGCTTTCCTACAGCCGACGCGTCGCAACCCAGCTGGATGCCGTTGAGCGAGACACGCTGTCGGTGATGGGCCAGCAGGGCGCCAATGTCATCGAACTGGCGGTTGTGCCAACCTTCGGCACTCAATGGCTGTTGCCACGACTCAAGGACTTCCAGCAGCAACACCCGGAAGTCACGGTGAACCTGACCAACCGCACGCGCCCCTTTCTATTTGCCGACACCGACTTTGACGCCGCGATCTACTTTGGTGACGCCGATTGGTCCGGCACCGAATCCCACAGGCTGATGGGTGAAAATCCGATGCCGGTGTGCAGCCCGGCACTGCTCGGTGATCGCGCATACCTCAGCGCCGAAGTGATCGCCGACCTGCCGCTGCTGCAACAGACCACTCGCCCTTACGCCTGGCGCCAGTGGTTCGACTCACAGCACCTGAATGTCCCCCGCGACATGACAGGTCCGCGTTACGAGCTATTCTCCATGCTGGCTCAGGCAGCGATGCATGACATGGGCATCGCACTGATCCCACCGTTCCTGATTCAGCGTGAGTTGGCGGAGAAACGACTGGTGATTGCCAACCCTCAGGCCCTGTCGAGCATCAAGGCCTATTACCTGATGATTCCTGACCGAAAGGTCGAATCAGCCTCTTTACGCGCATTTCGCGATTGGCTGGTTAACCAGGCACACAGCTACAACCTAGAAGGACAGGGCTTATCCGCCACTAATTGACCACGTAGTCAGTAAAATTAAAGCACTACAGATATAACTAATTGTCGCATTTAAGCAGACTGTATCCGCAGGAAGCACAATCGTCCCACAAGCGCCTAACGGCGTGGCTTTGAGGTGCTAATTCGAAGCAATACCGCATCATTCACATAGCCGATGTGTAAATTCTTGAATTTCGGTAAAAAACCTTACAAGGCACGGGTTACAAGGGATTGAAGCAGTTAGTTGCGACATTCGGTCACGGGGTGACTTGTAGTTAATTTTCCGTCACCCGTCATAATCCCTTGAAGGCCACAAAGTTCGCCTGCAAAATGCCGCGCCCCGCCCGAAATACGGCGGGATCGTGCTGATCGGCCGCCCCAGCCGCACCCTCCGCAGTGCGCTGGCCTTCTAAGAAAGATCGAAAGCAATAAGATCAAGCAGGAGATTTGACGTGCACATTGGTGTTCCTCTCGAAACCCAGACCGGTGAAACGCGGGTTGCTGCAACCCCGGAAACCATCAAGAAGCTGATCGGCCAGGGTCATAAAGTCACTGTGCAAAGCGGCGCCGGCATTAATGCCAGCGTTGTCGACAGTGCTTATGAAGCGGCAGGCGCAATGATTGGCAGCGCCAACGATGCATTTGGCGCAGAGCTGATTCTCAAGGTTGTCGCACCCAGCGACAGCGAACTGGCCCTGATCAAACGCGGTACCGTGCTGGTTGGCATGCTCAACCCGTTCAGCAATGAAACCATTGCCAAACTGGCCGAGTGCGGCATTACCGCGTTCTCCCTGGAAGCGGCGCCGCGCACCTCCCGCGCGCAAAGTCTTGATGTGCTGTCCTCGCAAGCCAACATTGCCGGCTATAAAGCCGTGTTGTTGGCCGCCCATCACTATCCGCGCTTCATGCCGATGTTGATGACGGCAGCAGGCACCGTGAAAGCCGCTCGCGTGCTGATCCTCGGCGCTGGCGTGGCAGGCTTGCAGGCGATCGCCACCGCCAAGCGTCTGGGCGCGGTGATTGAAGCATCCGACGTGCGTCCGGCCGTGAAGGAACAGATCGAATCCCTCGGCGCCAAGTTTGTCGACGTCCCGTACGAGACCGATGAAGAGCGCGAATGCGCCGTCGGTGTCGGCGGTTACGCACGACCTATGCCAGCCAGCTGGATGCAACGTCAGGCCCTGGCCGTGCACGAGCGCGCCAAGCAAGCCGACATCGTCATCACCACCGCGCTGATTCCCGGCCGCAAGGCACCGGTATTGCTGAGCGCTGAAACTGTAGCGCAGATGAAACCAGGTTCGGTGGTCATCGACCTGGCAGCCGCGCAGGGCGGCAACTGCCCGCTGACCGTGGCCGACCAAGTGATCGTCGCGCACGGAGTGACTATTGCCGGCCCGACCAACCTGGCAGCACAGGTCGGTGCAGATGCCTCGGCTCTGTACGCCCGCAACCTGCTGGACTTCCTGAAGCTGGTCTTCACACCCGAAGGTCAATTCCAGATCAACCTAGAAGACGACATCGTCGCCGCGTGCCTGATGTGCCGCGACGGCCAAGTCATCCGCAAAAACGCCTAAGCAGGGATTCAGACGATGGAAGAGCTTATCTCCCCCGGTATCTACAACCTGATCATCTTCGTGCTGGCGATTTATGTCGGTTATCACGTGGTCTGGAACGTTACACCCGCGCTGCACACGCCGTTGATGGCGGTGACGAATGCCATTTCGGCGATCGTGATCGTCGGCGCCATGCTGGCAGCGGCACTGACCGTGACTCCGCTGGGCAAGACCATGGGCACCCTCGCTGTGGCTTTGGCTGCAGTAAACGTGTTCGGTGGCTTCCTGGTGACCCGCAGAATGCTTGAGATGTTCAAGAAAAAAGCCCCGAAAGCCGTAAAAGAAGAGGCGCCCAAGTAATGAGCATGAACCTCGTAACGACGCTCTACTTGATCGCGTCGATCTGCTTCATCCAGGCCCTGAAGGGTCTGTCGCACCCGACCTCGTCGCGGCGCGGCAATGTGTACGGCATGCTCGGCATGGCGCTGGCCATCGTCACCACCGTCGGCCTGGTGTTCAAACTTGGCTCTGAGCTGGCCACCGCCGGTATTGGTTACGTGATCGTCGGCCTGCTGATCGGCGGCACCGCCGGTTCGATCATGGCCAAACGCGTTGAAATGACCAAGATGCCAGAGCTGGTCGCCTTCATGCACAGCATGATCGGTATGGCAGCAGTGTTCATCGCCATCGCAGCCGTGGTCGAGCCGCAGTCTCTGGGCATCGTCAAACAACTGGGTGATTCGATCCCGGCCGGTAACCGCCTGGAGCTGTTCCTGGGCGCGGCCATCGGTGCCATTACCTTCTCCGGCTCGGTGATTGCGTTCGGCAAGCTGTCGGGCAAGTACAAGTTCCGCCTGTTCCACGGCGCACCGGTACAGTTCGGCGGCCAACACAAAATCAACCTGCTGCTGGGTCTGGCGACATTGGGCCTGGGCATCACCTTTATGATGACCGGCAACCTCGGCGCCTTCGCCCTGATGCTGGCGCTGGCCTTCGTGCTGGGCGTGCTGATCATCATCCCGATCGGCGGCGCCGACATGCCGGTCGTGGTGTCGATGCTCAACAGCTACTCCGGCTGGGCAGCGGCGGGGATCGGCTTCTCGCTGAACAACTCGATGCTGATCATTGCAGGCTCCTTGGTCGGTTCGTCCGGTGCGATCCTTTCGTACATCATGTGCAAGGCGATGAACCGTTCGTTCTTCAACGTACTGCTCGGTGGCTTCGGCAACAATGCAGACGCGGCGGGCCCGGCTGGTTCGAAAGAAGCCCGCCCGGTGAAATCCGGCTCAGCTGATGACGCAACCTTCCTGCTGACCAACGCCGACACCGTGATCATCGTTCCGGGCTACGGCCTGGCGGTAGCACGGGCACAGCACGCGCTTAAAGAGCTGACCGAGAAGCTGACCCACCGTGGCGTGACCGTGAAGTATGCGATCCACCCGGTTGCCGGTCGGATGCCCGGCCACATGAACGTGCTGCTGGCCGAGGCTGAAGTGCCTTACGACCAGGTGTTCGAGATGGAAGACATCAACTCCGAGTTCGGTCAGGCCGACGTGGTACTGGTGCTCGGTGCCAACGACGTGGTCAACCCGGCGGCGAAGAACGATCCGAAATCGCCCATCGCCGGCATGCCGATTCTCGAAGCCTTCAAGGCCAAGACCATCATCGTCAACAAGCGCTCGATGGCCAGCGGTTATGCTGGTCTGGACAACGAGCTGTTCTACCTGGACAAGACCATGATGGTGTTCGGCGACGCGAAGAAAGTCATCGAAGACATGGTTAAAGCCGTCGAATAAAGACTGCGCAAGCAGCAAGACCAAAAACCCCGGCCTTTGTAGGCTGGGGTTTTTTATTGCACACAAGATTAACTGCGCAAACCCGACCAAAGGTTCTAAATCAGGGGCCGGCATTCGACCATGGTAGCGGGGCGATTTTTTTTGAAATCACTAGACTGAGCATCTTGCTTCCGTTGCCCGAGATAATAATCCATGTACCGTGATCGTATCCGCTTGCCTTCGTTGTTGGATAAGGTAATGAGCGCCGCTGACGCTGCCGCTCTGATTCAGGACGGCATGACCGTCGGCATGAGCGGGTTCACCCGCGCCGGCGAAGCCAAGGCCGTGCCCCGTGCACTGGCCGAACGTGCCAAGGTCACGCCGCTGAAAATCAGCCTGATGACCGGCGCCAGTCTGGGCAACGACCTCGACAAACAGCTGACCGAAGCCGGCGTGCTGGCCCGCCGCATGCCATTTCAGGTCGACAGCACACTGCGCAAGGCGATCAACGCCGGCGAGGTGATGTTCATTGACCAGCACCTGTCGGAAACCGTGGAGCAACTGCGCAATCAGCAACTCAAGCTGCCGGACATCGCGGTAATTGAAGCAGTCGCTATCACCAAGCAAGGCCACATCGTTCCCACCACCTCGGTCGGCAACTCGGCCAGCTTCGCGATTTTCGCCAAACACGTGATCGTCGAGATCAACCTGGCGCACAACCCGAATCTGGAAGGGTTGCACGACATCTATATCCCGACCTACCGTCCGACCCGCACGCCTATTCCGCTGGTCAAGGTCGACGACCGCATCGGCAGCACTGCCATCCCGATACCGCCGGAAAAAATCGTCGCCATCGTCATCACCAATCAGTCCGACTCGCCGTCCACGGTGTTGCCGCCGGACAGCGACACCCAGGCCATCGCCGATCATCTGATCGACTTCTTCAAGCAGGAAGTGGCTGCCGGGCGCATGACCAACAAGCTCGGCCCACTGCAGGCAGGTATCGGCAGCATCGCCAACTCAGTGATGTGCGGGCTGATCGACTCGCCGTTCGAAGACCTGACCATGTACTCCGAAGTCCTGCAGGACTCGACCTTCGACCTGATCGACGCCGGAAAACTGAGCTTCGCCTCGGGCAGCTCGATCACCCTGTCGAGCCGCCGTAATGCCGATGTGTTCGACAACCTGGAGCGCTACAAGGACAAACTGGTGCTGCGCCCGCAGGAGATCTCCAACCACCCCGAAGTCGTTCGCCGCCTGGGCATCATCGGCATCAATACGGCGCTGGAGTTCGATCTGTACGGCAACGTCAACTCCACCCACGTCTGCGGTACGCGGATGATGAATGGCATCGGTGGTTCCGGCGACTTTGCCCGCAACGCGCACCTGGCGATCTTTGTCACCAAGTCGATTGCCAAGGGCGGGGCGATTTCCAGCGTGGTGCCGATGGTCAGCCACGTTGACCACACCGAGCATGACGTCGATATCCTCGTTACCGAGATCGGCCTTGCCGACTTGCGTGGTTTGGCGCCACGGGAGCGAGCGCGGGTGGTTATCGACAACTGTGTGCACCCGGACTATCGCGAAGCGTTGAATGCCTACTTCGAGGCGGCCTGCGCCGTCGGCGGACACACCCCGCACATCCTGCGTGATGCCCTCAGTTGGCACATCAGCCTGGAAGAAACCGGCAGAATGCTCCCCGTGTGATTGATACAGATGGCAGCTGACGCAAACACAATTTCGTCAGCTCGCCATTGCCAATCTTGTTTCCTGAAAAAACTGTACTGCTGTACCGGTCATTTCCTACCGTAATTGCCTACACTTTCAAGCCAAACACCTAAAAATGCACCATTAAAGTGCCGACAGGTACAGTTGCCTCGTTTTCGAGCAGTACAGCACCTATTAACAGTTAACTGGTCCCTCACAATACAGGTGAACTGTATCTAGAGAGACTGGCCAAACGAGAGGATCATTGGCATCAGTTAAACCACTACCTAATCCCGCCATAAGCGGAAGGATGTCAACCATGGAACGTACACTCAGTTCCGAACTGTTCTTCGAAGACAACGCTGCAAAATCCCAGGCTTCCATGCCTCTTCGCGTTATCGCCAACCTGATGCTGTGGCAGCGCCGCATCTCCAGCCGCCACCAACTGGCTCGTCTGGATTCGCGTCTGCTGGCTGACGCCGGGATTAGCGAAGCACAACGCTACGAAGAGCTGAGCAAGCCGTTCTGGCGCTAAATTAGCGTCGCTGGCTCTGACCCACCGGGTCCACCGCCAGCACCCCGAATTGCACACACAAAACCCGTCGTGGGAAACCACGACGGGTTTTGTCGTTTCAGGGCTGGAAAACAGGCGGTACAGAAGGGTAATCGCATGACAGATACAGTTAAAACAAATACACAACTTAACCAGTACAATTTAACACTGGTGTAGCTGCTCCGGCGACGGCGAAGCGACCAAGATGGTGTCCCAAGGCTGTTTAATCGGCCCCTCCGCGAGGAATACACCATGAATCGGTTACTTGATATTTCGCTCCCGCGTACTCGCCGGCCGTCTTTACTCACGCGGATGGCACAGTTGATCGCCGCTATCGGTCGAAGCATGGAAAGAGTGCGCAGCCGCAGCCAGCTGGCGCAACTTAATGAACAGCAGCTGTCTGACATAGGTATCAGCCACTCTGATCGACTGGTCGAACTGGACAAACCTTTTTGGCGCTAACGGTGTCTAGATGGGGTAACAGGGCTATTCGATCGGTTGAACAACGGCCTAATATCCGAAGACAACGTGGCGAGCCCTGCGCAGGGTACGTCTGATCCCTCAGACGTTTTGCAACGCGCAGTGGCTACCCAGCGTTATTCTTGGCGCCACTATCTATGGTTTATTCACAGGAGTTACCCCATGTCCCGTCTTCGTCTGCTCAGCGCCGCAGCCCTGCTGGCCGTGGCTGCCAATTCGCATGCCTCCAGCTTCATTATCACCACTGACACTGTCGTCGGTGCACTCAAGGACAGCTCCGACGCCACAACCAACCTCTCGTCTTCGCTGCGGGACAAGAAGATCGTTCGCGCCGCCCGTGACGACGCTGCCAGTTTCGTGGCCAGCGAAGGCGCCATCCGCGGCGTCCGCCTGGAAAGTGCTCTCGACTACATCCATACACAGGCTCCACAGCTGAAAGCCACTGACGCACAGCTGGCTCAAGCCATTCTGGCCATCTGATCGACCTCGGAAAACGGGAGCTCTCACAATGGGCCCCGTTTCCTCAGCGCTGGCTCTGGCCCGAGCATTACGCTAGCCTTGAGGCTCGTTTCCAGCCGTCGAGCCTCATGCATTTTCTTTCAAAACCATTCATCACATCCCTGTTTATCACTGCCTGCTGGACCAGCCCGGCCCACGCCCTGGACCTGTCGACGCAGAACCTCGTCGTCACCACTTATGCGACAAGCAAGGTGACCTCCGCACCCTTCGACCATAAACTGCTACTCGCAGCCCACGATGATGCTGCGGCGTTCATTGCCAGTGACGGTCAACTGCGAGGAGCGCAACTGGAGTCCGCGCTGGTTTACCTGCGCCAGACCCAGCCAAAACTTCATGCCAGTGACCTTGAACTGGCACAGGCAATTCTCGTCCAATAGTTATCCCGTTCTTCCGGAGTCGTTCCATGCGTAGCCCGCTGATTGCTGCCACCCTTGGCCTGTTGCTGTTGGCCGATGTGGCCCAGGCACATACCCTGGAAGCCACCAGTAACATGATCATCCGCGCCTCCCGGCGCACACTCGATTTCACCTCCGACACCACCACCTCGATTCGTGACCTGAAAGTCGTGCGCGAAGCCCATGACGACACGGCCAGTTTTGTCGCCAGCAATGGCGATATCCGTGGCGCACATCTGGAAGCCGCTTTCGATACCTTGCGCACCCGCGTGCCGGAAGCCCGCGACGCCAGTGATCAGGTACTCGCCGAAGCCATCCTCGCACTGTGAATACACTAGCCGCCTGGCTGATGGCCGGGATCGTATTGCTGCTTTGCAGCACGGCTCAGGCCAGCCTGCAATTACGCCTCAAGACCGACGGTCTGAGCCCGGCAGAGCAACAGGCCAGCCAGGCACTGCTGGATGAAGCAATGCAGGCACTGCCGCCGCGCTTCATTGAGCAACTGGACCGCCGGATTGATGTTGGCTGGACCGACGAAATGCCCGGCAACGCCTACGGAGAGGCGTCTCTGGTGTCTGAAGTGGACCTCAATCGCAACCTGCTCAAGGGGCTGGTCGACGGCAGCGCCGCGACGAAAAAAACCAATCGCCCCCACGGCACCGTACGCCGCGAAATGCTCGCCACAATGCTGCATGAACTCACGCATATTTATGACCGTGCGCGCTTGTGGACAAGTACCGAGCGTTTGCTGATCCAGCGCTGTACGCGACAGAACAACAGCTCAGGCCTGGTCGGTATTCCCGATCAATGCCGTGGCCAGACTGACCGTCGTTTCACCCTGAGCGATAACCCGCGCTTGCTGGACCTTGCCGGCTGGCCGCAATACGTCGGCCGACGCGGTGAACGCGAACAGCACAACCGTCAGATCGCCCGCACCCCGGACCTCTACGAGACGAGCAGTCCCAAGGAGTTCGTCGCGGTCAACATGGAGTATTTCCTCCTCGACCCGAGCTATGCCTGCCGCCGTCCGGCGCTGTACCGCTATTACCAGGAACACTTTGGCTGGGCTCCGCCGGCCAAAGACAATTGCGCCACGTCCTTCTCCTTCCTGAACGCGGGCAACGACTTTGCCAAACAACCGCTGGGGCAGGTCGATCCGGAGCGGGTCTACTCCGTCGATTACCTGCTCGCCGAAGCCAACCAGAAT
Organism: Pseudomonas sp. NPDC087697; assembly: GCF_044743155.1. Lineage (NCBI taxonomy): Bacteria > Pseudomonadati > Pseudomonadota > Gammaproteobacteria > Pseudomonadales > Pseudomonadaceae > Pseudomonas > Pseudomonas sp. NPDC087697. Next base: position 1,175 of record NZ_JBIUVW010000074.1, on the reverse strand, counting down.
CTGGTCAGTCGCTGGGGTCACAGCATGTTGCGGCTGGTGATCTGCGCACCCGGTCGCCCACGCGGGCCGGACTGTCGACTGGATCTGGAATACTCCCTGGTGCTGTCCTACCGCGCCTTTGTCGGTGACGTACAACTGTCGAGCTGGGATGGTCTGGTCGGGAAGTACCCATCGCGACTCTTCGTGTTGCCGCTGTCGCAAGTCATCGACGAATACACCAAGACCGAACTGCGCAGTCTGGCCTCGGTGCCGCTCAATCTGTCGCGCAGTGAAATTGGAGAGCTGGTCGAACACGCCGCCGAGATGCATTGGAGCTACGACGGTAATTACTTCTTCCTGTCCAACAACTGTGCGGTCGAGAGCCTGAAGCTACTGCGCAGTGGCAGTAATAATCCACAGCTGATCGGCCTGGACAGCATCATGCCCAACGGTTTGCTGGAAATACTCAAGGCCCGCGGGCTGGCGGACACCAGCGTGCTCGACGATCCGCGCGAGGCCTTGCGTCTGGGCTATCGCTTCGACTCGTTCCGCGATCGCTATCAAGCGATGTTCGAGGTGCTGAAAAAGCACCTGCCGATCAAACAGGACAAGGTTGAAGACTGGTTGGCGCTGACGGCCGCAGAGCGTCGCCCGTGGTTTCAGCAGGCCGACCTGCGCACCAGCGCAGCACTGCTGTTGCTGGAGCAGGCGAGTTTCCGCCAGCAATTGTTGCTCGCCCAGAATGAAGTGAAACAACGTTACCTGGATGCCCGCGAGTTGAAAAACGGCGGCATGGACCAGGCCAATCAGACCTTGAAGCAGATTCTCGCCAACAGCGGTTTCCTCAGTCGTCCGGCAGAACTGCTCGACAGGGGCGGGTACGGCCTGCCACAGCCTAATGAATGGAAACGCCTGGAGTCGGAAAGTAGCTCTCGGCAAAAGAAATTGCAGGTGTTGACCGGCGATCTGGATAAAGAGGTCAGGGCGCTGCTTGAACCAGGCCGAGCCGCCGAGATCGCGGCGAATGAGGCCAACATCAAACAGCTGGGCGAACACCTGCGAGCCTTGCATAAGGCGGCCGGTGGGCTGGAGTTGCCTTAAGTCAAAAGATCGCAGCCTGCGGCAGCTCCTTGTATCTCGACTATCGCTCCGTCAGGAGCGATAGTTCTCGACTGATCATCGAGGGAGGGACCTGG
>NZ_JBIUVW010000073.1:0-16366 GCF_044743155.1 Pseudomonas sp. NPDC087697 | reverse complement strand
TGTTGCACTTCGTTTACGGCGTGCTCAAGTCGGGTCAACCCTTTGACCCGAAACTTGCGCTTGCCCGGTGAGGCTCAAGACGGTATCTACGCAAAGAAACATCGTACATCCCGTAGGAGCTGCCGCAGGCTGCGATCTTTTCGCCCCCCGCCCCCTGATTCGAAATAATTTTCACCCGACCCTATCACTTTTCAAATCTCATACGGCACCTAGGCAATTGAGAAATATTTCCATTCAGGAGCCGCCGTATGTCCCGCTCGCTAGACACCTTGTTGCGCCCCAGCCTGTTGGCCGTGGCCATTGTCCTTAGCGCTCCGCTGACCAGCACCGCACTGATCGCTGCCGAACAGGCGTCCAATGTTCGTGCTTACAACCTGCCGGCCGCGCCATTGGCCAACATCCTGAACCAGATCGCCAGCCAGGCTGGCCTTGCGTTGAGCCTGAATCCGTCGCTGGCCGCCGGTAAGACCTCGGCCCCGGTCAAGGGCCAGTTCGACGCTGCCACCGCCCTGCGTGAAGCCTTGCGCGGTACCGGTCTGCAACTGGAGCAAAGCAGCGCTGGCACCTTCAGCCTCGTAGCGATCCCGGATGGCATGGTTGCACTGCCAGAAACCAGCATCATCGGCCAGGAAAACACCGAAAGCGCCTGGGGCCCGGTCGACGGCTACGTCACCACCCGCACCGCTGCCGGCACCAAGACCGACACCGCGATTGTCGAAGCACCGCGTTCGATGTCGGTGATCACCCGCGCACAAATGGAAGATCGCGGCGTGCAGAACCTCGACGACGCCGTGCGCTACATGCCGGGCGTGATCGCCAGCAGCTACGGCAGCGACTCGCGCGCCGACTGGCTGCGGGTGCGTGGCTTCGAGCCGACCCAGTTCCTCGACGGCCTGCCACTGCCAAGAGGTTCCTACGCCAACCCAAAGGCTGAAACCTGGAACCTGGACCGCATCACCCTGCTGCGCGGCCCGGCTTCCTCGGTCTACGGCCAGACCCCGCCAGGCGGCATGCTCGACATGGTCAGCCGGCGCCCGGAAGCCTTCGCCAGCCACGAAGCTCGTGCTGAAGTTGGCAGCAACAATCGTAAGCAGATCAGCTTCGACAGCACCGGAAAAATCGACGACGAAGGCCGGTTTTTGTACCGCGTCGACGGTGTTATCCGTGACAGCGGTTTGCCGGTCGACCATATCGATGACAAGCGCTACAACATCGCCCCCAGCCTGACCTGGAACATCGATGACGACACGGACCTGACCCTGCTGTCGCAGTTCACCCGCGACGATACCGGCGTCAGCGGTCAGTTCCTGCCGCTGCAAGGCACCAAACTGGATTCGCCGGCTGGCAAGATTTCCCACCACAAAAACCTCGGCGACCCGGATTCGGACTACTACGACCGCACCTACTACGCGCTGGGCTACGCGTTCGATCACCGTCTCAACGATGTGTGGCAGTTCAAGCAAAACCTGCGTTACACCAAAAGCGAACTGGCCTTCCAGCAGGCCTACGCCTCGTTCGGTGATGTCGTCGCAGCGGATGGAGCGCTCAAGCGTCTGGTCGACCGGGTGAACGAAGACATCAGCCAGATCGCCGTGGACAACAACTTCCAGGCCGACTTCCAGACCGGTGCCCTCAGCCACACCGTACTGCTGGGACTTGACCACCAGCGCACCGACACCCACTACAAATGGCTTGAAGGCAACGCGCCGGACAGCAATGTGATCCGGCCGATCTACGGTCAGGACTTCTCCAGCGTGAAGTTCAACACCTTCTACAACTACAACCAGAAAACCAACCAGACCGGCCTCTACGCCCAGGACCAGATCGCTCTGGATAAATGGCGCCTGACCCTCGGTGGTCGTGAAGACTGGATTCACACCGGCACCACCTTCTTCAACCAGGCGGACGCGACCAACACCCAGCGCGACAAGGCCTTCAGTGGCAACGCCGGCCTGAGTTATGTGTTCGACTCCGGAATCGCGCCGTACATTTCCTACACCGAGTCGTTCCAACCGTCTGCCGGCGCCAGCGCCAGTTCCACCGAGTCGTTCAAACCGACCAAAGGCAAGCAGACCGAAGTCGGCGTTAAGTACCAGCCACCGGGCAGCAGAACCCTGCTGACCGCTGCGGCGTTTGACCTGCGCCAGGAGAATGTTTCCGTCTCGCAGAACAACGTCACCAGCCAGATCGGTGAACTGAAGGTCCGTGGTATCGAGCTGGAGGCGACTTCCGAAGTCACCGATAACCTGAAACTGGTGGGTTCCTACACTTACACCGACACCGAAATCCTCAAGGGTGACGACAAGGGCAACCGGATGAAACTGGTGCCGCGCAACCAAGCCTCGTTGTGGTCTGACTACACCTGGCGCGCGGGTGTGCTCGACGGCTTTGGCATGGGCGTCGGTGTGCGTTACGTCGGCGACACCTATGGCAACACGGCGAATACTGCGAACGGCCACGTCGGCTCGTACACCGTGTACGACGCCGCCGTGCATTACGACCTGAGCCGCGTGAGCCCGGCGCTGGCCGGTGTTTCGGTTGAAGTGACCGCCAGGAACCTCTTCAACAAGGACTACCTGTCCACTTGCGACGGCACCTGGTGCTACTACGGCGACGAGCGCAACGTCGTCGCTGCGGTCAACTACAAGTGGTAATCGGCTAACCGCCATCGCGTCAAAACAAGGGTCACAGTACAGCCGCGGCCCTTTTGCATCTGGATGATTCATGAAAAGCAAAACCATCCGCCGCTGGTCCTGCGTCCACACCTGGACCAGCCTGATCTGCACCGTGTTCTTATTGATGCTGGCGCTGACCGGCCTGCCGCTGATCTTTCATCACGAAATCGATCACCTGCTGGGCGATGCGCCCGAGCTCAAGCACCTGCCGGCCGGCACCCCGCAACTGGATTTACAGCAGCTGGTGCTCATGGCCGAGAATCATCGCCCCGGTGAAGTCATGCAATACCTGGCCTGGGACAAAGACGACAGCAATGGCGTGATCGCGATCATGGCCAAGACCGCCGGCACCGAGCCTAACTCGTCACACACCTTCATGCTCGACGCCCGCACTGGCGATGCGCTGGAAGTCCCGTCGGCCAACGGTGGGCTGATGCTGTTCATGCTGCGCCTGCACGTCGATATGTTCGCCGGGTTGCCGGGCAAACTGCTGCTGGCATTCATGGGGATTCTGTTCGTGGTGGCGATTGTTTCCGGGACGGTGCTGTACTTGCCATTCATGCGCCGGCTTGAGTTCGCCACAGTGCGCACGGACAAATCCACCCGTCTGCGCTGGCTCGACTTGCACAACCTGATTGGTGTGGTGACCCTGACCTGGGCACTGGTGGTGGGGGTAACCGGGGTGATCAGCGCCTGCGCCGACCTGATCATCGCCGCGTGGCGCAACGACAGCCTGAGCACAATGATCGAACCTTATCGCGGTGCGCCGCCGCTGATCCAACTGGCACCAGCCAGCCGCTTGATCGAGATTGCCGAACACGCGGCTCCGGAGATGCAACCAGACTTCATTGCCTTCCCCGGTACGCGGTTTTCCAGCGAACACCACTACGCGGTGTTCATGAAAGGCAGCACCCACCTGACTTCGCACTTGCTGACCCCGGTACTGATCGACGCCAGTACGCTGCAAGTCACTGCCATCGCCGAACGGCCGTGGTACATGGACGCGATGGGCATGTCGCAACCGCTGCACTTCGGCGATTACGGCGGCATGCCGATGAAAATCCTCTGGGCCGCGCTGGATGTGCTGACCATTATCGTGCTCGCCAGCGGCGTGTACCTGTGGGTGGTGCGGCGCAAAGCGGCGAAACCGGCAGCCGTGCAAGCGGAGACCGCAGCATGAGGCCCAGACAGTCGAACTTCTGGAAAGTCTTCGAGATTCCGATTGTCATCGCCCTGCTCAGCGCTGCGGGATTGTTTGCTGCGCTGCTGGGGGATGGGGTCTGGGATGGGTTGAGCTGGATCGGGTTGGGTGTGCCGGCGATGATTGGGGTGCGGGGGTTGTTGAAACGGAGCTGAAATTTTTGGAGCCTGAACTGGCCCCATCGCGAGCAAGCTCGCTCCCACAAGGATATGTGTCAGCACACAAATCTCAGACACACCCCCAAATCCAATGTGGGAGCGAGCTTGCTCGCGATGGCGATTTCATGGGGCCATCAAACCCCTCGCCAGCCGCGCCGGAACTTACTAGGCTAGAACTCTTGCCCATGTTCCCTGAATACCGCCGAGGAATGTCCATGTCCGCCCCCAGCATGACCTTGTTCCACAACCCTGCCTCGCCTTACGTGCGCAAAGTGATGGTGCTGCTGCATGAAACCGGTCAACTGGACCGCGTGGCGCTGCAACACAGCCAACTGACCCCGGTCAGCCCCGACGCCGCGTTGAACCAGGACAACCCGCTGGGCAAGATTCCGGCGCTGCGCCTGGCCGACGGCAACGTGTTGTACGACAGCCGGGTGATCCTCGATTACCTCGACCAGCAACATGTCGGCAACCCGCTGATCCCTCGCGAAGGCTCGGCACGCTGGCGGCGCCTGACCCTGGCCGCGCTGGCCGACGGGATCATGGACGCCTCGGTGATGATTCGTTACGAACTCGCCCTGCGCGCCCCGGAGAAGCACTGGGACCAATGGCTCGACGCCCAGCGCGAGAAGATCCGCCGTGCCTTGACGGTGCTGGAAACCGACGCCATCGCCGAGCTGACCAGCCATTTTGACGTCGCGGCCGTCAGCGTTGCCTGCGCCCTCGGTTATCTGGACTTCCGTCACCCGGACCTGGAATGGCGCAAGACCCATCCGCAGCTCAGCGCCTGGTTTACCGAGGTAAGCCTGCGGCCATCGATGCTCGCGACTCAGCCACCGGTTTGAATCTGCCGGTAGTCGCTGAAATCAGCAGTCAGGCTTATCCGCGACAAAGCGTCTGGCCGGGTTCACCGCCGCACCAAATTCACGTAATGCCTTGGCACCGATCAGCAGCGGGTAATTGAAACTGCTGCGGTCGGTCAGGTTGACCTCGACCGTGCGCTTGATGCTGCCCAGGCACAGTTCCAGGTCAATCACCGGACGCTTGGCAACGTCGGCCACGTTCTTCTCGTCGTCTTCGTCGGCGCGGCTTTTGATTTTGCTGATCCGCGAGATCTTGTGTTCGAAAACCTTGTTGCTCGCATCCTTGGTGCCCAGGCGGAAGCGCACCCAGTCTTCGCCATCGCGGGTGAAGGTTTCGATGTCCGTGGCCGACAGGGACGCCGTCAGCGCACCGGTGTCCATCTTGGCCTTGAGGACCTGGCCACCGATTTCCGGCAGCTTGATGTATTCGTAACGGCCATAAAGAGTCGGCTCGGCAGCCATGACCGGCAGGGCCAGAAGGGATAACAATGCGAGGATGGATTTCACGTAATGGATTCCCTTGAGAAATAATGAGCGTTGACGCTGAATTCTAGACCGCGAAAAGCACCGTAAGTTAGAGCACCGCCTCTGTGGCGAGGGAGCTTGCTCCCGCTCGGCTGCGCAGCAGTCGTAATACCGGCTGATGCGGTCTATCTGAGAAATCTCGGTGCATGGTTTTGGGGCCGCTTCGCAGCCCAGCGGGAGCAAGCTCCCTCGCCACAGGTGACCGCAATACGCCGAAAGAATATCGCTGCAAAGGTGAAACATTCGTCGTCACCGATTTGGCCTCTGGGCCGAAGCTGCTTATCATTGCGCGCCCAAATGCTTTCAAGAGTTATTTATGCGCCGCCTGCTCACCGGCTGTTTCGTCACCTTGCTGCTCTTACTCAACACCTTGGTCCTGTTCGGCCCGCTGATGGTGTTTGCCCTGCTCAAGCTGCTCCTGCCCGGGCGTTTTCGTGATTACGCCAGCGCTGCGGTGATGTGGATCGCCGAGACCTGGGCCGAGATCGACAAGCTGATTTTCGCCCTGTGCATCCCGACACAATGGGACATTCGCGGCGGCGAAGACCTGCGGGTTGACACCTCGTATCTGGTGATCAGCAATCACCTGTCCTGGGTCGATATCCCGGCGCTGATCCAGACCCTCAACCGACGCACGCCGTTCTTCAAGTTCTTCCTGAAAAAACAGCTGATCTGGGTGCCGTTTCTGGGCCTGGCCTGGTGGGCGCTGGATTACCCGTTCATGAAACGCTACAGCAAAGCCTTTCTGGCCCGGCACCCGGAGTTGCACGGCAAGGATCTGGAGATCACCAAAGCCGCCTGCGAACTGTTCAAGCGCCAGTCGGTGAGCGTGGTCAATTACCTGGAGGGCACTCGCTTCACACCGGCCAAACGCACCGAACAACAATCGCCGTTCAAGCATTTGCTCAAGCCCAAGGCGGGCGGCGTGGCGTTTGTCCTGGCGGCGTTGGGTGAACAGCTGGATGCGGTGCTCGATGTGACCGTGGTTTATCCACAGGCGAAGATTCCGGGTTTCTGGGATTTGATCAGCGGCGCGGTGCCGCGGGTGATCATCGACATCAAGACCCGTGAGCTGGATCCTGCGTTGTGGCAGGGCGATTACGAAAATGATCCGGCGTTTCGCCAGAGCGTCCAGAACTGGGTCAACCAGCTCTGGACCGAGAAAGACTCACGCATCGACGCCTTGCGCGCCGAGCGGGCTGAATCAGCCGCCGGCGCCCCAGATCCCGCCGAGGCTATTGAGTAGCGAACCGCCAACACCTTGCTGACCGAGGTATTGCAGAAGGATCGGGGCAAACTGACCGATCATGCCGCCGTCCATGCCCAGCGCGCTGAAGGCGCTGTTCAGGTCATTGGTGTTCTTCACGTTGTCCAGGTTGCCCAAGGCGCTGTCCAGGGGCGACGAGTTGCCGGACGAGCCACCGAGCAGTCCGCCAAGCATACCCAGACCACCGTTACCCGACAGCATGCCCAGCCCCGGCGCGTCTTTGGTCAACTGTGAATAATCGGTCGAGCTCAACTGGTTCTTCGCCAGACCCAGCATGGCACCCGTGCCACCGATGGCCTGCTCCGGGGTCACGTCCAGCGCACTCAGCGCGCTCAGCAAGCCGGCGGTTTGTGAAGTCGGTGCTGCGGCAGCCGTATTGTCGCCGCCCTGCATGCCGGACACGGCACCCGCCACATCGTTCAGGCTGAAGCCGGCGGCGAAGACCGGACTGGTCGCCAGGGTCATGAGCGAAGCCAAAGCAAAACCGCGTGAAATCTTCATCGAAACTAACTCCTGAACCCTGAAAGCCACCTGCAATCAGGTGGTGGAAACCAGCCGTTTGACTGGTCGTGACACTAATTGTTCCCGGCCATTGTGCATCGCACCGGTCCGTCTGCATCCAGTTCAAAAATATTTTTCCTGCGCTGCATCCACTGTTTGCCCGGCTGCGTATATCAAGCACGGACAGACATTCCTGGCCGATTCCTCAACTAGGACAATCACCATGAAGCGCACTTCGATTAAAGCCCCGTTGATCGCCAGCCTGCTGAGCCTGGCCGTGACCTGTGGTTTGGCCCTCAACAGCGTGCAAGCGGCAGACATGAGCCACGACACTGTGATGGTCGGCGGTCAGGCCATGATGCCGAGCAAAGACATCATCGATAACGCCGTGAACTCGGCGGATCACACCACCCTGGTCGCCGCCGTGAAAGCCGCCGGCCTGGTCGAGACCCTCAAGGGCAAGGGCCCGTTCACCGTGTTCGCACCGGTCAACTCGGCGTTCGCCGCCCTGCCCGCCGGCACCGTCGATACCCTGCTCAAACCCGCCAACAAAGCCACGCTGAGCCACATCCTCACCTACCACGTGGTCGCCGGGAAACTCGACATGGCGGCGTTGGCCCAGCAGATCAAGGCCGGCGGCGGTAAAGCCGAACTCACCACCGTCAGCGGCGGCAAGCTGTGGGTGACGATGAACGGCCCGCACAACATCACCCTCAAGGACGAAAAAGGCGCGACCGCTGACATCACCACCTACGACGTGTACCAATCCAACGGGGTGATTCAAGTCATCGACAAAGTGCTGATGCCAAAAAGCTAAGCGCTGACGCCGGCCCTGTGTATCAGGGCCGGCGTTGCCCTGAGGTCTGTCGCCGTGAATGGAACATCTGCGCACCGTGAACTAACCTCTGCCTGCAACCGACAGCGCATGCCAACCGAGATTGCTTGGAGAACGGTCATTTCCACCGCCGACACCGAACCGCTCAGACAGCTACTCGCCCAATGTTCACTGGGTGACCGCCGTGCATTCGAGACGCTCTACCGCAGTGTTGCACCGCGCCTGCACGGCGTGGCGCTGCGCTTCATGGGGCGCAGCGACCTGGCCGAAGAAGTGCTGCAGGAAAGCTTCGTGCGCATCTGGAACAACGCCTCGCGTTACCAGGCGCATTTGTCGGCGCCGATGACCTGGATGATCAACATCACCCGTAATCAGGCCATCGACCAGTTACGCAAACACCGCGACCGGCGCCTTAGCGAACTGGAAGAACAGGCGCTGGTCGACGAAGCGCCCTCGGCCCAAGAGTTACTCAGCAGCGACCGCGAAGCCAGCGCGCTGAAGCGCTGCCTGGACACCCTTGACGGTATGCAGCGCCAATCAATTACCGTGGCCTACTTTCAGGGTTTGTCCTGCTCTGAACTGGCCGACCATTTGGCTGCGCCACTGGGCTCGGTCAAGTCCTGGATTCGCCGCGGTATGGAGCGCCTGCGCAGGTGCCTTGAATCATGAACTATCAAAACAGACGCCTGCGCCGTGCCCTCGCCGCCGACTACGCCATTGGCCTGATGCCCGCCGCCGCCCGTCGGCGCTTCGAACAGCTGCTGCTGGACGATGCCGAACTGCGCACTGAGCTGGCCAAGTGGCAAGAAAGCCTGGCCAGACTCAATGAACCGTTGGTGGAAGTGCCCGTGCCCGACCGGGTGTGGAGCGCCATCAACGCCCGCATCGAGCCACAAGAACTACATGTGCCGGCCAAACGTCCATTCTGGAACTGGTTGCGCGTGACGGTGGCGGTCTGCTCGCTGCTGGTGGCAATGACGCTGGGCATTCTCTACAACCGCGACAGCGCCCAGTACAGCGCAACGTTGCTCAGCGCCAGCGCGCAGCCTGCCCTGCGGATCAAGGCCCATGACGACTACCTGCAAATTGAGCCACTGACCCTGGCCGCCGTCGACCCCGCACACAGCCTCGAATTGTGGGCGATTCCGGCCGATGGCAAACCGATCTCCCTAGGCGTGATCCCGGTCGGTGGTAAAGGTCGGGTCGCGTTGAGCGACGAACAGCATGCGCTGCTGGGCAAACCGATAGCACTGGCGGTCAGCCTTGAGCCTGAAGGCGGTTCGCCGACCGGACAACCGACCGGGCCGGTGTTGTATCAGGGGGCGTTGGCGGGGTTGTGAAAGCAGGAGATCAAGAGATCGCATAACCCTGCGGCAGCTCCTACGGGGGTTTTGTGGTGTTTTGGCCATAAAAAAGGGCGACATCACTGTCGCCCTTTTTTCCGTCTTGCCCTAAGCCTTACGCCGCGCTGAACAACTTGTGCGGATCGATCACAAACTTCTTCGGCACACCGGCATCAAATTCGCCGTAACCACGTGGTGCGTCGTCGAGGCTGATGACTTCGACGCCAACGATGTCGGCAATCTTGATGCGGTCCCACATGATTGCCTGCATCAGCTGGCGGTTGTACTTCATCACCGGGGTCTGACCGGTGTGGAAGCTGTGGGATTTGGCCCAACCCAGACCGAAGCGGATGCTCAGGCTGCCCATTTTGGCGGCGGCATCGACTGCGCCCGGATCTTCAGTAACGTACAGGCCAGGGATACCGATTTTGCCCGCCACCCGAACCACGCCCATCAGCGAGTTGAGTACGGTGGCCGGTGCTTCGTGTTTCACCCCGTCATGGCCGTGACCACGGGCTTCGAAGCCCACCGCATCGACGGCGCAATCCACTTCCGGTTCGCCCAACAGCGCAGCGATCTGTTCGTGCAGTGGGGTGTCTGTCGACAGGTCGGCGATTTCGAAACCCTGAGCCTTGGCGTGAGCCAGGCGGATCGGGTTGACGTCACCGATGATCACCACCGCCGCGCCCAGCAGGCGCGCGGAAGCTGCCGCCGCCAGACCCACCGGGCCAGCGCCAGCGATGTAAACGGTGCTGCCCGGACCAACGCCCGCGGTGACAGCGCCGTGGTAACCGGTCGGCAGAATGTCCGAGAGGCAGGTCAGGTCACGGATTTTTTCCATGGCCCGGTCGCGATCCGGCAGTTTCAGCAGGTTGAAGTCAGCGTACGGCACCATCGCGTATTCAGCCTGGCCGCCGGTCCAGTCGCCCATGTCGACATAACCATAAGCACCGCCCGGACGCGCCGGGTTAACGCTCAGGCAGACACCGGTGTGCATCTCTTTGCAGGAACGGCAGCGCCCGCAAGCAACGTTGAACGGCACGGATACCAGGTCGCCGATTTTCAGGTTTTCGACATCGCTGCCCTTCTCGATCACTTCACCGGTGATCTCGTGGCCCAGCACCAGACCGGTTTGGGCCGTGGTACGGCCGCGCACCATGTGCTGGTCGGAACCACAGATGTTGGTGGAAACCACACGCAGGATGACACCGTGTTCGATCTTCCTGCCGCGTGGGTCCTGCATTTTGGGATAGTCGATTTTCTGTACTTCGACCTTGCCATTGCCGAGATACACCACACCACGATTACCAGACATGCTTTCACCTCGCTGTTGTTTTTATGTAGCGGTCGCGTCGCCCTGGATCGGCGGCGCGTTGATTGCTCGGGTTTATTGCCTGTGTGTTTTTTGTGTTGTTTGGGAGGGCCTCTTCGCGAGCAAGTCGAATCGTCGCACCGCCGCTCCCACATTTGACCGCGTTTCCCTGTGGGAGCGGGCTTGCTCGCGAATGGGTCGCGAAGCGGCCCCAAAAATCTAAAGAACTACGGTTCTGTTGGCGTTCAGGAAAACCCGCCGCTCAATGTGATAACCCACCGCCCGGGCCAACGTCAGCCCTTCGATATCCCGACCTTTGGCAATCAGGTCTTCGGGGTAATGGCTGTGATCCACCGCTTCCACTCCTTGGGCGATGATCGGGCCTTCGTCGAGGTCGTTGTTGATGTAGTGCGCCGTGGCACCCACCAGTTTCACGCCCTTGTTGTAGGCCTGGTGATACGGCTTGGCACCTTTGAAACCGGGCAGCAACGAGTGATGGATGTTGATCGCTTTACCATCGAGCTTGCGGCACAGCTCCGGCGACAGCACTTGCATGTAGCGCGCAAGCACCACCAGTTCAGCGCCGGACTCTTCGATCACCTGCCAGACTTGCCGCTCTTGCGCGGGCTTGTCGTTAGGGTCGAGGGGGAAGTGGTAATAGGGAATCCCATGCCAGTCGGCCAGCGGCTTGAGGTCCGGGTGGTTGGACACCACCGCCACCACGTCCATCGACAATTGACCGATGCGTTGGCGATAGAGCAAGTCGTTGAGGCAGTGATCGGCCTTGGAGACCATGATCACCACTTTTGGCCGGTGGTGCGGCGGCGTCAGTTCGAAAATCATGCCGAACGCGTCGGTCCGTTCGGCCAGACCTGCGCGAAACGCTTGTTCGTCGAAGTCGTCGGGCTGACGGAATTCCACACGAATGAAGAAGCGGCCGGAAAGCCGATCATCGAAGGAGTGGTGCTCGGTGACGTAGCAACCCTGTTCGAACAGAAAACGGGTCACCGCATCCACCGTGCCCAATACGCTTGGGCAATCGGCGGTCAAAATCCATGTGTCTGGTGCGCGGCTCATAGTGCGGTGACTCCTGTTCGTGGGTGACGCAGCTCTCGTAGCAGTTGCCGAAGGCTACGTCCGGCGGCGAAGCCGTCGTAAAGCCTGAGTCCCCGATTCCGAATCAAAACCGGGGTGCCCGAATTGCGACGGCTGCGCCATCGAACGCAGCCTTCGGCAGCTGCTACGGGACATGTGCAAGCCTCAAAATCAGGCCTGAACGCTAAGCCCGTATTCCGCCGCCGCGTCCTGCAACCACAGCCACCAGTAATCCGAGAAGCTACGGCGAATCAGCAGCTCCCAGGTGTCTTCAGCGGTATGGCGGATCACCAGTTGCGACTTGGCGAACACCGTGCCCACGGCTTTACCCACCGGGAAGTTGTTGGGGTGCACGTCGTAGCTGGTGGACTTCATCAGCACTTCGCGGACTTTCGGGCCGCTCAGTTCGAGAATCTGCTGACCGCCGCTGACGTTGACGATGGAGATGTGCAGATCGCCCAGGGCTTCACGCAGTTTTTTCTCGGCGGCGAATTCCTCACCGCTCGGCACGATCAGCAGCCACTCGTCCGGGCCCATCCATTGCAGGCTGGTTTCACCTTTGGCGACCACGGTCAGCGCTACTGGCAGTTCCAGGCCCAGGGCCTTGTGCACGCCAGCGGCGAATGCCGGATTGTGGGCATCGCCACGAATGGTCAGGTGGCCCAGGAGTTTTTTCTCACGCACGGTGACACCGGCGTTTTTTCGGCCCTTGCCCACCAGGCTTTGCAGGCCCGCGTGATGCAGCGACGACTCGGCCTTTGCCCCAGTGGTTGGGCGCTGTTGGTAAACGTTGGCTGTGGTCATAAAGCACCTGTCTTGAATTCGTACGTCGCCCCCGAAGGGGCGAGCGTTGGTATCACACGTTCTGGCGATCGCCTTTCGGATCGAAGAACACCGAAGAAACGATTTCCGCTTCGATCACGCTGCCGTCGGCCAACGGCGCGAACACGCGCTCGCCGAGGCGCTTCAAGCCGCCTTTGACCACACCCATGGCAAACGAATAGCCAAGAGAGTTGTGGGCGTAGCTCGAGGTCACGTGACCAACCATGCTCATCGGGATCGCTTGCTTGGTGTTGAACACCAGTTGCGCACCTTCCGGCAGCCATTTGGTCGGGTCGATCGGCTTGAGGCCGACCAACTGTTTACGCTGATCACGCACACAGTCTTCACGGTTCATGCCACGCCAGCCGATCCACGAGAACGGTTTGGTGCGACCGACGCACCAGCCCATGTTCAGGTCGTCCGGGGTCATCGAGCTGTCAGTGTCCTGGCCAACGATGATGAAACCCTTCTCGGCCCGCAGGACGTGCATGGTTTCAGTGCCGTACGGCGTCAGGTTGTACTTCTTGCCAGCCTCGACGATTTTTTCCAGCACGCCCATGGCGTAGTCGGCCTGCACGTTGACTTCGTACGACAGCTCACCGGTAAACGAGATCCGGAACACCCGCGCCGGCACGCCGCCCACCAGGCCTTCTTTCCAGGTCATGAACGGGAAGCCGTCCTTGTCCAGGTCGATGTCGGTGACTTCGCTGAGCAGCTTGCGGCTGTTCGGCCCGGACAGAGTCATGGTCGCCCAATGGTCAGTGACCGAGGTGAAGTACACCTTCAGGTCTGGCCATTCGGTCTGGTGATAGATTTCCAGCCATTGCAGCACGCGTGCAGCGCCGCCGGTGGTGGTGGTCATCACGAAGTGATTGTCGGCGAGGCAGGCGGTGACGCCGTCGTCGAAAACCATCCCGTCTTCTTTACACATCAGGCCATAGCGAGCCTTGCCCACGTCGAGCTTGGTCCAGGCGTTGGTGTAGACGCGGTTGAGGAACTCACGCGCATCCGGGCCTTGAATGTCGATCTTGCCGAGTGTCGACGCATCCAACAGACCGACGCTTTCGCGCACGGCCAGGCATTCGCGTTTCACCGCGGCATGCAGGTCTTCACCGTTTTTCGGGAAGTACCAAGGACGTTTCCACTGACCGACGTCTTCAAACTCGGCGCCGTTCTTCACGTGCCAGGCGTGCAGCGCGGTGTAGCGCACTGGCTCGAAGATGTGCCCACAGTGACGACCGGCTACCGCACCGAAAGTCACCGGTGTGTAGTTCGGGCGGAACATGGTGGTGCCCATCTGCGGGATGGTCACGTTCAGCGAACGGGCGGCGATGGCCAGACCGTTGACGTTGCCGAGCTTGCCCTGATCGGTGCCGAAGCCCAGCGCGGTGTAGCGCTTGACGTGCTCGACCGACTCGAAGCCTTCGCGGGTCGCCAGTTCGATGGCGGCGGCGGTGACGTCGTTTTGCAGGTCGACGAATTGCTTCGGCGCACGTGCGGTGTTCTTTTCGTGCGGCACCTGGAACAGCGCCAGAGTCGGCTCTTCCAAACGGCTCAGGGCTGTTGGCAGTACGCCTTCGACCACTTTGAAGCCGGCCTCGCTGGCTGCGCGCACGCCGCCTTCAAAACCATCGGCGAGGGAATCGCCGAGGCTGTAGACACCATTGATGCCGCCGACGCACACGCGTTTTTGTGGTGCTTCGCCCGGGATGAAACCAAGGATGTCTTCACGCCAGATCGGTTTGCCGCCCAAGTGCGACGCCAGGTGAACCACCGGGCTGTAGCCGCCGGAACTGGCGACCAGATCGCATTCAAGCCATTCGCCAGGGCTGGTGACGGTGTGCGCTTTGACGTCGATCGCTGCAACGCGAGCGGCGGTTACGCGCTTGCTGCCGCGTGCTTCGATCACCGCGCTACCGGTCAGAATGCGGATGCCTTTGGCCCGCGCTTCTTCTACCAACGCACCGCGAGGATTGCTCCGCGCATCGGCAATGGCCACCACTTGCAGGCTGGCGTCGAGCCAGTCCAGCGCCACGCGGTAGGCGTGATCGTTGTTGGTCGACAGCACCAGTTTTTTGCCCGGCGCGACGCCGTAACGGCGCACGTATGTCGAGACTGCACCGGCCAGCATGTTGCCCGGCACGTCGTTGTTGCCGTAGACCAGCGGACGCTCGTGAGCACCCGTCGCCAGCACTACGCGCTTGGCGCGAACCCGGTGAATACGCTGACGAACCTGGCCAATCGGTGCGCGGTCGCCGAGGTGATCGGTGAGACGCTCGTGAATGGTCAGGAAGTTGTGGTCGTGGTAACCGTTGACGGTCGCACGAGGCAACAACAGCACGTCCGGCAAACCTTTGAGTTCTGCGATTACAGTGGCCACCCATTCGGTGGCCGGTTTGCCGTCGAGGCTTTCACGGGAATCGAGCAGGCTGCCGCCGAACTCTTCCTGCTCATCGGCCAGAATCACTCGGGCACCGCTGCGCGCAGCCGCCAGGGCAGCCGCCAGACCCGCCGGGCCACCGCCGACGATCAGCACGTCGCAATGCTGGTTCATGTAGTCGTAGGTGTCCGGATCGTTTTCGGTCGGCGAACGACCGAGACCTGCGGCCTTACGAATGTACTTCTCGTAGGTCATCCAGAACGATTGCGGGTACATGAAGGTTTTGTAGTAGAAACCCGGTGGCATCAGCTTGCCGCCGACCTTGCCGAGAATCCCCATCATGTCGTTGTTCACGCTCGGCCAGCCGTTGGTGCTGGTGGCGACGAGACCCTGGTACAGCGCCTGTTGAGTGGCGCGCACGTTAGGAATTTGCGTGGCTTCGGTCGCGCCGATCTGCAGCACCGCGTTCGGCTCTTCAGCGCCTGCGGCGAAGATCCCGCGAGGACGCGAATACTTGAAGCTGCGACCGATGATGTCAACGCCGTTGGCCAGCAATGCTGCGGCCAGGGAGTCGCCTTCAAAGCCTTTGTAGGTCTGACCGTTGAAGGTGAAGCTCAGGACTTTGTTGCGGTCGATCCGTCCACCGTTGGACAGGCGATTGATCTGGCTCATACCTTCGCTCCCAGAGCCTGCGCGGCCGCTTTCGGACTTTCAGTCTTGTCGGTGAACTGTGGCTTGGTGCCGATCTTGTAGGTTTCGAGAATCTCGTAGGTCACGGTGTCACGGGTGACGTTGAAGTACTGACGGCAACCGGCGACGTGATCCCACAGCTCGTGGTGCAACCCGCGAGGGTTATCGCGGAAGAACATGTAGTCGCCCCACTCCTCATCGGTGCAGGTGTTCGGGTCAAGCGGGCGCGGGATATGCGCCTGACCGGATGCGTGGAATTCCTCTTCGGAGCGCAGCTCGCCGCAGTGAGGACAGAAGATATGCAACATAGGGATTTCTCCTGTTAGTGGGCGACTGCAGCAGCGCCGTGTTCGTCGATCAGCGCACCGTTGTGGAAACGGTCGATGGAGAATGGTGCAGCCAACGGGTGCATTTCACCCTTGGCGAGGCTTGCGGCAAACACGTTGCCCGAGCCCGGCGTCGCTTTAAAACCACCGGTGCCCCAACCGCAGTTGAAGAACATGTTCGGCACGGGTGTTTTCGAGATGATCGGGCAGGCATCCGGCGTGGTGTCGACGATGCCGCCCCACTGACGGTTCATGCGTACGCGGGACAGCACCGGGAACATCTCGACGATGGCCTGGATGGTGTGCTCGATTACCGGGTACGAACCCCGCTGGCCGTAGCCGTTGTAGCCGTCGATACCGGCGCCGATCACCA
>NZ_JBIUVW010000072.1:0-16690 GCF_044743155.1 Pseudomonas sp. NPDC087697 | reverse complement strand
CCCCGCGCCGGGCGGCCGGCGCCCCCCCCCCCCCCCCGCCCCCCCCCCCCGCCCCCCCCCCCCCCCCCGCGCGCGGGGGCGCGCGCCCCCCCCAACCCCCCCACCCCGCTACCTGGTACTGCAAGGTGTTTCCCCAGCTCAGCTGGAACTGGTTTCCTACGGTAAAGAGCGTCCAGTTGCTACTGGTCACGACGAGCAGTCCTGGGCTCAAAACCGTCGCGTCGAACTGCGTAAGTAATTCGTCATGCGAACGTGCCGTCGTGCTGTAACTATTCTGGCTCTCAGCCTCGCACCGCTTGCGGTGTGGGCTGCGGTTCCTGTGGTCGATAACAACTCCGGTTATAACAATAGCGGGAGCAGTTATCCGCCTGCGGGTTACGGTACGAACGGCGCCTATGCCGGGGGAGGGGTTACGGCCCCTGCCTCGGCACAGGGCGAGCTGTTCAACCAACTGCAACAAATGCAGGAACAAATCGCACGCCAACAGGGTGTGATCGAAGTTCTACAAAATGATGTAGCGCGCATGAAGCAGGAAAACCTGGAGCGATATCAGGATCTTGATCGGCGTATTGGAACCGGCGGTGCACCCGCTGCGGCTCCTCAAAATTCTCCAGCCGGTGGCGATATGAATGCCGCCGGTGCAGCTGCAGGTGCGGGCGCTGCTGCTCAAGCGCCAGCGGCCAGCAGCGAACCGGGTGATCCGGCGAAGGAAAAGCTCTATTACGACGCTGCCTTCGACCTGATCAAAGCCAAGGATTTCGACAAGGCCAGCCAGGCCTTTGCGGCATTCCTGCGCAAATACCCGAACAGTCAGTACGCGGGTAATGCCCAGTACTGGTTGGGCGAAGTGAACCTGGCCAAAGGCGATCTGCAAGGTGCGGGTCAGGCTTTTGCCAAGGTTTCGCAGCTGTACCCCAAGCACGCCAAAGTGCCTGACTCGCTGTACAAGCTCGCTGATGTAGAGCGCCGCCTGGGTCATACCGACAAGGTCAAAGGCATTCTGCAGCAGGTGGTTTCCCAATATCCGGGCACTTCCGCCGCTCAGCTGGCCCAGCGCGATCTGCAGCGCATGTAAGGCTGCTTGACCCGTTTACAAGAAACCCGCGCTTGCCGCGGGTTTTTTCGTTAGAATTCACCCCCTTTTTATGAAACACCGCTTTTGGGGATCTGCGCGTTGGCGGGGTTCCTTTAAGTGCCTGACGGAGGCGGACAGCCTGTTTAGCTGTTACGCCCGTGGCGACTATGCAAGACACATTGAGAATTACCGAAGTTTTTTACTCGTTGCAGGGTGAAACGCGGACTGCCGGGCTGCCCACTGTATTTGTGCGCCTGACCGGTTGCCCATTGCGTTGCCAGTACTGCGACAGCGCCTACGCGTTCAGCGGCGGTACGATCAGAACCCTCGACGATATCCTCGAGCAGGTTGCAGGCTTTCGCCCGCGTTACGTCTGCGTAACCGGTGGCGAACCCCTGGCGCAACCTAACGCTATCCCTTTGCTCAAGCAGCTGTGTGACGCCGGTTACGAGGTGTCGCTGGAAACCAGCGGTGCCCTGGATATTTCGGCGGTCGATCCACGGGTCAGCCGAGTGCTTGACCTGAAAACACCTGGGTCGAAAGAATCTCACCGCAACCTCTACGAGAACATCGTGCTGCTAACGGCCAACGATCAGGTCAAGTTTGTGATCTGCTCTCGCGAAGACTATGACTGGGCGGTGTCCAAGCTGATTCAGTACGGTCTCGACCAGCGTGCCGGTGAAGTCCTGTTCTCGCCGAGTCACCATGACTTGAGCGCGCGCGATCTGGCCGACTGGATTGTCGCGGACAACCTGCCGGTACGCCTGCAATTGCAGTTGCATAAATATCTTTGGAACGACGAGCCGGGGCGCTGAAATGACTGAACAACTGAATAAAGCAGAAAAACGCGCAGTAATTCTGCTGTCCGGTGGTCTGGATTCGGCGACCGTCGTCGCCATGGCTCGTGCTGACGGTTACAGCTGCTACACCATGAGCTTCGACTACGGCCAGCGTCACCGCGCCGAGTTGCACGCCGCTGAGCGTGTCGCGCGTGATCTGGGCGTGATCGAACATAAAGTGATTGGCCTGAACCTGAACGGCATTGGTGGCTCGGCACTGACCGACAGCTCCATCGATGTGCCTGAGGCGCCGAGCGAAGGTATCCCGATCACTTACGTGCCGGCGCGCAATACCGTGTTCCTGTCTCTGGCATTGGGCTGGGCCGAAGTGCTCGGCGCGCGCGACATTTTCATCGGCGTGAATGCGGTGGACTATTCCGGTTACCCGGATTGCCGCCCCGAGTTCATCGAAGCCTTCGAGCGCATGGCCAATCTGGCGACCAAGGCTGGGGTAGAGGGGAACGGCTTCCGTATCCAGGCACCGCTGCAAAACCTCAGCAAAGCGCAAATCGTCCAGGCTGGCGTGAAGCTTGGCGTCGACTATGCGCTGACGGTGTCTTGCTATCAGGCGGACGATAACGGCCGTGCATGCGGTAAGTGCGATAGCTGCCGTCTGCGTGCAGAGGGCTTCCTGGCGGCCGGAATCAGCGACCCAACAGCTTATTTTTGATTTATTTCAAATTAGGTGTTGAATAGTCCTTAAAAATCAGTATTATACGCGCCACCACACAGCGGGTCGTTAGCTCAGTTGGTAGAGCAGTTGGCTTTTAACCAATTGGTCGTAGGTTCGAATCCCACACGACCCACCATTTTTATAGCAGTTTAGAAAATCCGGAAGGCCCACGAAAGTGAGGATTTCCGGGTTTTTTTTTGCCTGAAAAATAGTGTGCGCGGGTGGGGAAGGTGTCTATACGATTTGATGCCGACCCTATTGAGCATCAACGTCGCCCACTGAAGAGTCGGGCGGTCTGCCGAGTTCTTCCTGCCGCCGTCACCGCCGATGTGAAGGCGATCTTCATCAACCTCCCTCAGAAAAATGGCAGCACGCGTCGCTAGAACCTTCATGTCTATGCGATGACGGCCAGCCTCCAGCCTTCCTTCCAAGGAAGATTGCCGCGCTCCTGTGGATCAAATTGCAGTGGTCAATTGATCCCTGATACGACGTTGCGCTTTCTTCTGCTTGTGCCGGAACCCGTGACCGCAACGCCTGCCATGCCTCTCCATGACGGGCGCAAATCACGTGGATTGAAAATGAAAAAAATTTCATCTGAAACAATTTGTATTAAAGAAACGCGATGACTAATATGCGGCCGATTCTGATAGTTATTCTCATTACTATTCTCGTACGCGCCTGTTCATAACTACAACCGAGCAAGCTGTGGTGTAGGGGTAGGTCAAAGAATATGGAGTTATAGATGCGGGCAATGTCCTACCACCGATCAAAACTGTGCCGAAAAAACGTCCGGTCCGATTTATTTTCAGCCCGCAAAACATGTCTTGTGGCAACGCTAGAGGGTACGGGGTATCCGCGCAAAACCATCACTGCTCTTGCGACTGCAATGACATGCGCGTTCGCTTGCATCTGGATCAGCCCGACGTTTGCAGCACAAACAGGGAGTGCGGGTAATTCGTCACTGGCTGCCGACGAGATCAACCCCGTTGACCTGCCCGAGGCGGATCTAGCAATCAAAGCCGCGCCAGCCGACCAGTGGACCGGTTTCTGGACGCGCCAAAGTATGCTCGGCGATATTGGTGGGTTGCGCTCGGCCCTCGCGGGTTATGGCGTGACCCTGGCGCTGACGGAAACCAGCGAATACCTGAACAATGCCAAGGGCGGCTTGAATCGCGGTGGGGACTACGACGGTCTCACGACCATGACGCTGAAGCTCGACACCCTCAAGCTCTTCGGCCTGGCAGGCGGCACCCTCAACATCAGTGCAGTGAACATTCACGGGCGCAACCTGAGCGCGGACAAGCTGGGCACCCTGCAAACCGCCAGCGGCATCGAGGCGGACACCGGTACCCGTCTGTGGGAGGCCTGGTATCAGCAGAAATTCCTCGATGAGACCCTGGACGTCCGGGCAGGGCAGCAAAGCATCGACCAGGAGTTCATGGTCAGCCAGTACGCCAGTACCTTCGTCAACACCATGTTCGGCTGGCCGGCGGTGCCGTCCTACGACATGCCGGCCGGTGGCCCCGCCTACCCGTTGTCCGCATTGGGGATGCGTGTACGCGTCCATCCGACCGATGCGATTACCGTACTCGCGGGTGTCTACGACGGTAACCCGGCCGGCACCAACGAAGGTGATCCACAACGGCAAAACGCCCACGGCACCAACTTCGATCTGCACACCGGCGCGCTGTACATTGCCGAGCTGCAGTACGGCGTCAACCAAGCCTCGCTGGGTCAAACGGAGACCGCCAACGCCGGACTGCCGGGCACCTACAAACTCGGCGCCTGGTACAACACGCAGAACTTCGCCGACCAGCGCTTCGACACCGACGGGCTGTCGCTCGCCGATCCGGCCAGCAATGGCAATCCGACCGAGCACTCGGGCAACTACAGCGTGTATGCCGTGGCCGACCAGATGGTCTGGCGCATGGCCCCGGACAGCCCGCGTTCGGTGGGCGTGTTTGCCCGGGTCATGGGCGCGCCGGGGGATCGCAACCTGATTGGTTTCAGTGCCAACGCCGGTGTGACCCTCACCGCGCCCTTCGAAGGACGCGATACCGATACGGTCAGCCTGGGGATGGGTTACGTCAAGGTCGGCAGTGGTGCCGCCGGCCTGGATCTCGATAGCGGCAACCGCGTGCGCAACGGCGAGACTTATGTGGAAGCGACCTACCAGTATCAGCTGACCCCCTGGCTGCAACTGCAACCGGACATTCAGTACACCTTCAATCCAGGGGCGGGCCAGAGCCCGAATGACCCAACACTACGACTGGGTGACACGTTGGTCTGGGGACTGCGCACCAACATCACCCTCTAGATCGGCCGATGGCCGGCGGTCTTCGCTCGCCAAACCGCACCGATCAGCCTTGTTTGATTTCGGCCCTGCCTGACAGGGCCTGTCGACTTCGAGAAATCAGGAGTATTGCATGACGTATTCGAGCCTGCCGCGCCTGGGCAAGGGCCTTGTGGCCCTGGCCACGCTATTGACGTTCAACGTCGTTCTGCCTGCACATGCCGATGAGCCCCAGGGCTTTTTGCCGAACATCCACAAGCACCTCAGCCTGACGTCCACGGTCCCGGACAATGGCGACCAGAACCCGTACGCCATTGCCGTGGCACCGGTGTCCGCCGGGAAAATCCAGAAGGGCGATGTGCTGGTCGATAACTTCAACAACGCGGCCAACCTGCAGGGTGTCGGCACGACCATTGTCGATTACAACCCGACCACCAGGCAGATGTCGTTGTTTGCCCAATTGCCCCATGACTTGCCTCAGTGCCCGGGGGGCGTAGGCCTCAGTACCGCGATGACCATGCTCAAGAGTGGTTGGGTGATCGTCGGCAGTACACCGAGCAATGACGGGACCACCGACACCAAGGGCGCGGGTTGCCTGGTGGTGCTCGACCCGAACGGCAAGGTCGTCGATGTCTGGTCCGGTCCGAACATCAACGATCCCTGGGGCAACATGGCGGTGATCGACAACGGCTCTACTGCGACGTTGTTTGTCAGCAATGCGGGCTTTGGTCTCGGCAGCGCCAAAGGGACGCCACCGGTGGTGATTCAGTCCACGGTACTGCGCCTGGACCTGTCGATCCCGGAGGGCAAGCCACCGGTGATCAACAGCCAGACCGTCGTCGGCAGCGGTTTCAGCGCACAGGCTGACAAAGGCGTGTTTCTTGTCGGACCTACTGGCCTGGCGATGGGCAAGGACGACAAATTGTACGTCTCCGATACGCTTGCCAACCGCATCAGCGAAATCTGGGATGCCACGACCCGTACCACCAGCGCGGGTGTCGGCCGCACGCTGACCAAGGATGGGATGTTACTGCGTCCGCTGGCGATGGCAACAGCGCCTAATGGCCATCTGTTAGTGACCAACGGCCTGAACGGCAAGGTAGTGGAGATCGACCCGCAAAGCGGCAAGCAACTCTACGCTCAGTGGATCGACGCTAACAAAGCACAAACACCGCCAGGCAATGGCGACTTGTTCGGCATTGCCATGACGCCTGCAGGTGACGGTTTCTACTACGTGGAAGACGACGTGAACATGCTGGTCCTGGCCAAATGAGCAAGTACGACGACAGCACTCCCGGACTGTCTCGGCGCGGCTTCTTGAGCGCTGCCGGCAGTCTGGCTGTTGCCGCGGGCACGATCGGGACCAGCGGTGTGGCCGCTGCAGAAAGCCTGGTCAAGAGTCACCGTCCGGCCAGCGCAAAGTCCATGGTTGAACCGTTCTATGGCGTGCATCAGGGCGGAATTCTGACGCCGCAGCAAACGCATTCCATTTTTGCCGCGTTCGATCTTGAAACCAGTGCGCGTGCGGATGTCATCGCGTTGTTGAAGCGCTGGACCGACGCGGCCAACCGTATGAGCCGTGGTGAAACCGCGCAGCCGCTGAGCAATCCCAAGGATGCTGCGCCTCTTGATGGTGGCTCGGCAGCGGGACTCACACCTGCTCGCTTGACCATTACTTTTGGCTTTGGACCTGGGTTGTTCACGCGCGACGGAGCGGACCGCTACGGTCTGGCGGCGCGTCGCCCGGAAGCGCTGGTCGACTTGCCGAAATTCAATGGCGACCAGCTGATTGCGGAAAAATCGGGTGGGGATCTGAGCATTCAGGCCTGTGCCGATGATCCGCAAGTGGCGTTCCACGCGCTGCGCGAGTTGGTCAGCCTGGCGACTGGCGTAGCCTCGATCAAGTGGATGCAGTCCGGCTTTGCCAGTCCACCGGCCGCAGGCGGCACCGGTCGGAATTTGATGGGATTCAAAGACGGCACCAACAATCCTGCCACTCATAGCAGCGATGCGATGAACAAGGTGGTTTGGGCTGGCGATGAAGGCGGCTGGATGAAGGAGGGCTCCTATGTTGTGGTGCGCCGCATTCGCATCGCTCTTGAGCACTGGGACAAGACGGAACTGGGTTTTCAGGAGGAAGTCGTCGGCCGCTACAAAGCCAATGGCGCACCGCTCGGCAAGACCCACGAATTCGACCCTTTAGACCTGAACGCTGAGGACAAGGACGGCAACCCGGTAATCCCGGCCAACGCGCATGCGCGACTGTCATCCGCCGCTGAAAACGACGGTGCGCAAATCCTGCGTCGCGCCTACTCGTACAACGACGGTGTCGGCTTTTATGCCGAGCGTTGGCCGCCATGGCGTCAGGGCATCATGCTGGATGCCGGGTTGTTTTTCGTCGCCTATCAACGCGACCCGCGCACTGGCTTTATCAAGATCAACAAGAAGCTGGCGACCGAAGACATCATGAATCAGTTCACCACCCATGTGGGGAGCGCGATTTTTGCCTGTCCGCCAGGGGTCACCGAGGGTTCGTTCATCGGCGCCAAGCTGTTCGAAGGGCTGGAAGGGTAAGGGCTGTCGAGCAGGAGCGCATCGTCTATAGATGATGCGCTCCATAGGCTGTATCCATCGTTGTATTTGGAGCATTGCGAATGTCTTTCAAGGTTTTCAACGGCAAGTTGCCGCGTACTTTCCAACTCGCTTTCGTGGCTGCTGCGGTACTGGCCTCGGGCATCTCTCAGGCGGCCTCATTGACGCTGTACAGCGCGCAGCATGAGCAGACCGTCAATCTGCTGGTCAAGGATTTCGAAAAGCAGACCGGCATTTCGGTGAAAGTGCGTACCGGCGAGGGGCCGGAACTGGCGGCGCAATTGCTGGCCGAAGGCAGCGCCTCGCCAGCCGATGTGTATTTCACTTCGAACTCTCCCGAACTGATGTTGCTGGAAGAAAAGGGCATGCTGGAGAAAGTGGAGCCCTCCACCTTGTCCACTATCCCGGCTCGTTACAATTCGCCGAGCGGCGAGTGGGTCGGCGTGGTGGCACGTGAAAACGTGCTGATCTACAACACCAAGCTGATCAAACCTGCTGAATTGTCGACCTCGCTGCTCGACCTGGCCGAGCCGGCCTGGAAAGGCAAACTGGCCATTGCTCCGTCCGATGGCGATTTCCTGCCGCTGGTCAGCGCGGTGCTGGCAATGAAGGGCGAAGCCGCCACCTTGCAGTGGCTTAAGGGCCTGCGCACCAACTCTCAGATTTTCAACGACAACGAAGGCGTGACCGCTGCCGTCAACCGTGGCGGGGTCGCTACCGGCATCATCAATAACTACTATTGGGCTCGCCTGCATACCGAGCTGGGTGACAAGGGGACGCACAGCGCGCTTCATCACTTTGGTAACGCTGATGTCGGGGCGCTGATCAACGTGTCGGGCGTCGCAGTCCTGAAGACCACGCACAATCAGGACGCTTCGCAAAAGTTTCTCGCCTATCTGACCAGCGAGAGCGCTCAACAACTGATGGCGAAAAGCAAGGTGACCTACGAATACCCGCTACGCGCAGGTGTAGCTCCCGACCCTCTGCTTACGCCGTTCAGTCAGCTTTCACCGCCACCGCTGGACATGAAAACGCTGGGTGACGATAGCCACGCTGCCAAGTTGCTGCGTCAGGCCGGCTTGCTGTAAATGGAAAACCTGGCTGTTGCAGCCAAGTCCGAACGGCGTACGCCGTTCGGGCTTTTTGTCGTTTGTTTCGGTGTGGCGCTGCTGGTGCTGTTGCCGCTTGCCTTCACGCTGAAGCAGGCGGCAAGTTTCGGATACGATGACGCGATCGAGCTATTGTTTCGCCCTCTCGTCGGGGAACTCGCCTTCAATACCTTGCTTATTGTAGGTACGGCCACTTTCGCCTCGGCCGTGATCGGTACTGGCGTGGCATGGTTCGTAGAGCGTACACATCTGCCCGGCCGACGTATCTGGGCTGTGCTCGCGGCTGTGCCGCTTGCCGTACCGCCCTTCATCACCAGCTACGCGTGGCTATCCTTCAGCCTGTCGTTGCAAGATTTCGCCGGCGCCTTGCTGGTCGTCACCACCGCCTACTTTCCACTGGTTTACCTCCCCGTATCCGCTGCGCTCAGGGGCATGGATCCGGCTTTGGAGGAAACCGCCCGTTCGCTCGGGCTCGGACCGTGGCGCTGCTTCTTTCGCGTGGTATTGCCGCAGCTAAAACCAGCATTGCTGGGGGGAGTGCTACTGGTTGCCCTCAGCGTACTGTCTGAGTTTGGCGCGTTCGTGCTATTGCGTTTTCGCACCTTTACCACCGAAATTTACGCCGAGTATCGCGCCAGCTTCGACGGATCCGGTGCAGCCTTGCTTGCCTGCATCCTGATGCTGTTGTGTTTGATTTGCCTGGTGGCGGAATTCAAGGTACGTGGACTCACGCGCTACGATCGGCTTGACCGCGGCGCGCGCCGATCAGCCATTCGCTACGAACTGGGCTGGGGGAAATGGCTGGTATGGAGCGGATTTGCCGGCTTGACGACCGCAACGCTGGGGATACCGCTGGGTATGATCGGTTACTGGTTGCTGCAACACAGCGAGGCTGCGGTGACTCCGGTCGAGGTGTCGGTAGAGCAACTGATCAGCGCCACCTGTGCTTCTCTCGGGTTTGGCTTGGCCGGCGCGGCGCTCACCACCTTGCTCGCGCTGCCGTTGGGCTTTTTACTGGTGCGCTATCCAGGCCGGATCGCCACTGTGCTCGGGCGTATCGCTTATCTAGGGCAAGGCGTTCCGGGGATTGTGATCGCCTTGGCTGTGATTTCGATCTCGATCCATATCATCCAGCCGCTGTACCAGAGCGCTGCGTTGTTGGTGCTCACGTATTCGATCCTGTTCTTGCCGCTGGCGCTGGTCGGTGTGCACGCTGCGCTGGTCCAGATCGAACCTCGCCTTGAGGATACGGCCCGCTCGTTGGGGCTAAGTGGGTGGCAAACGGCATGGCGTGTGATTTTGCCGCTGGCCGGGCCTGGCATCGGCGCCGCTGCATCGATGGTATTCATCACCATCGTCACAGAGCTGACCGCCACATTATTGTTATCGCCCATCGGCACGCGGACCCTCGCCACACAGGTTTGGGTTGATACCTCTGCGTTGGCTTTTGCCGCAGCAGCGCCGTATGCAGCCATGCTGGTCGGTATTTCGCTCTTCTCCACCTGGCTGCTGATGTCGCTGTTCGGCAAATCGGCAGTGCTGGGTAGCATCCAACCATAGGCACGATCATGGCTGACTTACACATTCATGGCCTCAGCAAAAAGTTCGGCAGCACTCCGGTGTTGCGTGGCGTCGATTTGTCGGTGTCCTCCGGCAGCCTGGTCGCCATTCTCGGCCCGTCCGGCAGCGGCAAGACCACCCTGTTGCGTTTGTTGTGTGGTTTCGAACGCGGGGATGCGGGGACAATTCAGATTAATGGCCAGAGGGTAACCGGCCCCAACGTATTTGTTCCGTCCGAGAAGCGCCACATCGGCTATGTGCCGCAGGAAGGAGCGCTATTCCCGCACCTGTCGGTCGCCGACAACATCGTATTTGGCCTGCCGCGCCAACTGCGCAAGGCGCGGCACCGGGTCGACGAGTTGTTGGAACTGGTCGGGTTGCATACCAGCTTTGCCAGTCGATCACCGCATGCATTGTCAGGCGGGCAGCAGCAGCGAGTTGCGCTGGCACGAGCACTCGCGCCCGCACCTGCATTGGTACTGCTCGATGAGCCGTTTTCCTCGCTGGATGCCGCTTTGCGGGTGGAAACCCGGCAAGCAGTGGCGCAGGCCTTGACGGCTGCGGGTGCCACCGCGTTGCTGGTCACTCATGATCAGTCCGAGGCGTTGTCGATGGGTAGTCAGGTGGCAGTGTTATGGGATGGCCGACTGGTACAAGTGGCGAGCCCCGAGCAGTTGTACCGTAACCCGGTGAGTCCTGAGCTCGCGCGCTTCGTAGGCGATGCCGTGTTGTTGTCTGGTGTAGCCGAAAACGGCAGTGTGACCTGTGCCTTGGGGCAATTGCGGCTGATGGCCGGGATGCCCGAGGGGGCGGTACACGTGTTGCTGCGACCAGAGCAGATAAGGCTTATCCCATTTCATGACGGTGCTGGTATCGGTGCAGCCAAGGCCCGAGGGCGGGTACTGAAAGTGGACTATTACGGTCACGATGCCTGCGTACGACTGAGCCTTTCTGGTGAGGCGGCTTCATCGACAGTGCTGACTTCACGTTTGCCAGGCCATCTATGCCCGCGGCCAGGTGATGAAGTTAGCATCATCGTTGAGGGGGAAGTGCTGGTGTATCGCGCGACGAATTGAACGCCCCTCCAGCACAGTGAGGGGCCGTTTGCGCAGCCAGAGCGCGCTTCATGAGCGTGAGTATTTGCGGGTTTTTTCTTGCCGGCGATTTGAGCCCGCCCAAGTCTTGGGCTGCACCGTGTGACGCAGGTCAGAATCATCTTTTGCATCAGCGGGATATTCTGTAGCCTTGCGCAGCTTCAGCGCTGTCCGTGCCTGATCAATACTCACTCTCCCGGCGGTACCCAACAGGGTCCGGAGCCGGGTGTATACTCGACTTTCGCGCGAATGCGCCTGCAGGTCTTGCGAACATGACGCAAATTTCCGAACGCCTTCTGGTTCAAGCTCACCTCGACGCCAAGCAGCCCAAGCCGCTGACAGCGGAGGAAGAGGCTTATTACCGTGCCGCCATCGCCGCCGAGCTCAAGGCTCAGGACGCGGTGCTGGTTGCCCACTTCTATTGCGATCCGATCATTCAGGCCCTGGCCGAAGAAACCGGCGGCTGCGTTTCCGACTCCCTGGAAATGGCCCGCTTCGGCAATGCTCACCCGGCCAAGACCGTCGTGGTTGCCGGCGTGAAGTTCATGGGTGAGACCGCAAAAATCCTCAACCCGGAAAAACGTGTACTGATGCCGACCCTGGAAGCGACCTGCTCGCTGGACCTCGGTTGCCCGGTCGACGAGTTCTCGGCGTTTTGCGATCAACACCCTGAGCGCACGGTGGTGGTATATGCCAATACCTCGGCAGCGGTGAAGGCGCGGGCGGACTGGGTGGTGACATCCAGCTGTGCACTGGAGATTGTCGAAAGCCTGATGGATAACGGCGAGACGATCATCTGGGGGCCGGACAAGCACCTGGGCACTTACATCCAGCGCCAGACCGGCGCCGACATGC
This sequence comes from Pseudomonas sp. NPDC087697, assembly GCF_044743155.1. Taxonomy (NCBI): domain Bacteria; kingdom Pseudomonadati; phylum Pseudomonadota; class Gammaproteobacteria; order Pseudomonadales; family Pseudomonadaceae; genus Pseudomonas; species Pseudomonas sp. NPDC087697. The sequence continues at coordinate 4,600 of NZ_JBIUVW010000072.1, read as the reverse complement.
TGCTTTGGGACGGTGCCTGCATCGTTCACGAAGAGTTCAAGGCCAAACAGCTGGAAGACATGAAAGCCCTGTATCCGGATGCCGCTATCCTGGTGCACCCGGAGTCGCCGACGGCGGTGATCGAGTTGGCCGATGCGGTGGGTTCCACCAGTCAGCTGATCGCCGCCGCGCAAAGGCTGCCGAACAAGACCCTGATCGTGGCTACCGACCGCGGCATCTTCTACAAGATGCAGCAGCTGTGCCCGGACAAGGTCTTTATCGAGGCGCCTACGGCCGGCAACGGCGCGGCATGCCGCAGTTGCGCGCATTGCCCGTGGATGGCGATGAACACCCTTGAGCGCACGCTACAGTGCCTGCGTGAGGGCTCCAACGAGATCTTCGTCGAGCCGGCGCTGATCCCTCAGGCGATTCGCCCGCTCAAGCGCATGCTCGACTTCACGGCGGCAGCGCGGATGAAGTTGGCGGGTAACGCTTGAGGTCAAAAGCTTAAGATCAAAAGATCGCAGCCTTCGGCAGCTCCTACACGGTTTACGTAGGAGCTGCCGAAGGCTGCGATCTTTTTTTTTGTGCGCTATTTTTTCTTCTTTGGGATCTGCACCAGCTGGCTGTTGGAGTACATGTCGTGCCAGCTGCGCTGCTGTTTGTCGAAGAGCACCCAGAAGAACCCCAGGCCTGCGCACAGCAAGGACGCGATCGACACTACAAAGCGCAACAGCGCCTGCCATAGGCTGATCGCCGAGCCGTCGGCGTTCTGCACACGGATGCACCAGACTTGCATACCGAGGGTCTGACCGGACCAGGTCCAGAACTTGGCGAAGAAGCCAAACAGCACGAACAGCAGGATGGTCGAGAACAGCGGGTCACCATCCAGCGCACCGGCCTCAGTCAGGGCACGCATCTTCTCTTCGCCGATAATTGCCATCTGCACCATCTTGTAGATACCGCCCGTGACGATCAGCAGGGCGGTGCACAGCAAAAAGTCGTAGAACATCGCTGCCAGGCGACGGCCCAGGCCGGCGATGGGGAATTCACCCTGGGGGCTTAGCAGGTGTTTCGACATGGAGTGGTTCTCGGCTGAAAAAAGAAGCCATTTTACGGAATTACGCGCACAAAAAAGCCCCTGATGTCAGCATCAGGGGCTTTTTCGTTACAGAAGATCAGCCTTCTGCTTGTACTTCGTCAGCTTGCATGCCTTTCTGGCCCTGCACAGCGATGAAGGTGACTTTCTGGCCTTCTTTCAGGCTCTTGAAGCCGTTGCCCTGAATGGCGCGGAAATGCACGAACAGATCCGGACCGCTTTCTGGAGTGATAAAACCAAAACCTTTCTCGTCGTTAAACCACTTGACGGTGCCGCTCTGACGTTGGGACATTTCTTATTTCCTTTGACGCAAAAATTGATGACAGTCTCTTTCTCATGAAAGAGTACTGGAGCTGGTTGCAGGAGAGTAAGAGACGTCGAACGGGATGTAGCTAACTTGTAGGCTACTGCCCAGGTCACGATTCAAAGCGACCCATGCAAACACAGTGAACAAACTCTACGCCAACTACGGGAGAAAAAACAAGCCCCGTGCAAGCCCTGTATTGCTTGGCTTGATGGCTGTTTCAGATGATTGTTAGTGCGACTTATTCGATAGAGTTGTTCAATTGTTTTCGATTGTTATAAGCCAGGTTCACAATCGAAGTATCTGGTCAAGGTATGCACTGCTTTATGGCGGCTGCGTTACAGATTAGTGCACTGTTACGCAACCGCGTTACTTATAGGAACAGTCAATCAACCGCGATAGTAGCGTTGTGGAACAAATGGCATTTTGCTTACAAGCAAAGGCACCTTTTTCCCACGAACAATCGCCCAGACTTGGGTATCGAGTGCGATGTAAGCACTGTCGAGGTAACCCATGGCCAGAGGACCACCCAGAGTTGGTCCGAAGCCGCCGCTGCAGACGCTGCCGATGATCGTGCCATCTGCGTTGACGATTTCTGCACCTTCGCGCACCGGCGTGCGTTCCTGAGGCAGCAGGCCGACGCGTTTGCGGCTGACACCGTTTTGTTGCTGGGCGAATACGCTTTCGGCACCCGGGAAGCCACCGGCGCGCGCGCCGTCTGCACGCCGTGGCTTGGAGATGGCCCAGAGCAGGCTGGCTTCGATCGGTGTGGTCTCGGTGTTCATGTCATGGCCGTAGAGGCACAGGCCGGCTTCCAGTCGCAGCGAGTCGCGGGCGCCAAGGCCGATGGCCGCGACTTCCGGCTCGGCCAGCAAGGCACGCGCCAGGGCTTCGGCATTGGCGGCCGGCACGGAGATTTCGAAACCGTCTTCACCGGTGTAGCCCGAACGGCTGACAAAGCAGTCGACGCCCAGCAAGCTCACTCGGGCGAACTGCATGAACGTCATCTTGGCCACTTCAGGGGCCAGACGCGCGAGCACAGTCACTGCGGCCGGGCCTTGCAGAGCGAGCAGGGCGCGTTCTTCGAACAACGGCTCGATACCGCACTGATCGCCAATCTGTTTGCGCAGGTGTGCCAGATCCTGATCCTTGCAGGCAGCGTTGACCACCAGGAACAACTCGTCGTTACCCAGGTTGGCGACCATCAGGTCGTCGAGGATGCCACCGTTCTCGTTGGTGAACATCGCATAGCGCTGCATGCCCACTGGCAGGTCGATGATGTCCACCGGCACCAGAGTTTCCAGGGCCTTGGCGGCACTGGCACCGGTCAGGCGAATCTGGCCCATGTGCGAGACATCGAACAGCCCGGCCTGATCACGGGTGTGCTGGTGTTCCTTCATCACGCCCAGTGGGTATTGCACCGGCATGTCGTAGCCGGCGAAAGGCACCATACGGGCGCCGAGTTCGATGTGCAGTGCGTGCAACGGGGTTTTCGACAGTTGTTCGGTGGACATTCGGGACTCCTTGAAATATGGGTTGGGCTTGGGATCTACCCCTCACCCCAGCCCTCTCCCCAGAGGGGAGAGGGCGCTAAATGAAGATCAGCACTCGATAATGTTGACCGCCAAACCGCCACGGGCGGTTTCCTTGTATTTGCTTTTCATGTCGGCGCCGGTCTGGCGCATGGTGCGGATGACTTTGTCGAGAGAGACGAAGTGCTGACCGTCGCCACGCAGGGCGATGCGCACCGCATTGATGGCTTTGACCGAGCCCATGGCATTGCGCTCGATGCACGGCACCTGCACCAGCCCGCCAATCGGGTCGCAGGTCAGGCCGAGGTTGTGTTCCATGCCGATCTCGGCGGCGTTTTCCACCTGCTGCACCGTGCCGCCGAGCACTTCGCAGAGGGCGCCGGCAGCCATTGAACAGGCCACGCCGACTTCGCCCTGACAGCCGACCTCGGCGCCGGAGATCGAAGCGTTTTCCTTGTACAGAATGCCGATGGCGGCGGCGGTGAGCAGGAATCGCACCACGCCGTCTTCGGTCGCACCGGGAATGAAGCGCATGTAGTAATGCAACACCGCCGGGACGATGCCGGCTGCACCGTTGGTCGGTGCCGTGACCACGCGCCCGCCGTTGGCGTTTTCTTCGTTTACCGCCAGTGCATACAGGTTGACCCAGTCGAGCACCGACAACGGATCGCGCAGCGACGATTCCGGGTTCTCGCACAGTTGCCGATGCAGCGCCGCTGCTCGACGTTTGACCTTCAAGCCACCGGGCAGAATCCCTTCGTTGCGGCAGCCAGCGGCGACGCAGTCCTGCATCACTTGCCAGATTTTCAGCAGGCCGGCGCGGGTTTCCGCTTCCGGGCGCCAGGCGCTTTCGTTGGTCAGCATCACCTGGCTGATGGACAGCCCGTAAGTAGCGCAATGGCCGAGCAGGTCCTTGGCACTTTTGAACGGGAAAGTCAGCGGCGTTGCATCCTCGACGATGCGGTCGGCGCCGGCAGCATCTTCGTCGACCACAAAGCCGCCACCGACCGAGTAATACTCGCGGCTGCGGATCTGGATACCGGCCGCATCGAAGGCGCGGAAGATCATGCCGTTGGGGTGATAGGCCAACGGCTTGCGGATCATCGCCAGGTGGAGTTTTTCGTTGAATTCGATGACGTGCTCACCGAGCAGGTTCAAGCGACCGCTGCTGCGAATCTCATGCAGGCGGGCGGCGATGTTCTCGGTGTTCACAGTGTCCGGGTGCTCACCTTCCAGGCCCAGCAACACAGCCTTGTCGCTGCCGTGGCCTTTGCCGGTGGCGCCGAGCGAGCCATAGAGCTCGACTTTGACGCAGGTGGTTGCCGCCAGCAGGTTTTCACGACGCAGGCCTTCGACGAAGCGCGCAGCGGCGCGCATCGGGCCGACGGTGTGGGAGCTGGAGGGGCCGATGCCAATCTTGAACAGGTCGAACACGCTTAACGACATGGTTGTTCTCCGGTTTCTTGTTATGAGGATCAACATCAATCCTGTGGGGAGCCGGGATCCTGTGGGAGCGAGCAAGCCCGCTCCCACAGGGGGAATGCGGTGTTCTTGCGGGGGCAGGTGAATCCGCCCCCGCATAGATCAAGCGTAGCTTTCGATCGACGGGCAGGCGCAGATCAGGTTGCGGTCGCCAAACACGTTGTCGACCCGGCCGACCGGCGGCCAGTACTTGCCTTCGATCAA
>NZ_JBIUVW010000071.1:0-17991 GCF_044743155.1 Pseudomonas sp. NPDC087697 | reverse complement strand
GGTCCCTCCCTCGATGATCAGTCGAGAACTATCGCTCCTGACGGAGCGATAGTCGAGATACAAGGAGCTGCCGCAGGCTGCGATCTTTTGATCTTGTTTGATCGCTCCCACGTTATTGGGGGTTGTGTAATGCCTGTAGGAGTCGAGGTGAACTCGATGACAGCATCACGGGCAACGCAGAAATCTCCGACATGTCTTTCAGGTTGCCGCTCGGAAGCGCCACCTCTAGCCTTCGAACGTCGCTGCCAATTCAGCGTCCGGGCGTCGCGGCCCGTTTACTTGATGCATAATCACTCGGCTCAACAGCAGGCGTTTTTAACGTGCTTGTCGTTGCGTGTCATGGTGGCTGTGCGCGGGATGCCTTCGGGTATGCCGGGTTTTCGAGTCTCGGTCCGCGAACCTGCGTACAGCTGCCACCTTCAATCGCGTCGCGGCGATCAGTGGCAGCTCCATCCAAACTCGGAGATACGCCATGATCAAAGAAACCCCCAATCCCCCCGAAGCCGACGACGTTTCCCCCTACGATTCTCCCGACTCAAAAAAACTACACGACGCCGCACACCGCGCCCTCGATCATTACCTGAAACCGACCCTTGTAAAGTTGCGCTTCAGCGATCTGCACTCGGACCGGTTGTTTGCCGTCAATCCGGATATCGACACCGAAAGTCTGCTGGCGAACGCTTCGGAAGACCTGGCCTCGGTCAAAGCCATGGCTGCTGACCTGGCGTTCGAGATCGAAGGTTCTCGACGCAATGTGGCGTTAGGCATTTGCAGGATGATCGACGGGATCCGGTTGCTGGTGGATCAAGCGCTGGACAATATGGACCCTGAAGAACCGACGGAGTATGTCGTCAAACCTTAACCGCTTGGGACGGCGATTGTTTTGGCGGCAACACAACATTGAAATACGCCTGATGAACCGCCCGTAGCAGCTGTCGAGCCTGCGAGGCTGCGTTCGGCCGCGAAGCGGTCGTAAAATCGGGCAACGCGTTCTATCAGGCAATCCGCGTATATAGGATTTGCGAGGACTTCGTCCTCGAACGCAGCCTCGCGAGCTCGGCAGCTGCTACGAGCGGTTCATCCGCCTGATGATGCGGTTCTAAGGTGTAAACGCCCGGGCGATGGAAGTGAAGCCTGGGCTAGCCCAAACGATCAATAACATAAAAATAAATTTGTCCCCGTTGGCCCCGAAGACAGGCCGGAACACATGTTCAATGTGTGTCAACTGCGGCCTTGGTCAGCAAACGTCCTGCATGCATCAGATATGGCAAATCAACACCGCTCGTCGGAACTGTCAGTTCTTACAGGGTGTAAATACCCTTGGTTTAAGTTTTTATTGGCTTGGCTGTAACGTTATATAAACTTTGAGGGAGAAAAAATATGCCAATTCAACAAAGTGAAATATCCCCTGATACCCAGGATAGACAGTTATCTTTCCCCACTACAGGCAGAGAAGTGTCGCGTAAAGATCTTGAGCTCAAGGGGCCAGTAGGACAGAGCTCCGACGACACACTTATAGAGTTGGCGTTTTATGGGCCGGGGGGCGACTACGTTCATCGAATCGCGGAAATAGCTCATAATCCTTGGAGATATAAAGCAGATTTTGAACTAAAGATCGGAAATTACTACATCCACTACCGCTATCACTTGAGGAATGGCACTCCTTCATACTGGTACAACTCCGGAGTTTTCACTGTAACAGAGTAAGCCTCATCACGAATTACAGGCATAAACACTTTTGATCCTGTCTAGCCCTGAAATAGGTTTATGCCTATTTCACCCCAACCGCCGATGTACCGCATCGGGTGTTTTGTATTTCAGCGATAGGTGAGGCCGCTCGCAGCTACAAATAAACTGTCCGCCGCCGGGTGTCGTGGTCATCGCTTGCGGCTCTAAGGCGCAAACGCCCGAGCAATGGCGGTGAAGCCCGGGCCGGCCAGGACGATCAACAAGGCGGGAAACAGAAACAGCATCATCACCACGGACATCTTGGCGGACATTTTCGAGATGTATTCCTGCAAGCGTGTCAGGCGCCGCTCATCGAGCAATTGCTTGAGCGTGAGCAGCGATTTCATGGCGCCGCCGCCTTGATGGATCAGTTGCTCGAGGATCACGCAGGTGTCGGTGAATTCGTCCACGGCCAGCAGCGTCGCGGTCTTGTGCAGCTCCTCGCCGAGCTCCAGACCGGAGTCGACCCGAGTCAGGATCAGCCGTAGTTCACTGGTCAGTTCCGGCAGCAGTTTGTGCGCCTCGGTGCTGAGCACACGCAAAGCCTGCTCTATGGCCATCCCCGATTCGAACAGAATCCGTAGCAGCGGAATGAAGGTCGAAATCTCGATGGCAATGTTTTTTTGCCGACGTTTTGCGGCATAGGCCAATAGCCGTTTGGGCAAGAGATAACCCAGCCCGGCGCCCAGTAATGGAGCAAGCCACTGGTTTTGCGCGTTGGGGTAGAACACCTGTTGAAAGAACACCGCCAGCCCGAGCACCAGCAGCGGCGTGCCGATCTGGCAGGCGGCGAACAACGAGCGCTCGCTGGATTTGCGCCAACCCAGGCGTGCGAGCAAGGTCTGGGTTTCGCTGTCGATGCTGACCGAGCGCCGGCCAAACCTGCTGTCGCCGAGCAGCCGCAGCCAACTGCTGAATGTGTTGTCTTGCGGCCTCTGCCCTTGCAGGCGTTGGGTGACGTGCCGCTCACGCCGTCGCTGTTCGAGCAGATTGCCGAGCACCAGCGCCATGGCTCCCAGAAACAGCAAAACGCTCACCAGTAAGGCCATCTCAGATACTCCGCAACATGCGCCACAGCGCCAGGCACCCGACGATCTGTAAGCCAACCGCGGCGATCAGCATGTGCTGGCCGGCAGTGTCGCGCCACATGCCCAGCATGTAACCGGGGTTGGTCAGCATGAAGTAGCTCGCGATGAGGAGGGGCAAGGCCCCCAGAACCCAGGACGTCATTCGGGTTTCACCGGTCATGGCCCGAAGCTGACGGGTGCCTTGCTCGCGTTCGCGAATCAGTTTCATCAGGTTCTCCAGCAGCTCGCTGGCATTGCCGCCGTAACGGTGATTGACCTTCAATCCCAGGGCAAACATGCGCAGTTCATCCTGGTCGTAAAGCTCGGCAAAATCGTGCACGGCGTCGGGCAGGTTGACGCCCAATTGCACGTTGCGCTGGATTCGCCCCATGGCTCTTTTAAGCGGGTCGGCGCTGGCATCGATGCTGCCCATCACCGCGTCGGCCAGGGTGCGGCCGGATTTGAGACTGCGTATGGTGTGATCGAGCAACGGCGGCAACTGTTCGATCATTCGCCTCAGGCGACGTCGATAACGCCAGGAAATGTACAAACGCAGCGCCACGGGTGGCAGCAGCAGAAGTATGAGCAGCCCCAGCCAGCCTTCCAGCAAAAAGCCAAGGAGGCCGGCGCAAGCCCAGAGCATCAACCACAGCGGCAGACGCTCGGTCGGGCGGCCCAGACCTGCGCGCAAAAAAGCGCGCTCAAGGCTGGCCCACGCGGGTTTTTCGACGATCAGTTGCGGTTGCCCCTGGGCCAGTCGGTTCAGTACGCGTTCGGTACTGGTCTTGCGCAGGCCTTGATAGAACAGCCGAATCGACAGTCCCAGCAACACCACGCACATCAGGCTGAGCAGTATCGGGCCGATCATCGCGCAAGCCTCGTCAAGTCAGTTGAGGGGCAGAGCCAACTCATGGCGCAGCTTGTCGCCAGCGGGGTTGACCGCCTCGCGCAGGAAGCCGAAACCGGTCCGTCGGTCGAAACGAAACAGGGTGTTGGTGACGTAGATGTCCTCGCGGATACCCACCACTTCCACCACCTCGCTGACGCAGCGCCGGCCATCGGGCAGGCGCGTCAGTTGAATCACCACATCGAGTGCCGCGCAGATCATCTGCCGTAGCGTACGTTCGGCGATCTGGCGCCCGGTCAGGCCAACCAGCGTCTCCAGGCGCAACAGTGCATCCTGGGCGTTGTTGGCGTGCACCGTGCTCATCGAACCGTCGTGACCGGTGTTCATGGCGGTCAGTACGTCAAGCACTTCGACGCCACGGATTTCGCCAAGGATGATTCGGTCCGGGCGCATCCGCAGGGCGTTGCGGATCAGGTCGCTGGCTTTCACTTCGCCGTGGCCCTCGGCATTCGGCGGGCGGGTTTCCAGGCGTACGACGTGAGGGTGGCCCAGTTGCAGTTCGGCGACGTCTTCGATAGTCACCAGACGTTCGTGAGGATCGATCAGTTGACTGAGGATGTTCAGCAAGGTGGTTTTACCGGTGCCGGTTCCCCCACTGATAAGGATGTTGCAGCGTTTGCTCACCGCTTCTTGAATGAAGTCGAAGATCGCCTGATCGATGGTTTGCATCGCCATCAGGTCGCTGCTTTTAAGCATGTCCTTGCGAAATTTACGAATCGACAGGCACGGTCCATCCAGCGCGATGGGCGGGATGATCGCATTGACCCGGCTACCGTCGGGCATGCGCGCATCGACCATCGGCGATGACTCATCCAGACGCCGCCCCAGTGGCGCGAGGATGCGTTGCATGACCCGCTCGACGTGATGGGCGTCGATGAAGCGCAGATCGCTTTGGTGCAATACACCGTCACGCTCGATAAACACCCGGTGCGGACCGTTGACCAGAATCTCGGTCACGGCCGGGTCGCGCAGCAGCACTTCCAGTGGACCGAAACCGGTGAGTTCGTCGACGAGTTCTTCCGCCAGACGCTCCATTTCATAGCGCGAAATTGCCAGGTGCAAACGAGCGATGTATTCGGCGACCTTGTCGATGACGAATTGCGAAAGGATCTGACGCGAGCCTTCCAACAGATTTTTTCCGGACTCTTCGATGGCATCGATGATGTAGCGATGCAGCACCAGTTTCAGGCCTTCGTGGTCGGTGTTGCCGATCGGGCTCTGGGTCTGCGCGCCGAAGAGTTTTTCACCGCTCATTTGTTGCCCCGCAAGCGATTCAGCCAACTGATTTTTGGCGCGGTCAGACTTTCAGAGTGCTTGGCCAGACGTTCACCAAGGGTGCGCAAGCTTTGGGTCAGAACCTCACGAGGGGCCAGTTCGAACAGGGACACACCCTGGTTTTTTGCGTTGAGCCGAACCTCAGGGCTGTAGGCCAGGACGGCGATCACTTCCAGGCCAAAGGTCTTGCCCAGTGTGTCGGAATCCGGGGCGGCGTTGCGCAGGTAGCGGTCGACCAGCAGTCGCGCGTGATCAAGCTTCATGCCTTTTTCGCGCCACAGGTTGAGCACTGTCAGGTTGCGCCGACAATCGAGCACGCTCTGGTCGGTGTACCACAGCAGCTTGTCGCAATGGCTGACGAAGGTGCGCAGGGCTTCGCTGTCAGGTTGACCGGTGAGGTTCACCACAATGTGTTGAAAGTGTTGGCGCAAGGCGCTGAGCAACATGTACAGCTCGGCGGCGCTGGTGCGTTCCAGCGGTTCGTCGTTACTGGCGTAGGCGAGGATTCGCAGCCCGGCTTCGGCGCTGGTGAAAGCGCTGTCGATCAGCGTCGCATCGAGGCGCCGCAGATGCCGCAAGGCATCGCCGAAATGAAACGAACTCTCCAGCCCCAGCAGCGCCAGGCTGTCGCCACGCGGCAGGCCAAGGTCGAGCAGCAAGGTTTGCTGGCCGCTCTTCTGCACCACCAGTGCCAGGTGCCCGGCGAGCAGGGCACCGTCGGCGTTGCTTTGAGTGCCAAACAGCACCGTCAGGCCACCCAGTTGGGTGTTGGGTGCGACAGGCGGCAGACGTTTGCTCAGGCGTCGCACCAGGCCCGAGACTTCGCTGGCGCGTGAACCGTAGGCCACAAAGTCCCGAGCCCCGGCGCGCATGGCGTTGAGCACCAACTGATTGTCCATGCCGTCGCCCAGGGCAACGATCGCCAGCATCGGTTTGGCTTCCAGCGCCCCTTCGATCAACGCACTCTGGGCCACGACATGCTCGCGGTCGAGGCCGACGAACACCAGGCTGGCAAACGTTACGTCCACCAGCGCCAGCAGTTCATCGAGGCTGCCGCCACCGGCGCTGACCACTTGGCCCAAGGGCGCCAGTGCACCTTGCAGCCACTCCAGGTCAGTGCTGTTGCGGGTAATCGCAAGGAACGTCTGGCTCAGATTCTGGCTCATTGTGAGAGTCCACTGGGTTAGTCGAAGTTGCGGTTTTTGAGGATATGCATCCTTGCTCAATCAAGGGGTTTGTTGGGTGATCTGATTACCGCGTATGACCTCAATGCTGCGCCGTGACACCACCACCGGACGTGCACTGACGATGTTTTTCGGGGCTCTGCCCAATGCCAGCTGGGTGAACTGGAACAGTTGAATGCTGGTGGCATTCAGGTGGGAGGATGAATCGCTTTCACCTGCCCAATATTTGGCCAGGAGCTGCTCTTCGCTGCTGCGCACGGCCAGGCGCAAGGTGCCGACCTGAGTCGCCAGCATCATCCGGCTGAGCAGTTGTTCGGGCACCGCCAGCACGACGCTGCGGGCCGCGATGCGGCGTTGATCCTGTTTGAGTTTTTCGTCGGAACTGGCGGCCGGGGAGGCGGGTTTGCCGTCATTGGTCAATCCGAATTGTTCACCGACACCGAGTACACGCATGGCCGGAATCACGATTTGCGCCGATTGCTGCGCGTTGGCGGTGTCCTGACGCAGGTACAGCAACACATCGACGTAGTCACCCGGGATCAGTTGGCCGGCAGCGCCGACCACTTCGTCTACCGCCACCGCGAGCGCGCGTTCATCGCTGTGGATCATCCGTGCCAGCGGGCCGCCGGCCTCGAAGCTGTCATTGCTCAGCCAGGTTCCCGCGCTCAGGCGCCGCCAGGGCGTACGGCCAAGGGCCTGGTCCAGGCTGTTCAAGCTGCCGGCGGGGGCGTTGCGAAGTTTTTCCAGGGTCAGGTCAGCGGCAGTGAGGGGGGTAAAAGGCAGGACATCATGCACCAGCACGACGACGGGTTGGCGCGTCTGGTCTTCGGCTGAAGCAACGGTTTTTTCCACCACAACGGTGGCGGTGATGGGGGCGGCAACGGGTTCGGTGACGGCTGCAGGTTGTCGGCTTAGCGCCAACCCCCAGTACCCGACAATGACGGCGCCGACTAAAAGTAGTCCGGCCAGGCCCATGGTAACGCGGCTGTTCATGACGGCTCTCCCTTTCCTGCTGCATCACCGCCCCGTGAGGTTCAACGAGATAGCTTCGCAATCAGGCAGCTATGAACACGCAACTATTCGGCTATTTGAAAGTAGCGCAGCAAAATCAAAATGCCATTACTGGTCAAAAAAATAACTTGCGAGCGTATGACGTCCTTATTGATGTGGCGGTTTTTGGGCGCCAACATTCCGGTTAATACTTTGTGATTAACCGGTTGTTACAGTTGCTGGAGTGGGGTTTGTTGACAATGCTCCGATGGCACAGAGCAATCATGTTGTGCCCTCGTTACATCGGCGTCCTCTGGCGCAAAGGAGAAGTCGCATGTTCCTTAACTTCGTGCGGTATCTGTACATCCGTTTCCAGCTGTTCATGACCAGGACCGAGGGTGCTTCAGCCATTGAATATGCGCTGATCATCGCGATGGTGGCGTTGGTCGTCGTTGCTTTCATCACGCCGTTGGGCAAGTCGGTTCATGACACTTTCAACAAGGTGATCGGCGCATTGGGCGGGACACAGGTGGCTTGATCGATTGTTCGTGTTCCCATCCGATTGCTTGCTCAGTGACAGGAGTCGCACATGAACGCTTCTTCACTCCCGCGCCAACAGCTGCTTCTGGTGGACGATGAGGAAGACGCCCTGTTGGAACTTGCGGAGTTGCTGGAGGGCGAGGGCTTTTGTTGCTTCACCGCAACCTCGGTCAAACTCGCTTTGGACCATCTGACCCGTCACCCCGATATCGCGTTGGTCATCACCGATCTGCGCATGCCTGAAGAAAGCGGCATGTCTCTGATCTGCCGCCTGCGCGAGCACACGTCCCGGCAGCATTTGCCGGTGATCGTGACCTCCGGTCATGCCGACATGGACGACGTCAGCGACATGCTGCGCTTGCAGGTACTGGACCTGTTCCGCAAACCGATCTATCACGTGCGCCTGCTGGAAACCCTGGACAACCTGTTCCCGCAACCGAAGTTGCACCAGATCAATCCTTAGAACCGTCGGAGTGTTCTACACCTTGCAGGAGAAGTCGTATGTTCCTTCATTTCGTGCGGTTCCTGTCCATCCGACTCCAGTTGTTCATGAGCAGGACCGAGGGTGCTTCAGCGATTGAATATGCGTTGATTGTCGCGATGGTAGGCCTGGTCGTTGTGGCATTTGTCACCCCGCTGGGGGATTCGGTGAAAGCTACCTTCAACAAGGTCGTCAGTGCATTGGGCGGGACCCCCGTGGCCTGATTTCGCGACTTCTGATTCATTGCCGCATACCCGCCACGAGCGGGTCGTTTGGTTTGTGGCAGCGGTGTATAAGGCGCGGCGTATACTGCGCGCCTTATTCACTCATAGGAGAACAGCATGCCCGCCCCCGTCTGGTGGTTGCTTTGCCTGCCTTTTGTCGCGGGGGCGTTTTTGCCGCTGCAAGCCGGTATCAATGGCCAACTGGCCAAACAGGTGTCGAGCGTCCTGAGCGCCGCGCTGATTTCGTTTTTTGTCGGCACCATGGCGTTGTTGCTGCTGGTGCTGTTCCAGCGTGAAACGCCGACGTTGGCAGCCCTCAAAAGCCTGACCTGGTGGCACTGGAGCGGTGGCCTGCTTGGCGCATTTTTTATTACCACGGCAGCTTTCGCGGGGCCGCGCATCGGCGCGATGCTGTTCATGGCGCTGGTGCTGGCGGGGCAACTGGGGATGGCTCTGGCCCTGGATCATTTCGGTTGGGCCGGGTTTCGCGAATCGCCTGTCAGCGCCGGCAAGATTGCCGGGCTGGTGTTGATTATGGCGGGTGTGTTCTTTATCAGGCGCGGCTGAGTCGGCGTGGTTGAGTTGCCTTAGGGGGCAAGTGGTCGCCAGGTGCCGAGCATGTGTTCCAGATCCCCGACGCCGACCACGTTGAAGTCACCGCTTGAGCCGGCAGCGCTGGCCAGTAAGATCACCTCGCTGGGCAGGCGCACCGGCTTCTTGAACTGCACGGCAATCTCGATATTCGAGGTCGGCAGGTGCCCGCTCAGTGCCGCGAGGGTGCGCGCCTTGATCCACAAACCGTGGGCGATGGCCCGGGGGAAACCGAACAGTCTGGCGCTGACAGCGCTCAGGTGAATCGGGTTGTAGTCACCGGAAACCCTGGCATAGCGCCGGCCAATCTCGCTGGGAGCCCACCAGCGGGTGACCTCGTTCATGGCCAGCACCGAATCCGTCGACGGCTCAATGGCTTCACCAGCAAGCTTCACGCCTTTGCAGAGCATCTGGCTTTCGGCTTCCCAGAGCGGCCCGAGTGCATCATCAACGCTTGTGACTAACTCAAACACCGCGCCCTTGGCGTGAGGTTGCAGGTTCTGCACCCGCACGCTCACCTGCACCCGGTCGACACCGCCCAAAGGCCGCAGAATACGGATGCGATTGGCCAGGTGAACCAGCCCCAGCAGCGGAAACGGAAACGCCTTGGCGGTGAGCAATTGCATCTGCAAGGCGAACGCCAGCACATGGGGATACGTCGGTGGCAGCAAACCGTCATCGGTAAACCCGCAGACCTTGCGATAAGCCGCCAAGCGCTTGGGGTCAACATTGACCCAGCAACGAAAGCCATCCTCAGGCAGGCTGGCGCCGGTGATCTTGCGCCGCGTCGCGGCCCGCCAATACAACTCGGACAAGTACGGTGTACTGCTTTGTGAATGCCAATCCGTTGTCATGTTCAAGCTCCCAATACGTTTTGCCCACACACCCGCAGCGCTTGTCCGCTGACCGCGCCGCTGCCGGGTTGGGCAAGCCAGGCCACGGCTTCGGCGACGTCTTGCGGCAATCCACCTTGCCCCAGTGAACTCATGCGTCGCCCCGCCTCACGCAAGGCAAACGGAATATGCGCGGTCATTCGGGTTTCGATAAAGCCTGGGGCGACGGCGTTGATGCTGATTCCGCGCTCCCCCAACAACGGCGCCCAGGCCTGCGCCAGGCCAATCAGCCCGGCCTTGCTCGCGGCGTAATTGGTTTGCCCGCGATTGCCGGCGATACCGCTGATCGACGCCAGCAGAATCACCCGACCGTTATCGTGCAGGCTGCCGCTGTCGAGCAGCGCTTTGGTCAGCACTTGCGGTGCATTCAGGTTCACCGCGAGCACTGCGTCCCAGAATTCCGGAGTCATGTTGGCCAATGTTTTGTCGCGGGTAATACCTGCGTTGTGGACCACGATGTCGATGCCGTTCGGCAATTGCTGGATCAACTGCGTGGCGGCGTCTTCGGCGCAGATATCGAGGGTGATGCTGTGGCCGCCGAGGCGGGCGGCGAGGGCATCGAGATCGGTCTTGGCCGGTGGCACGTCCAGCAGCACGACGTCTGCACCGTCGCGGGCCAGGGTTTCAGCGATCGACGCGCCGATCCCGCGAGCCGCTCCCGTGACCAGCGCCGTGCGGCCGGCCAATGGGCGAGTCCAGTCCTGGACTTGAGTGTCGCAAGCGTTTAGCCGCACAACCTGCCCCGAGACATAAGCACTTTTTGGCGAGAGGAAAAACCGTAGTGCGCCTTCGAGTTGTCCCTCAGCACCGGCCCCGACATACAGCAACTGCAAGGTGCCACCGCTGCGCAGTTCCTTGGCCAGCGAGCGACTGAACCCTTCCAGCGCGCGTTGGGCACTGGCGGCGAACGGGTCGCTCAAAGTCTCCGGTGCGCGTCCGAAAATCACCAGATGGGCGCTGTGGGCGAGGTTTTTCATCAACGGCTGAAAGAACTCACGCAGTTGCTTGAGCTGATCGGTCTGGACCAGATCGCTGGCATCGAACACCACGGCTTTGAGCTTGGGACCGTGGCCGGGAATCCACGCCTGGGCCACCAACGGTTCGGGCCCATAGCTGTAAATCTGCTCGGTGAGTTTGTTGGCGAACGCGCTGACGTTCTGCGCCAACGGGCCGCCACCGATCAGCAGCGCACCCTCGACGGGCCGCAGGCGACCCGCCTCCCAGCGTTCAAGACGAACCGGTGACGGCAGGCCAAGGGCTCCGACCAGGCGGTGGCCGAGGGCCGAATTGGCGAAGTCGATATAGCGGTCTGACATGGAACGTACTCCAGCAGCGGGGGTTCAAAGTGTGGACCAAGAATCGTCATCAGTCGTTCGATCCGCGAGATAAGGCCTACGCTTGTGGGTTATGGCCTTTTCAGAATAGGAGCTTTTCATGACTCAGCTGCGCCGTGTCGCGATCATCGGTGGTAATCGCATTCCTTTCGCTCGTTCCAACGGGCCGTATGCCACCGCCAGTAATCAGTCAATGCTGACGGCGGCGCTCGAAGGCTTGATCGAACGCTACAACCTGCACGGTCTGCGCATGGGCGAAGTGGTGGCGGGGGCGGTGCTCAAACTGTCCCGGGACCTCAACTTGACCCGTGAGTGTGTACTCGGCTCGCGGCTGTCGCCGACCACCCCGGCCTACGACATTCAGCAGGCCTGCGGCACCGGTCTGGAAGCGGCGTTGTTGGTGGCGAACAAGATTGCCCTGGGACAGATCGACTGCGGCA
Organism: Pseudomonas sp. NPDC087697; assembly: GCF_044743155.1. NCBI lineage: Bacteria > Pseudomonadati > Pseudomonadota > Gammaproteobacteria > Pseudomonadales > Pseudomonadaceae > Pseudomonas > Pseudomonas sp. NPDC087697. Next base: position 6,337 of record NZ_JBIUVW010000071.1, on the reverse strand, counting down.
TTGCCGGTGGTGTCGACACCACCTCGGATGCGCCGATCAGTGTCAGCGAAGGCCTGCGCAAGATCCTGCTGCAAGCCAACCGCGCCAAGAGCATGGGCGACAAGCTGAAAACCTTCCTGCAAGTGCGTCCCCGACATTTGATCCCCGAACTGCCGCGTAACGGCGAGCCGCGCACTGGTTTGTCCATGGGACAACATTGCGAGTTGATGGCGCAGACCTGGAACATTCCCCGCGCCGAGCAGGATCAACTGGCGCTGGAAAGCCACCAGAAAATGGCCGCAGCTTACGCCGAAGGCTGGCAGAACGATCTGATGACACCGTTCCTGGGGCTGACCCGCGACAACAACCTGCGCCCGGACCTGACGCTGGAAAAACTCGCATCGTTGAAACCGGCATTCGAAAAGAGCGACAAAGGCACGCTCACCGCCGGCAACTCGACACCACTGACCGATGGCGCGTCGCTGGTGCTGTTGGGCAGTGAGGAATGGGCGAAGGAGCGCGGCCTGCCGATCCTCGCTTATCTGCGTGACGGCGAAGCGGCAGCGGTGGATTTCGTCAACGGCGCGGAAGGTCTGCTGATGGCGCCGGTCTACGCAGTACCGCGTTTGCTGGCGCGCAACGGCCTGACCTTGCAGGACTTCGACTACTACGAAATCCACGAAGCCTTCGCCGCGCAAGTGCTCTGCACCTTGAAGGCCTGGGAAGATCCGGAATACTGCAAAACCCGGCTCGGCCTCGACGCACCATTGGGCTCCATCGACCGCAGTCGGCTCAACGTCAAAGGCAGTTCATTGGCGGCCGGACATCCGTTTGCCGCGACCGGTGGGCGAATCGTCGCCAACCTCGCCAAGCTGCTGGACGCCGCCGGGAAGGGGCGCGGGTTGATCTCGATCTGCGCCGCCGGCGGTCAGGGGGTGACGGCCATTATCGAGCGCTGAGGGCAGCGCCGCGTTGCTGTTCGGCGAGTAGCCGATTGCGGTTGGCATAACTCTCGGCCATCACCGAGCAGACGATCAGCTGCAACGGGTGATAGATCATGATCGGTAACAGAATCAGACCCAGGCCCGGGTTGGCACCGAAGATCAACGCGGCCATAGGGGCGCCGGCAGCCAGGGACTTCTTGCTGGCGCAGAACACCGCGGCGATCTCATCGGCCGGGCTGAACTTCAGGGCGCGGGCAGTGCGGGTGGTCATCCACAGAATGATCGCCAGCAGCACGGCACTGCCGACCAGTGCGCTGAGAATCACCGTATTGCCCTGTTGCTGCCACATCCCGGAAACCATCGAGTTGCAGAATGCGGCGTAGACCAGCAGCAGGATCACCAGCTTATCGACGATGTTGGTGTAGCGCTTGTGGCGACTGAAAAACTTGCCAAACAGCGGCCGTAGCAACTGGCCCAGTACCAGCGGCAACAGCAACATGGCGCAGAGATCGAGCAGGGTTGAACCCAGGTCGATGCCGCCAGCACCGCTGCCCACCACGAAACTCACCAGCAACGGCGTAAGGAAAATCCCCAGTACGCTGGACAGGCTGGCATTGAGAATCGCCGCCGGTACGTTGCCCCCCGCGCTGCCGGTCAAGGCCACGGAGGAGGAAATAGTCGAGGGCAGGGCGCACAGGTACAAGAACCCGAGCATCAGCAGCGATGGAATGTGCGAGCCCAGCAGCTTGTCGCTCACCAGCCAGATCAGCGGGAACACCAGGAAGGTGAAAATCTGGACCATGAAGTGCAGGCGCCAGTTTTTCAAACCGTAGCGGATCTGCTCACTCGACAGGTTGACCCCGTGCAGGAAGAACACCAGGAACACGCCGATGTTGATCACCCACTCGGCATGCATCCCGCCGCCCGTGGCGCCGAAGTGTGGGAAGGCGTAAGACAGCAGGGTGGCGATCAGCATTCCGCACAGGAACCAGTCGGTGACCACGCGTTTGAGGTGTTTGAAGGCATGCATAGCGGGCACCGAAAGCATTGTAAGAATGGATGACCTAGCCTAAGGTCATGCTTTCCGCCCGTCTTGCGACATAAGGCCAATCAATGCCGACTAACGGACAACTTTCCCTTGAGCGGACAATCCCGGCCCTGACGGCGTTACCGCGCCCGCTGTATGCCCGTGCGGAAAGCCTCAGCGCCGGCTCGTGGACGCCACCTCATCGTCACGATTGGGTGCAGTTTTCCTACGCAATCAGCGGAGTCCTCGGCGTGCACACCGCCGAGGGCAGTTTCTTTGCGCCGCCGCAGTGGGGTATCTGGATTCCGGCCGATCTTGAGCACCAGGTGGTGACGTCGATGCGTGCAGAGATGCGCAGTTTGTATGTGCGGCGTGAGGAGTGCGCCTGGGCGGACGAGCGTTGTCGGGTGCTGGAAGTGACGCCCTTGGCGCGAGAACTGATCAAGAGCTTTTGCCTGCTGCCGGTGGACTATCCAGAGGGCGACAGCCGCGAAGCACGCTTGGTCGAGGTGCTGCTGGATCAGTTGGCGAGTCTGCCGGAAGTCGGGTTTTCTCTGCCGTTGCCACGTCACCCGCGTCTGCTTGGGCTGTGCAACGAGCTGATCGAAAGCCCGGAGCAGAACATAACGCTGCATGAATGGGCCGAGCGATTGGGCACCTCAGAGAAAACCCTGATGCGTTTGTTCCAGCGTGAAACCGGATTGAGCTTCCGCAGTTGGCGCCAGCGCATGCGCTTGTTGTCGTCATTGAGCCTGCTGGAGGACGGCAACAGCGTGACCACGGCTGCGCTGTCCAGCGGGTATGACTCGACCTCGGCGTTTATCGCCGCGTTCAAAAGCCTGTTCGGGTTTACCCCGGGGGAGCTTTTCCGACAGTGACGGCCTCATCGCGAGCAGGCTCGCTCCCACAAGGACACTGCAAAACCCTGTGGGAGCGAGCCTGCTCGCGATTGACCGCGAAGCGGTCATCGGTCAGGTTCTGAACCGTCGCACCAACCCATCCAGCTCATTCGACAACCCTGCCAGACTCTGAGAGTCGAGCCGTGCCGAGTTGGCCAGTTCGGCCACCAACTGCGCATCGCCATGGATCTGGCTGATGTGGCGGTTGATGTCTTCGGCGACCTGATGCTGTTCTTCGGCGGCCGTGGCGATCTGGGTGTTCATGTCGCGGATCACGTCCACCGATTCGCGAATCTGCCCAAAGCTGTTGCGTGCTTCGCCGATACGGCTGACCGACTGTTGCGACACCTCAAGGCTGGCGTGCATTTGCTGAGTGACCTGACTGGTGCGCTTGGCCAGGTTGCCGAGCAGTCCGTCGATTTCCGCGGTGGAGTCTGCGGTGCGTTTAGCCAGGGCGCGAACCTCATCGGCCACCACCGCAAAGCCGCGGCCTTGCTCGCCGGCGCGGGCGGCTTCGATCGCTGCGTTCAGCGCCAGCAGGTTGGTTTGCTCGGCGATGGAACGAATGGTGCCGAGGATCGACTGAATGTCATTGCTGTCGCGTTCCAGCTGCTGCATCGACTGCGCCGATTGTTCGATTTCCTGGCTCAACTTGTCGACGCTGTTCACGGCGGCATCGATCTGTTGCTGACCTTCGCGGGCCTGACGCTGACCGCTGTCGGCCGACTCGGCGGCCTGGCTGCAGGAACGCGCGACTTCGTTGGCGGTGGCGACCATTTCGTGGAACGCCGTGGACACCATGTCCACTGCTTCACGTTGGCGCCCGGCGGCTTCGGCCATATCGCTGGAGACCTGGGTCGCGCTTTGCGAGTTGGCGAGGATCTTGGTTGCAGCGCCGCCGATGTGCTGGATCAGGCTGCGAATCGCGGCGAGAAACTGGTTGAACCAGTTGGCCAGTTGCGCAGTTTCGTCGCTGCCACGGATCTGCAGGTTCTGAGTCAGGTCCCCTTCACCCTGGGCGATGCCTTCCAGACCGCTGGCGACGCTGCGAATCGGCCGCACGATGAGGCTGGCGAAACTCGCGCCGACCACGGCGAAGACCACGGCCAGTACGGCGGCGATGATCGCGATCAACCAGGTCAGTTGAGTGGCGGAGTTCATCACGTCGGTTTGCTTGATCAGGCCGACGAAGGTCCAGCCCAGTTGCTCCGACGGCCAGACGTTGGCCATGTAGTGCTCGCCGTTCAACTCGACTTCGACCAGACCTTTACCGGCCTTGGCCAGTTGCGCGTAACCGTCGCCCAGGCTGCTCAGAGGCTTGAAGTTATGCTCTGGCTGTTTCGGGTCGACCAGCACAGTGCCGTTGTTTTCCATCAGCATCAGGTAGCCGGTTTCACCGAGCTTGATCTGTTTGACGATCTCGGTGAGCTGCTTGAGCGTCACGTCGATGCTGACCACGCCGCCATTGGCGCCGAGCTTGTTGTCAAGGGTGCGCACGGTGCTGACGTAAGTCGCATCATCGGCTGCCCAGTAATAGGCGTCGGTACGCAGTGGCTTGCCCGGCTTGGCCTGGGCGGCTTTGTACCAGGGACGCTGACGCGGATCGTAGTTGGTCAGCTTCGGGTCATCGGGCCAGGATACGTAACCACCGGCACCGGTGCCGACGATGGCGTAGGCGTACGCCGGGTGACTGGCGCCCATGTCTTGCAGCAAGGCAAACACCTGCTTGTCCATCTCGCCTTGTGGGATTTCTGTCGCGTTGGCGCCCATGTAGGTTTTGAGGCTGGCGTCGGTGTTTTTGATCAGCGGCTGAGAGGCCAGGTAGTTGACGTTCTGGCTGATGCCGTCGAAGAACAGTTGCATGGCGTTGCTGACCTGGCGGATTTCTCGACCGCTGCTGTCGACAAAATTTTCTTTGGCATCGCTGCGCAGGTTCATGACCACCAGGGTGGCGACCAGTACAACCGGCAAGCAGGCGACGATTGCAAACGCCCACGTCAGTTTTTGTTTGATGTTCATCCGCGCTCCAGGTTTTTTCTTATAAGCCCACGTAGTGCTGATGACTCGCGGATTGACGGCAGCCGTAAACATTGCGGTGAGGTGGCGTCTGTTCCGATTGTCGGACAAATCCCTTTCTCTTTGATGACTTCGGCCGTCAGCAGCAGAAATTGAGGGCTATTGCAAAAAATCCTACAAAGAGAGGGTTGGCTGATCTCAGACTCTGTCGTAAATGCCTTCTGATCCAGTCGCCAACGTGCGGCTGACTCTCAGCTATGATCTTCGTCGGCCGACAGATTTGCCTGATTAATCTGGCACATTGGGTGCATCTGCAACGTTCATAGGTCGGCAAATCCTCCCCGCCGTGCGAGGATTGCCGTATAACGAGTGATATTCGCGTGTTTGGTAATAAAGGACCCACAATAAAAGCTGATGAAGACTCCAAAACGCATTGAACCGCTGATCGAGGACGGTCTGGTTGACGAGGTGCTGCGCCCACTCATGAGTGGTAAAGAAGCAGCTGTTTATGTGGTGCGCTGCGGTAACGAGTTACGTTGCGCCAAGGTTTACAAGGAGGCGAATAAACGAAGTTTTCGTCAGGCGGCCGAGTATCAGGAAGGCCGCAAGGTACGTAACAGCCGTCAGGCTCGCGCGATGGCCAAGGGTTCCAAGTTCGGTCGTAAAGAAACCGAAGACGCCTGGCAGAACGCCGAAGTCGCGGCGTTGTTCCGTCTGGCCAGTGCCGGGGTGCGAGTGCCCAAGCCGTTCGACTTCCTGGAAGGCGTGCTGCTGATGGAACTGGTGGCGGACGAGTACGGTGATGCCGCGCCGCGTCTCAATGACGTGGTGCTGGAAGCGGATCAGGCGCGCGAGTATCACGCCTTCCTGATTTCGCAGATCGTGCTGATGCTGTGTACCGGTCTGGTGCACGGTGACCTGTCCGAGTTCAACGTGTTGCTGACCCCGGACGGCCCGGTGATCATCGACCTGCCCCAGGCAGTCGACGCTGCCGGCAACAACCACGCGTTCAGCATGCTGGAGCGGGATGTGGGCAACATGGCTTTGTACTTCGGGCGCTTTGCACCGGAGTTGAAGCGGACCAAGTACGCCAAGGAAATGTGGGCCTTGTATGAAGCCGGCACCCTGCATCCGGCCAGCGTCCTGACCGGTGAGTTCGACGAGCCGGAAGAGCTGGCGGACGTTGGCGGCATCATGCGTGAGATCGAGGCCGCGCGCCTTGATGAGGAACGTCGGCAAGCGGTTCGCGCCGCAGACGACGCACCGCCGAGCAAAACCGAAGAACCGCCTCCGCCGTGGATGCAGTGATCGGTTGACGAGAAACCCGGCTTCGGCCGGGTTTTTTGTAGGTGTAGTGCTTCAAGACCGAGTCGTCTGCATCGCGGGCAAGCCTGTTGTGGTTCAGTTTTTTTGAACCGCTCTGTAGGAGCATTAGGCCGCTTGCTGCTCAAACAGCGCAGGCGGCAGGTGGT
>NZ_JBIUVW010000070.1:0-18622 GCF_044743155.1 Pseudomonas sp. NPDC087697 | reverse complement strand
AACTGATTCGCGAACGCGAGCAAGGCACCCGTCAGCTTCGGGCCATGACCGGTGAAACCCGAATGACGTCCTGGGTTCTGGGGGCCTTGCCCCTCGGCCCTGAACGGCATTGCCGGTCTGGAACACACCGACATGGCTGAAGACATGACCCCGCTGTACCAGGCCATCGTTGACCACGTCCCAGCTCCAAAAGTTGACCGTGACGGCCCGTTCCAGATGCAAATCTCCGCTCTGGACTACAACAGCTTCCTGGGTGTTATCGGCGTTGGCCGTATCGCTCGTGGTCGCATCAAGCCGAACACTCAAGTTGTGGCTATCGACGTTGACGGCAAGAAGCGTAACGGTCGTATCCTCAAGCTGATGGGTCACCACGGTCTGCACCGCATCGACGTTGAAGAAGCAGCTGCCGGCGACATCGTCTGCATCAGCGGCTTCGACCAGCTGTTCATCTCCGACACTCTGTGCGACCCACTGAACGTCGAAGCGATGAAGCCGCTGACCGTTGACGAACCAACCGTTTCCATGACCTTCCAGGTAAACGATTCGCCTTTCTGCGGTAAAGAAGGCAAGTTCGTCACCAGCCGTAACATCAAGGAACGTCTGGACAAAGAGCTGCTGTACAACGTTGCTCTGCGCGTTGAAGAAGGCGACACCGCCGACAAGTTCAAAGTCTCCGGCCGTGGTGAGTTGCACCTCTCGGTACTGATCGAAACCATGCGTCGCGAAGGCTTCGAAATGGGTGTTGGTCGTCCGGAAGTGATCATCCGTATGGTTGACGGCGTCAAGCACGAACCGTACGAAAACGTGACCATCGACCTGCCGGAAGAGTCCCAGGGCTCGATCATGGAACAGATCGGTATCCGTAAAGGCGACCTGACCAACATGGTTCCGGATGGCAAGGGCCGTGTGCGCCTTGAATACAACATCCCGGCTCGTGGCCTGATCGGTTTCCGTAACGAGTTCCTGACCCTGACCTCCGGTGCAGGCATCCTGACCTCGATCTTCGACCGTTACGACGTGATGAAGTCCGGCGACATGTCCGGCCGTCAGAACGGCGTGCTGGTTTCGGTTGCTACCGGTAAGGCTCTGACTTACTCGCTGGAAACCCTGCAAGCTCGCGGCAAACTGTTCCTGGGTCACGGTGAAGACGTGTACGAAGGTCAAATCGTCGGCATCAACAGCCGCGACAACGACCTGGGCGTCAACCCAACCAAAGGCAAGAAGCTCGACAACATGCGTGCTTCGGGTAAAGACGAAACCATCGCACTGGTTCCGCCTATCCGCTTCACCCTGGAGCAGGCTCTGGAGTTCGTACAAGAAGACGAACTGTGTGAAGTCACTCCTAAGTCCATCCGTCTTCGCAAGAAGATCCTGGGCGAAAGCGAGCGTACCCGCGCTGCCAAGAAAAGCGGCAACTGAGTTTCGACTTAGTTAGCGCTTAAAAAAACGCCCCCGACCGCAAGGTCGGGGGCGTTTTTGTTTGTCTGGCTGTAGCAGCTGTCGAGCCTGCGAGGCTGCGTTCGGCTGCGCAGCAGTCGTGAAATCAAACGCTGCGGTGCATCAGATGAGCTGCATTTACCAGACTACGACTGCTGCGCAGCCGAACGCAGCCTCGCAGGCTCGACAGCTGCTACGAAATAGTCGCTTTGATCAGAACTTGTCGAGGGTCCGGGGATTGCTCTCGCGCACGACTTCTTTCGGCTTGTACGCGCAATACCCAGGCCGTGGGCCGATTTTCGGGTGATTACGGCAAGTATCCGGGCGCTTTTCATAAATAGTGCACAAACGGCTCTTACGATCCAGATACAGGCAATCGTTGTTGCTCATGCGCTGGAGGGTGAAGATCTCGGACTTCTGGTTGTAGCGTTCGACGATCCCTTCCTTTTGCAGGCGCTTGGCGATGTTCTTTGGTGGTTCGCCGAGTTCGAATTCGTCGACGATGCCGATGCGGATCAGATCCTTGATCTTCACCTCGACCGGCAGCGTGCAGCAGCTGGACACGCACGAGCCGCACATCGGGGCAGAGTACTTGGCCCAGGTATCGAGACGGTCGATCTCCGCGGCGGCGATCAGGTTCGGCTTCATCATGTGGAATTACCAGCGTGCATCAGGGCGCGCGATCATACCTGGACTGGTGATTTTTTGAACGACCATTTGCCGGTTTTTTATGGCTACGCTGAATTTTCCGAACGATCGGCACGGCATCTGCATCTTTTCAACGCGTACCGGCAAGGACAGAGGCTTGATTCAGGCGATTGCAAAAATCGCCGAACCAGTGCATTTGTCTCGTGTCAGACCGACTAGGCTCAGTCAATTCCATGCTCGCCCGAGGTCCTATCGATGACTCAAGAACCACTTGTTCGCGAAGCTGAGGTGGCCGCGTTTCGCGACGCCGTATTGGCCAAACTTACCTATGCAGTGGGCAAGGACCCGGATCACGCCTTTGACCATGACTGGTTTGAAGCCATTGCCCTGGCGGCACGTGATCACATGGTCGAACACTGGATGGACCACACTCGGCAGATCTACCGCAAAGGCCAGAAGCGCGTTTACTACCTCTCGCTGGAGTTCCTCATCGGCCGCCTGCTCTACGACAGCCTGAGCAACCTCGGCCTGCTCGACGTGGCCCGCGAAGCGCTGACCGAGTTGGGTGTAGACCTCGAACGCATCCGCTTGCTGGAACCAGACGCCGCGCTTGGCAATGGTGGCCTCGGTCGCCTGGCGGCGTGCTTCATGGAAAGCATGTCGACACTAGGCATTGCCGGTCATGGCTACGGCATTCGTTATGAACACGGGTTGTTCCGTCAGGCGGTTGTCGATGGCTGGCAGCAGGAGCAAACCGAAAACTGGCTGGATTTCGGCAACCCCTGGGAGTTCGAGCGGCCGGAAGTGATTTACCCGATCGGTTTCGGCGGTAGTGTAGAGACCGTGACCGATGCCAGCGGCAAGACCAAACAGGTCTGGTCGCCTTCGGAAACCGTACGGGCGGTAGCTTATGACACGCCGGTGGTCGGCTGGCGCGGGGCCAGCGTCAACACCTTGCGCCTGTGGCGTGCGCGGGCTATGGAAGACTTGCACCTGGAGCGCTTCAACGCCGGTGATCACTTGGGCGCAGTGGCCGAAGTGGCTCGCGCGGAAAGCATCTCCCGCGTGCTCTATCCAGCCGACAGTACCGAGGCTGGTCAGGAACTGCGGCTGCGTCAGGAGTATTTCTTTGTCGCCGCGTCCTTGCAGGACTTACTGCGCCGTCACCGCAATATGCACACCTCGGTGCTGACCCTGGGCGATCACGCGGCGATCCAGCTCAACGATACTCACCCCTCGATCGCCGTGGCCGAGTTGATGCGTCAACTGGTCGATGTGTACGACGTGGCGTGGGACGCGGCGTGGCAGATCACCGTCGATACGCTTTCCTACACCAACCACACGCTGTTGCCGGAAGCGCTGGAAACCTGGCCGGTGGGGCTGATGGAGCGGATGCTGCCACGGCATATGCAGATCATTTACCTGATCAATGCTCAGCACATCGATTCGCTTCGGGCCAAAGGCATCCACGACTTCGACGTGCTGCGCGCGGTATCGCTGATCGAGGAAGACAACGGTCGTCGCGTGCGCATGGGCAACCTGGCGTTCCTCGGTTCCCACAGCGTCAATGGCGTATCCGGCCTGCACACTCAATTGATGCGCAGCACGGTGTTTTCCGAGCTGCACAAGCTTTATCCGGATCGGATCAACAACAAGACCAACGGCATTACGTTCCGTCGCTGGCTCTATCAGGCCAACCCGGAACTGACCTCGATGATGGTCGATGCGCTGGGCCCGGACTTGTTGGATGACCCCGAGCAACGGCTGATCGGCCTGGAGCCGTTTGCCGAGAAAGCGGCGTTCCGCAATAAATTCGCCGAACAACGCCTGCACAGTAAGAAGGCCTTGGCCTATCTGATTCATGAGCGGCTGGGGATCGCGGTCAACCCGGCGGCGATGTTCGATGTGCAGGTCAAACGGATTCACGAGTACAAACGTCAGTTGCTCAACCTGATGCACACCGTGGCGCTGTATCAGGCGATCCGCGCCGAGCCGGAAATCGATTGGGTGCCGCGGGTGAAGATCTTCGCCGGCAAGGCGGCGGCCAGTTATCACCAGGCCAAGCTGATCATCAAACTCACTAACGACATCGCCCGAGTGGTCAACAACGACCCGACGGTGCGCGGTTTGCTGAAAGTGGTGTTCTTGCCCAACTACAACGTCAGTCTGGCAGAGAGCATCATTCCGGCGGCCGACCTGTCGGAGCAGATATCCACCGCTGGCTTTGAGGCGTCGGGCACCAGCAACATGAAGTTCGGTCTCAACGGCGCGCTGACCATCGGCACCCTGGACGGTGCCAACGTGGAAATGAGTGAGCGCATTGGCGTCGAGCACATGTTCATCTTCGGTCTGACGGCGCAGCAGGTTGAGGCGCGCAAGCAGAATCATGAGTTCTACGCCGCGCCGGATATCGCAGCCTCTCATCGACTGGGTGATGTGCTGCAAGCGATTCGCAGCGGGGTGTTCTCGCCGGATGAGCCGTCGCGTTATACCGGGATGATCGATTCATTGATCGAATATGACCGGTTCCTGGTCTGCGCCGACTTCGATTCCTACTGGCATGCCCAGGCGCGGGTTGAAGAGCACTGGCACGACTCGAAGGAGTGGTGGCGCTCGGCGGTGCTCAACAGTGCGCGCATGGGCTGGTTCTCGTCCGACCGGACGATTCGCGAGTACGCCACGGATATCTGGAAGGCTCTTGAGTAACTTTTAGCCGTCGTTTGATCGGATCGATATACTAGCGCCCCGAAAAAGATCGCAGCCTTCGGCAGCTCCTACAGTCAGTGTTCGCCTAATATATTGGCGCACACTGCCGTTGTAGGAGCTGCCGAAGGCTGCGATCTTTGCAATACGGGCTGCGCCAAACCTTATCGGTTGGCCAATGCGCTTAGGGATATTGACCATGCAATGGATTTTCATGCTGATTGGGCTGGTGCTGGGCTGGGTGCTCGATGAGTCTTTGAGTGAAGCGTTGATTGGCGCGCTGATGGGGCTTGGTACAGGCCAGGCGTTTGTGCTGAGGCGCCTGAATTCGCAAGCGGCCGAGCAGCGTCTTCAGCTGGAACGGTCGCAGGTTGCCCTCGATGCCGTCGAACAGCGGCTGGCGTTGCTGGAGACCCATGGCATTAATGCCGTGCCGGTTGCTGAGCCGGCGACTGCCAGTGAGCCAACGCTTGCTGCTGAAATCATCGTTGACCAAGCGCCTGAGCCTGGCCCGACGCCGTTGCCTGTCGCGCAGGAACTGGTCTGGGAGTTGCCGCCCGAATTCGAACCGGTACAGGCGAGCATCACGCCTGAGCCCGCCGATCTCTGGACCCTGCACACCAGCGAACCGCAACAACCTGCCGAACCCCGGGGCCCGAATCTGTTCGAGCGCGGCATTGCCGCCGCGCGCAATTGGCTGTTTGGCGGCAACACCGTGCTGCGGGTCGGCGTGGTGCTGCTGTTCTTCGGTCTGGCGTTCCTGCTGCGTTACGCCACCGAAGGCATGGTGGTGCCGATTGAATTGCGTTACGCCGGGGTCGCTGCGGCGGCGTTGGCGTTGCTCGGGCTCGGTTGGTGGTTGCGGCTGCGCAACACCAACTATGCGTTGATCCTGCAGGGCACCGGCATCGCCGTGCTGTACCTGACGGTGTTCGCCGCCATGCGCTTGCACCCGTTGCTCGACCCGACAGCGGCGTTGGGCCTGTTGGTGGCGGTAACGGTGTTCTCGGCGATTCTGGCGATTACCCAGGACTCTCTGGCCCTGGCGTGCGCTGCGGCGCTGGGCGGGTTTGCCGCGCCGATCCTGACCTCCACCGGCGCCGGCAACCATGTCGCGCTGTTCAGCTACTTCGCCTTGCTCAACGCCGGCATCCTCGCCATCGCCTGGTTCAAGGCCTGGCGGCCGTTGAACCTGATCGGCTTTGCCGGCACCTTTGGCATAGGTTTCGCCTGGGGCCTGCGTTCTTACACGCCGGAACTGCTGTGGAGCACCGAGCCGTTCCTGATTCTGTTCTTCCTGATGTACCTGGCGATTGGCTTGTTGTTCGCTCGTCGCAAATTGCTCGAAATGAGCGACGCGCCGGAGGATGACAGTCGTGAGGCGTTGCTGCGCTGGTCGGCACGCAAGGGTGACTACGTCGACGGCACGATGTTGTTCGGCCCGCCGCTGGTGGGCTTTGGCTTGCAGTTCGCGTTGATTCATCATTTTGAGTTTGCCGCTGCGTTCAGCGCGTTGGTGTTGGGCATCGTTTACATGGGGCTGGCGCGTTTTCTCAGCGGCGGTCGGGCCTTGCTGCTGGCGGAAACCTGCCTGGCGCTGGGAGTGATTTTCGCCAGCCTGGCGATTCCATTGGGCCTGGATGCGCGCTGGACTGCGGCGGCTTGGGCGGTGGAGGGCGCGGGGATCTTCTGGCTCGGCTTGCGTCAGCATCGGCCATTGGCGCGGGCGTTTGCCCTGTTGTTGCAGCTGGGTTCGGCGCTGGCATTCCTCAGCAAACTGAGCCTGGGCGACAGCAGCCTGCTGGAGGGTTCACCGCTCGGTGCGCTGATGCTCGGCGTGGCGTTGCTGTTCAGTTTCTACCACTTGCGCAATACCTCCCCTGAGCACACCTCATCCTGGGAGCGCAAAGGTTTACCGGTGTTGGCCTGCGCTGGCCTGACGTTCCTCTATCTGCTGGCGCCGATGTTCTTCTTCACCCATGGCACCGCGATCAGCTGGGCGTTGGCCGGTTTGGCGACGTTGTTCGTGGGCTTGCGCCTGCAATCGCGGACCTTCCTGTTTACTGCGTTCGCGGTGCAACTGCTCGGCGGCGTGTTGTTCCTGCTGCGGCTGCAAGGCGCCAGCGGTGAGGCAACGGCGGTGTTCAGTGCTGGCTGGAGCGGTTTGCTGACCGCCTCGTTGATTGGCCTGGCATTGATCGGCGGGATGCTGTTCGCCGCCCGCGACGACATGGTGCGCAGCGATGTGCGGTTGCTGCGTGGGCTGTCGGTGGTGTTGCTGGCCGGGTTGGTGCTGATCAATCTGGCGGTGCTGTTCGTGTTGCCGTGGCAAACGGCGAGTGCGGTGTGGGCGGCCAGCGGTCTGTTGATCATCTGGCTGAGCCTGTACTTGCAGCAGCGGGTGAGTTTTGTCTTTGGTTTGTTGTTGCAAGTGATCGGCGGCGCGGCGTTCCTGATTGCCGGTCCCGAACTGCTCGGGCCGCTCGGCAGCGAAGGATTGCGACCACTGGGCCACAGCGGTTTCTGGACGCCAATGGTGCTCGGGCTGGCGGCGATGGTCGGCGCGTGGCGCTTGCAGCTTGGCAATCACGCGAGCGCGTTCGATGCCTTGAGCTTGCGGCGTTTGTCCGAGTTATTGCTGGTGTGGGGCGCGGCCTGGTGGGCACTGGCGTTGATCAGCGAAGTGCTGCGGTTTGCGCCGCTGAACCTGCAAGCCACGTTGCTGCTGGGCATCGCGGCGCTGAGTGTCGCGTTGTGGACGTTGTTGTCCCGGCGATTGCAATGGCCGGCCCTGGGCGTGCTCTGCACCTTGTTGATGCCGGCAGCGGCGCTGGTGTTGGTCGCGGCCTGGCATTCGCGTTATCACCCGGCGGCGAATCTCGGCTGGCTGGCGTGGGCGGCGGTGTTTGTGGTGCATTTCATCTCGCTGCGACGCTTGGCGCCGATGCTCCCCGCGAGAGCATTGAGCGCTGCTCACGTGCTGGGTTGCTGGCTGTTGATCGGCGTGTTGGCGCTGGAGTTGCGTTACGGCTTGCTGGTGTTGTCCGAGCAGTACAACGCCTGGCGCTGGCTGGGTTGGGCAATTTTGCCGAGCCTGTACCTGGTGTTGATGGCTGCTCCGCGTGCCTGGCCGTGGCCGATCTCGGCCTATGCCCACGAGTACCGCGTGTACGCCGCACTGCCGCTGGCGCTGCTGATGCTCGGCTGGTTCTGGCTGGCGAACATCGCCAGCGACGGTACCGCCGAACCGCTGCCTTATCTGCCGTTGCTCAACCCGTTGGAAATCGGCCTGCTGTTTGCCTTGTTCGGCGTTTATGTCTGGTCGCGTGGTGCGGTCAGCCAACTGGCGATTCGCGCCGATTACGCCGAGCGCGCCACACAAGTGGTGGCCGGGGTTTCACTGTTCGCCTTCTTCACCGCGCTGGTGATGCGCAGCGCTTACCATTGGGGCGGCGTGCCGTTTGAGCTGGATGCCTTACTGGAATCGATGCTGGTGCAGGCCGGTCTGTCGATCGTCTGGACCCTGATCGCCTTGAGCCTGATGATCGGCGGCCATTTGCGCCATCGTCGGGAAGTCTGGCTGGTCGGTGCGGCACTGATCGCGCTGGTGGTCGCGAAATTGATCTTTGTCGAATTGAGTAACCGTGGCGGGCTGGCGCGGATCGTCTCGTTTATCGGCGTGGGCGTGTTGCTGCTGGTGGTCGGCTATTTCGCACCGCTACCGCCCAAACGTGCCGAAGCAACGCCTGAGCCTGAAAAGCCGGCCAATGGATCTGAAGGAGTGTCATCTTGAATCTGAAGTTGTCGCTGGGCGCTGTTGGACTGTGTGTGGCGCTGTCGGCCGTTGCCCAGGAAACCCCGGCGGATTTCACCACGCAGGTGCCCCTGAGCCTGAGCGGCGAGGGGCCATGGTATCGCCTCGAATTGCCGCTGGCGGTGCAGTTGAATGCGCGCCAGACTGATCTCAGCGATGTGCGGGTGTTCAACGCTGCTGGCGAGGCGCAGGCCTATTCGCTGGCGCGGGAGCAGGCGCAGAGCCGCGAAAATCTTGTGCTGAATGACGTGAAGTGGTTCCCGCTTTACGACTCGGCCTCTGCCCGCGAAGCGGTGCCGAGCGTGCGTATTTCGTCGAACGCCAATGGCACGCTGGTGGATGTCCAGCCGTCGAGTCAGCTCGAAGCCGGCGAAGAAGTACTGCGCGGCTGGTTGCTGGACGCCAGCGCGATCAAGGCTCCGTTGCAGCAGTTGATCCTCGACTGGACCAGCGAACGCGACGGCTTTCAGCGTTTCAGCATCGAGGCCAGCGACGACTTGCAGCATTGGCAGCCGTGGGGCGAAGGCCAGGTGGCGCGGCTGTCGTTTGCCGACGAACGGGTCGAGCAGCATGAAGTGAACTTGCCGGGGCAGAGCACGCGCTATCTGCGCTTGCTGTGGAAAACCCCGCAGGCGGCGCCCGTGCTGACCTCGGTGCAACTGCAGAGCGCCAGTTCCAGCTATCTGCCGCAGCCGTTGGTCTGGTCCGAGCCGTTGGCTGGCAGCAGCACCAAGGCCGGTGAATACACTTGGCAATTGCCGATGGGCTTGAGCGTCGAGCGGTTGCAGGTTGAGTTGAGTCAGGCCAACAGCCTGGCGCCGGTGACCCTGTCGGGGCGTCGCGAAAGCAGCCTGCCGTGGCAGACCTTGAGCAGTGGTTTGCTCTATCGGCTGACGCAAAATGGTCAGGACGTGGTGCAGAACCAATTGCAGGTGCCTGGCCAGGTGGTGCAACAGTTGAAACTGACCGTCGATGAGCGCGGCGGTGGTTTGGGTGCACAAGCTCCGACAGTGCGCTATGCCGTGCGTTCGACTCAGGTGGTGTTCCTCGCTCGTGGGGCGGGGCCATACACGTTGGCGCTGGGCAGCGCGACGGTTAAAGCGGCGAGCTTGCCGTTGTCGACGCTGATTCCCGACTACAGTCCCAAGCGTCTGGCGACCTTGGGGCAGGCCAAGGTTGATGGCGGGGCGGTGGTGACTTCATCGCTTACGGCGGTGACACCGATTACGGTCGGCACGAACTGGAAGAAGATCGGTTTGTGGGCGGTGCTCTTGCTCGGTGTAGCGGGTTTGGCGGGGATGGCGTTCAGCTTGCTGCGCAAGCCATCGGTGAAATCCTAGGGCTGGTGCTGCGCACCAGATCGCGAGCAAGCTTTGCTCCTACAAGGACGGCGCAAATCCTGTGGGAGCGAGCCTGCTCGCGATGGCGTCCTAGAAACCGCCAAGAATGCTGAAACTGTCGCCAATCTTGCGGGCACATCCCGTCGGTTTCGAACTACGCTCAACCCCGCGCATGAACTCTATTGAGTGAATCTCGTCTGATAAGAGGAATTGCGCCTCGACTCGCGTTAAACTGCGCGGGTTTTTAGTCCCCATTCCTCCGGAGCCTTCCATGTCCCGCGTTACCCTGAGTCGCTATTTGATTGAGCAGACCCGTAGCAACAACACTCCTGCCGATCTGCGCTTTCTGATCGAAGTAGTGGCGCGTGCTTGCAAGGAAATCAGCCATGCCGTCTCCAAAGGCGCCCTGGGTGGTGTTCTGGGCAGCATGGGCACTGAAAACGTGCAAGGCGAAGTCCAGAAGAAGCTCGACGTGATCTCCAACGAGATCCTGCTCGAAGCCAACGAATGGGGCGGTCACCTGGCCGGCATGGCGTCCGAAGAAATGGACAATGCCTACCAGATCCCGGGCAAATACCCGAAAGGCGCGTACCTGCTGGTATTCGACCCACTGGACGGTTCGTCGAACATCGATATCAACGCGCCGGTCGGTACTATCTTCTCAGTGCTGCGTTGCCCGAACGAATACCTGAGCCAGAACGAACCCTTGAACGAAAAGGCTTTCCTGCAGCCAGGCACCGAACAGGTAGCCGCCGGTTATGCCATCTACGGCCCGCAAACCATGTTGGTGCTGACCCTGGGTGATGGCGTGAAAGGCTTTACCCTGGACCGTGAAATGGGCAGCTTCGTGCTGACTCATGAAGACATCAAGATCCCGTCCTCCACTCAGGAATTCGCGATCAACATGTCCAACCAGCGTCACTGGGAAGCGCCGGTACAACGCTACGTCGGCGAACTGCTGGCTGGTGAAGAAGGCCCGCTGAAAAAGAACTACAACATGCGCTGGGTCGCCGCGATGGTGGCCGACGTGCACCGCATCCTGACCCGTGGCGGCGTGTTCATGTACCCACGTGACAGCCGCGAGCCTTCCAAGCCGGGCAAGTTGCGTCTGATGTACGAAGCCAACCCGATGTCGTTCCTGGTTGAACAGGCCGGCGGCGCTTCCACCGACGGTCACCAGCGTATTCTCGACATCAAGCCTGAAGGCCTGCACCAGCGTGTAGCGGTGTTCCTGGGCTCGAAAGAAGAAGTTGAACGCGCCACGGCTTACCATAAGGCATAAACCATGACCGCCCCCTGGCAGCCGTTGCTCGAATGGTGGTTCGGTTCAGCCGAAGCACCTGATGACGTAGCGGCTGACAAGGGCAAGTTGTGGTTCGGTAAGCGTGACAGCCAGGACCTCGAAGCGCGCACGCGTTTCGGGGATCTGGTGGAACAGGCACTGGCCGGCGGATTGACCGAGTGGACGCAAAGTCCCGAAGGTTGGCTGGCCCTGGTGTTGTTGCTCGATCAGTTACCGCGAATGATCTTTCGCGAAACCCCCAAATCCTTTGCAGGCGACTTGAGAGCTCAGGCTCTGGTGGCGCAAGGCATTGCCGCGGATTTCGATCGGCAACTGTTGCCGATCCAGCGGGTGTTCATCTACCTGGTGTTCGAGCATTGCGAGCATCTGGCGGTGCAGAACGAAGCCATCTCACGCTTTGCTGATTTGCTGGCGCAGCAACCCGAGACGGATCGTGCGGTGTTTGCCGATAACCTCGATTACGCCGAACGGCATCAGAAGATTATCGCCCGGTTTGGGCGGTTTCCCCATCGCAATGCGGTGTTGGGAAGGGAGTCTACGGCTGAGGAACTGGTGTTTCTCTCTGGACCTGGGTCTCGGTTCTAGAACTTCATTGCGGCTGATGCCGTCTTCGCGAGCAAGCCCGCTCCCACATTTGATCTTTGTCACACTGGAGGTCAAATGTGGGAGCGGGCTTGCTCGCGAAGGGGCCCGCAAAAGCACTAGATCCGGAAACTACCGACCAACTGCTTCAACCGCGCCGCCTGCTGCTCAAGATCCGCGCACGCACGCAGGGTCGATTGCAGGTTCTCCACGCCTTCCTGGTTCAGGGTGTTGATCTCGGTGATGTCGACGTTGATCGACTCGACCACGGCGGTCTGTTCTTCGGTGGCGGTGGCCACCGACTGGTTCATGCCGTCGATTTCGCCGATGCGCTGGGTCACGCTGCCCAGGCGCTCACCGGCCTGATTGGCGATGCCAACGCTGCTTTCGCTCTGACGCTGACTGTCGGTCATGATAGCGACGGCCTCACGGGCGCCGACTTGCAGCTCTTCAATCATCTTCTGCACTTGCTGCGCCGAATCCTGGGTGCGGTGGGCGAGGTTGCGTACTTCGTCGGCAACCACGGCGAAACCACGTCCGGCCTCACCCGCGCGAGCGGCTTCGATGGCGGCGTTCAGGGCCAGCAGGTTGGTCTGCTGCGAGATGCTGGTGATGACTTCGAGAATCTGCCCGATGTTCACCGTGTTGCTGTTCAGCGTTTCGATACTGCCGCACGAGTCGCTGATTTTGGCCGACAGTTGCTGCATCGCCGCGATGGTTTTATCCACTACTTGCTGACCGTCTTCGGCCAGGCTGCGGGCGTCGCTGGAGTGTTGCGAGGCGAGGGCTGCGTTCTGGGCGATTTCCTGGGCGGCGGCACCGAGCTGATTGATCGCCGCGGCCACGCTGCTGGTGCGCGAGGCTTGCTGGTCGGAATTGAACATCGACGAGTTGGAGGCGCTGACCACCCGCAAGGCGACTTCGTTGACTTGGCCGGTGGCCGACGACACTTCGCGGATCGAAGTGTGAATACGCTCGACGAAGCGGTTGAACGAGGTGCCCAGCGCCCCGAATTCGTCCTGGCCGTGAATGGTCAGGCGTTTGGTCAGGTCGCCTTCACCTTCGGCGATGTCATGCATGGCGCGGCCCATGGTCAGCAACGGCTGCATCAAGACGCGGATCAGCATACCGAGCAGCGTGATGATGATCACCACGGCAATCACCATGGCGATGATCGCCGAGGTACGGAATTCGCTGAGCATCGAGAATGCGGTGTCCTGGTCGAGCACCAGTGCCACGTACCAGTCGGCTGATGGCACGCCGTTGACGTGGGTGAGCGAGATGAACTGGGTCTTGCCGTCCACCTCGACTTCCTTCATGCCGGGGCTGACCTTTGGCGCGCCAGCGGGATAGGCCTCGGCGAGGCTTTTGAGCACCAGTTTGCTGTCCGGGTGAATCAGGATCTTGCCGTCGCTGCTGACGATGAACGCGTGGCCGTGACCGCCGAAATTCAGCGAGTTGATGATGGCGCTGACGCTGCTCAGGTCGATGTCCGCACCGGCCACGCCAATCATCTGGTTCTGATGCTGTACCGGAGTGGCAACGGTGATCACCAGCTTGCCCGAGGACGCAGCGATGTAGGGTTCGGTGACGATGGTCTGTTGCGCACTGTTGGCGGCTTTGTACCAGCCACGGGCGCGTGGGTCGTAGTCCGCTGCACGATTGCCGGCCGGCACCGAGAACATTACGCCGTCGGCACCGCCGAAATAGCTCAACTGAAAGTTGCTGGTGTAGGCCGGCAGGCCGACGGCGCGCTTCAGGTTGTCCAGCGCCGGGCCGTCGACGGCCACTTGCTGGGCCAGCGATTGCAGCAACTGGATACGGCTTTCCAGCCAGGTCTGGATGTTGCTGGTGGTCAGGCTGCCGAGTTCCTGCATCGAGGACTCGGTGCTACTGCGCAGGGTTTGGCGCTGACGGTAGTCGTTGAACAGAATGAAACAGGCGAATGCTACGGCCACCACAAGGGCAGCGGCGAGCAGGATCTTGTGGCTGAACTTCATGTTTCTGGTCATTAGAGGCGCTACCGCGGGAGGACTGATCAACGAGGAGCGTCAAATTGCCACAGGAGAGGGCTTGGCGCTGCTTCTATGTCGACAGGGCAGCGCCAAAGATTAGGCGGGTTTTACAAAAACCGACGAAATGCCGGTCAGTGCGTAGAAATGCCTTATTTTGGGGCGAAATGCGGATTTCACTCTTCAATAAATACCCGGTACCGGTGGGAACCAGAAGGGGGTTTTCTCTTCTAAGCTTCTGGTTGGCAGCCATGCCTTCCCCTCTTTCCAGGAGTTACACCATGTCGCTGCGATCTATCGCCTTGCTGTCGTTTTGCGTGCTGTTGGCCGCGTGCAGCAAGATCAACCAGGAAAACTATTCGAAACTGTCGACGGGCATGCCCAAGGCCGAGGTCGAAACCTTGCTGGGTAAACCTGCTGATTGTTCAGGCGCGTTGGGCATGTCCAGCTGCACCTGGGGCGACAAGAACAGCTTTATCAGCGTGCAGTATGCCGGTGACAAAGTGCTGATGTTTTCCGGGCAAGGCCTGAAGTAAACCGGGGCCCAACGCCCACGGGAGAAAAATAATGATGCGGTTAGTAATAGCTCTTTTGGCCGGTCTGTTGTTGGCCGGCTGCGCCACTTCTGGCGATGATTCGCTGGCGCCGAAAACGGTCCATAGCGTCAACCTCAAGCGTTACCAGGGTAAATGGTACGAGTTGGCGCGCATGCCTATGTACTTCCAGCGTAACTGCGCGCAATCCGAAGCCCATTACACCCTCAAGACCGATGGTGACATGGATGTGTTGAACCGTTGCCTGACTCCCGAGTGGAAATGGGAAGAGGCCAAGGGCACGGCAACGCCGCAGATTCCCGGCAAGAACGACAAGCTGTGGGTGAACTTCGATAACTGGTTTACCCGGTTGTTGCCAGGCGTGACCAAGGGTAATTACTGGGTGCTGTATGTCAGCGATGATTACCAGACCGCGATTGTCGGTAGCCCCAATCGGCGCAACCTGTGGCTGCTGTCACGCAAGCCGGAAGTCAACGCGGATACCCGCGAGGAATTGCTGAGCAGGGCGCGTCAGCAGGGTTACGACACCACACGTCTGATCTGGCGGGTGTCGGACACCAAAATGGCCCAGACCTCGAAGTAAGCTGCAGCGGCTTGAAAGGATCGCAGCCTGCGGCAGCTCCTACGCAATTTTGTAGGAGCTGCCGCAGGCTGCGATCTTTTGCTTTTAACCCAACAGGTCGCGCAGCACCTGGGTGAACGCACGGTTGCTTTCTTCTTCGCCCGCGTGATGCCCGTCGCGCACCACCCACTTGCCGTTCACCAGAACGTCGCGCACCTGGCGGTCGCCACCGGCAAACAACCAGCGGTTCAGAATCCCGTCGCCACTGGCGGTTGCCAGGTAAGGGTCGTTGCCGTCGAGCACCAGCCAGTCGGCGCGTTTGCCGACTTCCAGTGCGCCAATCGGCTGTCCCAGCGCCTGTGCGCCACCGTCGAGCGCGGCGTCGTACAGGGTGCGCCCGACCATCGGTTGATCAGCGCCATACAAGCGGTTACGTCGCTGATCGCGCAGGCGCTGGCCGTATTCCAGCCAACGCAATTCTTCCACCACGCTCAGTGACACATGGCTGTCGGAGCCAATGCCCATGCGCCCGCCTTGAGCGAGGAAGTCCACGGCCGGGAAAATCCCGTCGCCCAGGTTGGCCTCGGTAGTCAGGCACAGGCCGGCGATGGCGCGGCTCTTGGCCATCAAACTGACTTCTTCCGGGTTGGCGTGGGTTGCGTGGACCAGGCACCAGCGCTGATCGACGTCGGTATTTTCATACAGCCATTGCAACGGACGGCGACCGCTCCAGGACAGGCAGTCGTCGACTTCCTTTTGCTGTTCGGCGATGTGGATGTGCACCGGGCAGTGTTTGTCGCTGGCTGCCAGCACTTCGCTGATTTGCTGCGGCGTGACTGCGCGCAACGAGTGGAAGCACAGGCCCAGTTGTTGCGCCGGTTGCTGCGCCAGCAGTGGCTGCAAGCGTGCTTGTAGCTTCAGGTAGTTTTCAGTGCTGTTGATGAAGCGTCGCTGGCCTTCATTAGGCGCCAGACCACCGAAGCCGGAGTGGCTGTAGAGTACGGGCAGCAAGGTCAGGCCGATGCCGGAGGCGCTGGCCGCCTGACTGATTTGCAACGACAGTTCGGCCGGGTCCGCGTAGGGGTGGCCGTTGTTATCGTGGTGCACGTAATGGAATTCGGCGACCGAGGTGTAACCGGCCTTGAGCATTTCGATGTACAGCTGGCGGGCGATGATCCCGAGTTGTTCCGGGCTGATTTTTCCGACGAGGCGATACATCAGGTCGCGCCAGGTCCAGAAACTATCGTTCGGATTACCTGCTACTTCGGCCAATCCAGCCATCGCCCGCTGGAAGGCATGGGAGTGCAAATTCGGCATGCCCGGCAGCAGCGGACCGCTCAGCCGTTCGGCGCCTTCAGCGCTGGCATCGGCCTGGATGTGGGTCAGCAGGCCTTCGGCGCTGACCTCGAGACGTACATTGTTGGCCCATCCACTAGGCAGTAGCGCGCGTTCGGCAAAGAAGGCGGACATGGTTCAGCACCCCATCGTGTGTTATTTGTATATACATATACAGACGTTTGCCTGCTCGGTAAACTCCGGCAAGCTAGTGGCCTTAATCAACGAACAAGGATTTCCTGTGCCGACTCCGCCTGCAGTATCGACGCTGAGTGCCAATATGGGCGACAGTCCGGCGCCCTTGTACGCTCGCGTCAAACAGATGATCACCCAGCAAATCGACAGTGGTAACTGGCCGCCGCACTACCGCGTGCCGTCGGAAAGCGAGCTGGTCAACCAGCTGGGTTTCAGCCGCATGACCATCAACCGCGCCTTGCGCGAGATGACGGCAGACGGCCTGTTGGTGCGCATGCAGGGCGTCGGCACTTTCGTCGCCGAACCCAAGAGCCAGTCCGCGCTCTTCGAAGTGCATAACATTGCCGACGAAATCGCCTCCCGTGGCCATCGCCACACCTGCAAGGTGATCACCCTCGAAGAAGAGGCAGCGGGTTCCGAGCGCGCCCTGGCACTGGATATGCGTGAAGGCCAGAAGGTCTTCCACTCGCTGATCGTGCATTTCGAGAACGATATTCCCGTGCAAATCGAGGACCGTTTCGTCAATGCCCTGGTCGCGCCGGAATACCTCAAGCAAGACTTCACCCTGCAAACGCCTTATGCCTATCTGAATCAGGTCGCGCCATTGACCGAAGGCGAGCACGTGGTTGAAGCGATTCTTGCCGAGCCTTCCGAATGCAAATTGCTGCAGATCGAAAAAGGCGAGCCGTGCCTGCTGATTCGCCGCCGGACCTGGTCCGGGCGTCAGCCAGTGACGGCTGCTCGTCTGATCCATCCCGGCTCCCGTCATCGTCTGGAAGGGCGGTTTCATAAATAAAGAGCCATAAATAAAGAGTCATACATAAGAGGCATAAATGAGTCACTTGAACGTTTTGCGTGCTGCCGATTATCCGCGCATGCCGTGGAAAAACGGCGGCGGCAGCACCGAAGAAATCACCCGCGATGCAGGGACAGGCCTGGATGGATTTGGCTGGCGCCTGTCGATTGCCGATATCGGTGAGTCGGGCGGCTTCTCCACCTTTGCCGGTTATGAGCGGGTCATCACCGTGCTGCAGGGCGAAGGCATGACTTTGACGGTCGACGGCCAGAACACGCGGCCACTGTTACCGCTGGACCCGTTTGCGTTCAGTGGCGAGAGCCAGGTTTCCTGCACGCTGCTCGGCGGTGCGATTCGCGACTTCAACCTGATTTATGCAGCGAATCGTTACCAGGCGCGGTTGCAGTGGGTCGCTGGTGTGCAACGGTTTTTCAGTTCGGCCGGCACCCTGCTGGTGTTCAGCGTGGCCGACGCACTCGACGTGCAGATCGATGGCAGCGGAGTCCATGTTCTGGGGCGTCATGATTGCCTGCAACTGCGCGGTAACACCGGGCTGCTGGATGTTTCTGTCAGCGGCCAGTGCTGCGTGATTGAACTGACAGCGCTCTGATCCAGCCTCCTTAAAAAGATCGCAGCCTTCGGCAACTCCTACGGAACAGGTCATTCCTGTGCGGGAGCTGTCGGAGGCTGCGATTTTTTGCTTTTCGCCCCTCCAAAACCCGTTTCCCTGTGCGCACCAATTTGTTACCGAACGCCCCAGCGTGGCGCAAAACCGTGCTCAGGTAACAACTGTCACTCCTCGAAAAAAAAACCTGCCAAAAAAAACCGCTACCCACCAAACCCTTGTCCCAAGGGCTTTTCAGCCAGATTCAGCACTTTATTGAATGCCCATCCAGCAAGTTGGCCGCTTGATTGCATATGCTTGTATGTACAAGTAAAGACGTATGCGTATGAGTCACGAAGACTCGACCATCGTCCACTGATTCGCCGGTGTGCACCGTTTGCACATTGGCTTGCTCGCCCACTGCCTGGGCTGGTTTGGATTGATTGCTGAGGAGTTTTTTTCGTGACCGAGAATAAGTCGACCCCCGTCACCTTTACTAAGCACCGTGACGTCGAAATCCGCGCTGCCCGCGGCAACAAGTTGACCGCCAAGAGCTGGATGACCGAAGCGCCGCTGCGCATGCTGATGAACAACCTCGACCCGGAAGTTGCCGAGAACCCTAAAGAACTGGTGGTTTACGGTGGTATCGGTCGCGCGGCACGTAACTGGGAATGCTACGACAAGATCGTCGAGAGCCTGACCAACCTGAATGACGACGAAACCCTGCTGGTGCAATC
>NZ_JBIUVW010000069.1:0-18773 GCF_044743155.1 Pseudomonas sp. NPDC087697 | reverse complement strand
CGCTTTTTCCTCAGACGTAACAACCCGATATCCCATGATGCTTCCTTAAATCGACGCTCCTACATCATGGTCCAAAAATATTCGACCACAACAGCTATGCTCCTACGGGTGACATGTCATTCACGCCATCGGTGTTTGACGTAAATCCTGTAGGAGCAAAGCTTGCTCGCGATGAGGCCGGAACTGACGATAGAAAACTCAGCCGGCGAGCAACCAGACTCCGGTCGCCGCCGAAGCCGCCCCCACCACCCGAACCAACGGCGCAGCGGCCTGAGGCAACACGCGCACCAGCGCATAACCGGCGGCATGCAACGCCGCAGTTGCCGCCACAAAACCCATCGCATAGGTCCACGGACTGGACATGTCCGGCAGCTCCAAGCCGTGAGCCACACCATGGAACAAGGCAAACAGTGCCGTCGCGCCGATGGCCAGGCTCAACGGCGGACGCACCGCTAGCGCGACGGCCAGACCCAGCGCGAGCACCGAAGCGGCAATCCCGCTCTCCAGCGCCGGCAGGTTCAGGCCTTCAAAGCCGAGCATTCCGCCAATCAGCATAGTGCCGACGAAGGCGCACGGCAGTGCCCAGCGCGCCGCGCCTTGTTGTTGCGCGGCCCACAACCCGACGGCCAGCATCGCCAGCAAATGGTCGAGACCACCAATCGGGTGGCTGATGCCGGCCAGCAAGCCGTTATCGCCATGGCCCGGGTGGGCGAACGCCAGTGCGGGCGTGAGCAGCAGAGCAGCGGCAGCGAAGATGCGCTTGAGTGTCATGAATAAGCTTCCTTGTTGAGTGTCCTGTGGATAAGTTTCAAGACGCGGTCAGCAGCCCTTGGCGCTCGATGAAGGCGATGATTTCTTCAAGCCCCTGGCCGGTTTTCTGGTTGCTGAAGACGAACGGCTTGCCGCCGCGCATGCGTTTGGTGTCGCTGTCCATCATCGACAGCGATGCGCCTACCAGCGGCGCCAGGTCGATCTTGTTGATCACCAGCAGGTCGGATTTGCAGATCCCCGGTCCGCCCTTGCGCGGCAGCTTGTCGCCGGCCGAGACATCGATCACGTAGATCGTCAGGTCCGAAAGTTCCGGGCTGAAGGTCGCCGACAGGTTGTCGCCACCGGACTCCACCAGAATCAGATCGAGGCCAGGAAAGCGCCGGTTCAGCTGATCCACGGCTTCGAGGTTGATCGACGCATCTTCGCGAATCGCCGTGTGCGGACAACCGCCGGTTTCCACGCCGATGATCCGCTCGGGTGCCAGGGCTTCGTTGCGCACCAGAAAGTCGGCGTCTTCGCGGGTGTAGATATCGTTGGTGACCACCGCCAGGTTGTAGCGATCACGCAGCGCCAGGCACAGGGCCAGGGTCAGCGCGGTTTTGCCGGAACCGACCGGGCCACCGATACCGACGCGTAGAGGTTGTGTGTTCATGTGCTTCTCCAAAATAACAGGGCCAAAATAACAGGCCCTAGGAACGAAACAGACGGCTGTACTGGCGCTCATGGGCCATGCACGCCAGGGACAGGCCGAAAGCGGCGCTGCCGTAGTGTTGAGGGTCAATGCTTGAGGCGTTCTGCTGTGCCTGTTGCAGCAGTGGCAACAGTTCGCTGGTGAGACGTTGTGCGGCTTGCTGGCCCAGCGGCAACGTCTTCATCAACACCGCCAACTGATTCTCCAGCCAGCTCCAGAGCCAGGCGGCCAAGGCATCTTGCGGGCTGATCCGCCAAGCGCGGGCCGCCAGCGCCCAACCGAGGGCCAGATGCGGTTCGCTGCGTTGTGCGAGAAAGGCACGGGCGGGGTCATCCAGTTCCGGTAAGCCATTGAGCAGTTGCTGCAGGGAATAGCCCATTTGTCGGCTCTCCTGATGCAACTCGCGGGTTTCCCGGCTGGCGCGGTGTTCCTCACAGCGTTGCAGCAATTGCGGCCAGTCTTCGTTGGCCGCTGCGGTGCAATGGGCAAGCAACAGCGGCGCTTCGAAGCGTGCCAGGTTGAGCAGCAACTGATCGCTGATCCAGCGTTTGGCCGATAGGGGATCCGTCACGCGGCCGTTGTCCACAGCCATTTCCAGGCCTTGGGAATAGCTGTAGCCACCAATCGGCAATTGCGGGCTGGCCAGACGCAGCAGCGCCCAGGCCGGATTCATGTGCGTACGCCGAACTGGTGCAGTTTCGGCGGATAGTTGAAATCTTCATCGCCGTGGCGTGAATGATGATGGCCACCGCCATAGGCGCCGTGCTCCGGCTGGAACGGTGCTTCGATGTTTGCGGTCTGCGCGCCCAACTGTTCGAGCATGGCTTTGAGCACGTAGTCGTCGAGCAGACGCAGCCAGCCGTCACCGACCTGTAAGGCAACGTGGCGGTTGCCGAGGTGATAGGCGGCACGGGTTAGTTCGAAGGCATTGGCGCAGGTGACGTGCAGCAGCTGCTCGGGGCGGGCGCAGACGCGAACGATACGGCCGTCTTCGGCCTCCAGGCACTCGCCGTCGTACAGCGGCGGCTGCCCGCGCTCCAAAAACAACCCGACGTCTTCACCTTCGGCACTGAAACAGCGCAGGCGACTTTTACTGCGCGCCTCGAAGTTCAGGTGCAACTCGGCGGCCCAGACGGGTTGAGGGTCGATTCTGCGATGAATCACCAGCATTGGAAGGCTTCCAGCAAAGGACAATGCTCAGGTTAGAGCAAGGGGCTTGCCAATCGGCCGAGGCGTAGGAAATCCCTGTCAGAGCGTAGAAGATGTTTCTTTATGTTGCGTGATTTGGAGGTGAGCTTGCGTGAAGTTGGTGCGTGATGGTTTTTGTGTGCACCCATTTGCGGCGCATAAAAAAGATCGCAGCCTGCGGCAGCTCCTACAAAGGAATGCGATCTTTTAAACGATTACTCGGTACTGCCCAACCCTTGCCAATGCTTCAAGCCGATAAAGATAAAGCGCAGCTGCTGAGTGATCTTCGCTTGTGGCGTCAGATGCGCGGGCAGTGCTTCGGCGGGTGGGTCGATGATATCGGGAAGGGTGGCGAATACGCTTTTGACGATCAGGTCGGCCATGACCGACAACCCGGCAAAATCGAGGTGTTGCAGCTTGGGCATCAAGGACAGGTCGGCGGCCAGGTCCGAGCTGATGTTCTCGCGCAGTTTGCCAATCGCCAGGCGCACCGGCAGCGAGCCGCCATATTGCTCGCGTGCCAGAAACAGGAACTGCGAACGGTTGGCCGCAACCACATCGAGGAAGATTCGCACCGAGGCGTCGATGATCCCGCCCATGACGAATTCATTGTGGCGCACCAGGCGGATGGTTTCGCGGAAGGTCTGGCCGACTTCGCTGACCAGTTCCAGCCCTAGCTGATCCATATCGGCAAAGTGCCGGTAGAAACCGGTCGGGACAATGCCAGCGGTTTTCGCCACTTCACGCAGGCTCAAGCTGCCGAATCCTCGGCCGCATTCCATCAGGTGGCGGGCAGCGTCCATCAAGGCGTTGCGGGTCTGTTGTTTCTGTTCGGCGCGGGGCAGCATCAGGCGGCTGACTTCTAATCAAGGACAGCGGCGCACTCTAGCAAATCAGCTTTGCTGGCGTCGAACTTGAGTAAAGGAAGGTGAGGCGGGGAGTGCGGCTTACATAAAGTCAAAGCCCGATCCAGGAGATCGGGCTTTTTTCCGGGCCAGCATGGTCTTAGCTCAGGCTAGCGTTGCGTTCGATCACGCGGTCACCACCACCTTCAGCCAGGGTTTGGCCTTGTGGGGTGTGGTCGGAACCGTCAGCAGCCAGGGTCTGACCTTGTGGAGTGCGATCGGAGCCGTCGGAAGCCAGGGTCTGACCTTGTGGAGTGCGGTCGGAACCGTCAGCAGCCAGGGTCTGACCTTGTGGAGTGCGGTCGGAACCGTCAGCAGCAAGAGTCTGGCCTTGTGGTGTCTTGTCGTAGCCGTCCTGAGTAATCAGGCCTTTTTCTTTCAAACGTTCGTTGCCGTTGGCGCCGTCAGCAACAGTTTGGCTATAAGCCGCATGGCTGGATTTGACTTGCGGCGTTGCCTGATCGGCAGCTGGCAGGGCAAAAGCGGTGCTGGCTAACATCGAGAGGGTCAGGCTAAGCAGTAGTTGGCGTTTCATGATGGGTTGCTCCTTGGGAGGGCGATAAAGTGGGTACGAAGCTAATGCTACTCTCGATAAGTCGATATAAAAGTTCATAAAGGCAATGGTAATAATCAACGGAATTGATTGTTCTGCGGAAAGCCTCTAGAACGGACGTTTCCGGGGAGTACATTTGCACCGAGGTGGGTATTTTCGACTCACTCGCGGGTCGAAAAAGTGCGGGTCGGGTAACGAAAAGCTGTCTGGATGATCAGGTAAATTGGCTTTTTAGCGCCTGAAAGGGTTTTTGCGTTAAACCTGCGGGCCATTTGCCAGTCGTAGTTCCTATAATCGGCCGATTTCTGGCCTACCGTTTCATACAAGCGCCGCAGTTCGGGCGCTGGGTCGTAATCAGGAGCCCTGTGCAATGACGCGCACTCGTAAAATTCTCGCCTGGGTTGTCGGCAGCCTTGTGCTGCTGATGGCCCTGTTGGTGGTGATCATCGTGTTCTTCGACTGGAACCGGATCAAACCCCCGCTTAATGCCAAAGTCTCCGAAGAGTTGCACCGTCCCTTTGCCATCAACGGCAACCTGACGGTTATCTGGAAACGTGAAGTCGATGAAGGCGGTTGGCGCGCCTGGGTACCATGGCCGCATGTGGTGGCCGAGGACCTGAGCCTGGGCAACCCGGACTGGTCGAAAAAACCGCAAATAGTCAGCCTCAAACGCGTCGAGCTGCGGATTTCGCCGTTGGCCTTGTTGGCGCAGCGGGTGGTGATTCCGCGCATCGACCTCACGGAGCCCAATGCCGACCTGCAGCGCCTGGCCGATGGCCGCGCCAACTGGACATTCAAGTTCGATCCGAAAGACCCGAACGCCAAACCGTCCAGTTGGGTGGTAGACATCGGTGCAATCGGCTTCGACAAGGGCCACGTCACCCTCGACGACCAGACCCTGAACACTCAGCTCGACCTGCTGATCGACCTGTTGGGCAAGCCGATTCCGTTCAGCGACATCGTCGGTGATAAAGCAGCGAGGAAAGCCCTGGAGAAGGGTTCGGCGCCGCAAGACTATGCGTTCGCGCTGAAGGTCAAAGGCCAGTACCACGGTCAGAAACTCGCAGGCGAAGGCAAGGTCGGCGGGCTGCTGGCATTACAGGACGCGGCCAAGCCGTTCCCATTGCACGCGCAGGTGAAGATTGCCGACACCAGCGTCGAGCTGGCCGGCACCCTGACCGACCCGCTGAACCTCGGCGCGCTGGACCTGCGCCTGAAACTGGCCGGCACCAGCCTGGGCAACCTCTATCCCTTGATCGGCGTAACCCTGCCGGCTTCGCCGCCTTACGCCACTGACGGTCATCTGACCGCCAGGTTGCGCGAACCGGAGGGTGCGACGTTCCACTACGAGGAATTCAACGGCACCATCGGCGGCAGCGATATTCACGGCAACCTGGCATATGTTGCCAGTCAGCCGCGACCCAAACTCAGTGGTGCGCTGGTCTCCAATCAACTGCTGTTCGCCGACCTCGCGCCATTGATCGGCGCTGACTCCAACGCCAAGCAAAAGGCCCGTGGCGGTGAAAGCGAGCAGCCGGCGGACAAGGTGTTGCCGGTCGAGGAGTTCCGTACCGAGCGCTGGCGCGATATGGACGCCGATGTCGAATTCACCGGCAAGCGCATCGTTCAAAGCGAGAAGCTGCCATTCACCGATCTCTACACCCATCTGGTGCTCAACGATGGCCAGCTCAGCCTGGAACCGCTGCGCTTCGGCGTGGCGGGCGGAAAACTCGACGCGCAGATTCGTCTGAACGGCCGTGTCACGCCGCTGGAAGGGCGGGCGAAACTGACCGCGCGCGGGTTCAAGCTCAAGCAGCTGTTCCCGAGCTTCGAGACGATGAAAACCAGCTTCGGTGAGCTCAACGGTGACGCCGACCTCGCAGGTACAGGCAACTCGGTGGCGGCGTTGCTGGGCAGCGCCAATGGCGATCTGAAGATGTTGATGAACGACGGTGCGATCAGTCGTGAGCTGATGGAGCTGGCGGGGTTGAACGTCGGCAATTACGTGGTTGGCAAAATCTTTGGCGACCAGGATGTGAAGATCAACTGCGCGGCGGCCGACTTCGGCGTCAAGACCGGACTGGCGACCTCCCGACTGTTTGTGTTCGACACCGAGAACGCGATCGTCTACATCGACGGCACGGCGAACATGGCCAGTGAGCAGCTCGACCTGACCATCTCGCCAGAGTCCAAGGGCTTGCGGCTGATTTCGTTGCGTTCGCCGCTGTATGTGCGTGGCAAATTCATCAAGCCGGATGCCGGTGTGAAGGGCGTGCCGTTGATGCTGCGGGGCGCGGGGATGGTGGCGCTGGGGGTGATTGCAGGTCCAGCAGCTGGACTGTTGGCACTGGTGGCGCCGAGCGGCGGCGAGCCGAACCAGTGCGCGCCGTTGTTGGCGCAAATGAAAGAGGGCAAGGCACCGGTGACGGTCAAGCCAACCCAATAGTCGGCTGTCTGTAACAGCCCCTGATCACACGGATATTTGCCCATGTCGCAAGACACCGCCACGCGTTACCCCTTGGTGCTGGTCCCGGGAATGCTCGGTTTTATTCGCCTGCTGTTCTACCCATATTGGTACGGGATTATCTCGGCGCTGCGCCGGGGTGGGGCGACAGTGATTGCGGTACAGGTTTCGCCGGTCAACTCCAATGAAGTGCGCGGTGAAGAGTTACTGGCGCAAATCGATGAAATATTGCGCGAAACCGGAGCGAGCAAAGTCAATCTGATCGGCCACAGTCAAGGTTCGCTGACCGCCCGTTACGCCGCCGCCAAACGCCCGGACCAGGTGGCCTCGGTGACGTCGGTTGCCGGGCCCAACCATGGCTCGGAGTTGGCGGACTATCTGCACAAACACTATCCACCCGACAGTGCGAGGGGCCGTGTGTTGAGTGCTTTGTTGCAGTTGGTCGCGTGGTTGATGGGCCTGTTGGAAACTGGTTATCGCGGGCCGAAATGGCCGGTTGATGTTCATGCCTCGCACAACTCGCTGACCAGCGAAGGCGTTGCATTGTTCAATCAGCGTTATCCACAGGGATTGCCCCAGAACTGGGGCGGGCACGGGCCGGAGCTGGTCAACGGCGTGCGCTATTACTCCTGGTCCGGGACCTTGCAACCGGGTAAGACCGACCGTGGCGGCAACCTGTTCGACGGCACCAACCGCAGTTGCCGATTGTTCGCTAAAACCTTCGTCCGTGAGGCCGGGCATTGCGACGGCATGGTCGGGCGCTACAGCTCGCACCTGGGCACGGTGATTGGCGATGAATACCCGTTGGATCACTTCGACATTGTCAACCAGTCGCTGGGCTTGGTGGGCAAGGGCGCGGATCCAGTGCGGTTGTTCGTCGAGCATGCACAGCGGTTGAAGGCAGCGGGTGTGTAAGGATTTTGACCGCGTTATCGTTCATCGCGAGCAGGCTCGCTCCCACAGGGACTTTGTGACCGACGCAGATCCAATGTGGGAGCGAGCCTGCTCGCGATGGCGTCAGATCAGGCAACACTTACCTTGCGACCCAACACCATGGTCCAACGCTCCGAAAGAATCACCCCGCCCAACGTCAGCACCCCACCCACCAGGTGGTACAGCGCTAATTGCTCATGCAACACCACCGCCGCAATCAATGCGGTAATCAGCGGTAGCAGGTTGAAGAACAGCGTGGTTCGGCTTGGCCCCAGACGCACCACCGCTTGCATCCACGCCAGTGGCGCGAGCATCGAGGCCAGCAGGCAGGCATAAAGCACCAGCGGAATGTTCTGCAAGGTCGGGCCGACTTTTGGCGAGGCCAGGAACAGCGGAAACAGCACAACCACCGCCACCAGTACCTGCAAATACAACAGCACCAGCGGCGGTAAACGCAGCTGCCATTTTTTCAGCAAGGTGCTGTAAATCGCATAGGCCAGGGTCGCGATCAGCATCATCGCATCGCCCAGGTTGACCCCGTGCTCCAGCAGCGCACCCAGGCTGCCGGACGAAATCACCACCAAAACGCCGGCAAACGACAGCACCGCACCCGCCAGCGCACCGGCGGTCAGTCGTTGGCCGAGGCTGATGATCGCCATGGCCAGCGACATCAACGGCATTAGCGACAGGATGATGCCCATGTTGGTGGCCGAGGTCATCGTTGCGGCGAAGTAGGCCAGGCTTTGGTAGACCGCCATGCCGAGCACACCGAGGACGAAAATCTTGCCCAGATTCGGGCGAATCACCGCCCAATGGGTCATGACCGGTTTGAGCATGAAAGGCGTGAACAGAATCCCGGCGAGCAGCCAGCGATAGAAACCGATCTCGGCGGGGAAGATCGCGCCGACCGCCAGTTTGTTGATCACGGTGTTGCCGGCCCAGATGAAAATGGCCAGCAGGGGATAAGCGTATTGCATGGGGAAAACCAGAACGTTAATGAAGGGTAATTATCCGTTGTCTGGATCAAAGCCTATACTTCGATCCAGACAATCGGCCCCTGATTTCGGACAGCATGAACAGCAAACACATCGACCTGCTGGATTTCAGCGAACTGCCCGCTCCGGTGTACTTCCGTTATGCCGACTTCGACACCCACGAATATGCCTTGGCCCACTGCCACCCGTGGGGCACCCTCGAATATTCGGCCCATGGCGTGATGCACATGGACATCGCCGGCCGCCGCTTCATGTCACCGCCGCAGTACGCGGTGTGGGTGCCGCCACACACCGAGCACAGTTTCTACAGCACCCAGCCGATCACCTACCGTGCGGTCTGCCTTGCGCCTGAGCTGTGCCGCGAGCTGCCGCAGCAGGCCTGCACGCTGGCGATCAGTGACATCCTCAAGGCGATCCTCAAGGACTTTGCCGCCCGCGATGTGAAAATCCCTCAACACCCAGCGGATAAACGCTTGGCAGAGGTGTTGGTCGATCAGCTGCAACAAGCGCCGACGCACAACTGCTATCTGCCTTACGCCAGCAGCACCGGATTGCTTAGTGTGCTCGAAGCCTTGCAGGCGTCGCCGGGCGACAACCGGCCACTGGCGCAGTGGGCGGAGCAGATCCACGTCAGCGAACGAACCCTGGCCCGGCAGTTTGTTCGAGAGCTGGGCATGAGTTTTGGCGAGTGGCGCCAGCGCTTGCGTTTCCTGGCCTCGATCGAAGCACTGGACAGCCCGCGCAGCATTCAGGAGATCGCGTTCGATATGGGTTACAGCACGTCGTCGGCGTTTATCGCGATGTTTCAGCGTCAAGCCGGTTGCACGCCCGAGCAGTATCGAAGACACAAAGTCCTTTGAGCGTTTTGACTGCATTCAACGTGGTTGTTTATCAACGTGTGTATATGTTTTAGAGGGGCTTGGGGCTTCGTCAGAGTTGTTTCATTGTTGAAACTGTTTTCTGGGAATAACGAGTATCTCGGCCTGTCGGAGAAGAGTCTTACAAGACTGTCAGGGATGTACTCCATTAATTGCTCGTCGGGCGTTATACGGTTTATTGTCCGGCTCCAACGCTTTTTGAGTAGGGGCTGATCAATTAACCATTTAACTCAGGCACTAGCGAATGAGTCAGTCGTCAATTAACAACCCATCATCTGTTCCTGTTGCAACGACAAGTGTTCAATACGAATTTATCAAAAGCTCTATTCCTGCATGGCTGGCCAACTCGACCCCGCAACGACTTCGTGCGTTGAAAGAGGGGCGTTCAGCAATCCCCGACTGGATTAAAAACGCCTCCCGGGTTGAGCTCCTCAGCTTGAAGCGAGTCATGGAGGCGAGTTGGTCTTCGCAGAACGATGTCGACACAATGCTGGTGGACCTGCAAGACGTCTACGCATTCGCCGAGCCATTGCTTCGTCGCAAGTTAAAGGAAAAATACGGCGTTGAAGATGATGTCAGGGAAACATTCCTGAAATTGTACTTTCCGGCAGCAATTTCTCCGTGGGCCCACGACTTCATGGGGGGGAGTACCAGTCGCACCGTTTCCATGCTGGATGCGGCACTGCGTAACTTCTCCAGTCTGGACGTGCCTTTACCGGATTCGGAATTCATCACCCGCCCGGATGCTCTGGGGCATTTCGATGTAAAAGAAGTACGCAAGAAAATGTCTATTCAGCAGTTCAGGGATCTTTGTCGGGAGCTGGATATTGGCGCCCGATATAAAGCGTACCTGGAAAGCTATCTACGTCCCGCCGATGGCCTGGCCCGTGGGGTGCTGCAATCCAGAGTCATCAAGAGTCAGAAGGCCGCCCTGAACGCCGCCCTGCAACTGGCACTCGTGAAAAAGCACATCACTCATGATGCCTGGCTCGTTGTACAGGGCATGATCAACGGGCTCAAAGGCCTGACGCTGGATGGAATCGCGGTTCGTTATTACCACCTGACATTGATGGACACACGCTTGACCGGCATCGTACTCATGGCGCCCGACCTGTATGCCCCTGGTAGTGGCAACAGGCGAGTCATTGCCTATGTGCCACATGACCCCGAGCATCCGCTGAAGGAGTACGCATCACCTGTGGCGTTCCTCAACGAGCTGACGCGACAGCTACGAAACTCCGACACGGAGTTGGCCGAGGGGCAGCGCCCGTCGGGGGTGAGTTACCAGCAGTTTTTCAGCCGTTTCGTGGCTCACCAACAGCGCGGGCATTTTTTTGCGGATCTCAACCAGCGCCTGACGCAGGTCACCTGGCACCCAAAAGAACCGGGCGTGGACTTGCCCAGCTGGCGAGACACGCCAGTGGACAGTCCGCGCCTGCACTTCAACACCGTGCGGTTTGAAGACGATATCCAACATCGATTTCGCGGCGACGTTTGGGTTTATCTGTACGAGCAACAACTCAACAAAATGCTTAACGACGGCCGGGAGCTGGTCATCTCCACGGCCAATGCAGACAGTGAGGCTCGCTGGGTGTGGATCGAAAATCTGGAAAAAATGCTTGCCGACATCGTGAATGCCGCGCTGATGGTCGTGACGCCGTTCGTCCCGGGTCTGGGTGAGGCGATGATGGCTTACATGGTTTATCAGCTGGTCAGCGAGGTCGTCGAAGGTGTCGTCGATCTGGCTGAGGGGGTGTACCTGAAGGCGGCCGAAAACCTGATTGGTTTCACTGAAAGCCTGATTCAGTTGGGGCTATTCGGTGCCGGTATGAAAATCGGTAGCGAGGTGGTGCTACCCAGGCTGTCGTCGTTCCTCGAGGGGACTAAACCGGTCACCCTGGCCAACGGCAATCAACGCCTGTGGGGACAGGACCTCGAACCGTACCTGCGAAAGAATCTGCTCCTGTCCGCAGATTCAAAGCCCGATGACCTATGGCTGCATCAGCACGAAGGCAAACCGATCCTGCGCCTCGATACGCGTCACTTCGAACTGAAAAAAGACCCGAGCACCGGCAAGCATCGGGTCCAGCATCCAACCTGGTCAGATGCCTACCAACCTGTGGTCGAGAGTAACGGTGCGGGTGCATTCGTGATCGAAGGCGAACAGCCCCAGTCGTGGGATGAGCACACGCTGATGGCGAGAATAGGGCCGCTACTTGACGGTTTGGTGGACTCGTTCGGTGACATTCGCACGGTCAGCCAAAGCGATGTCAATGCGCTTCGTCAGATGTACATCGGCAATGAATCCCCACTGCCCTTATTGAGTGACACCGCTGCGCGATTCAGGATCGATCGGGACATTCAGGTATTTATCGATCAGATCAGCAGTGAGCAACCACAGCGCTACTTGAAAGCCGATGCCCGTACACAGCTTCAACTGCTGGATGGTTTGTGGCCCGGTGAAAGGCCACTGCAACTTGTAGCGCGCGATGGAAACATCATTTGGGAGACAGGTTCCAACGGCTCTGCACCTGTGCGGATAGACGAGGGCCGCTTGATCGATGGCGACCTGCTTGAAACCTTGCTTTCGCACCTAGATGAACGTGAAACAAAAACATTGATGGAGCGCGAGCTCGGCGTTTCGGTGATGACTGCCAAGGCCAATGCAAAAATGTTGAGGGCAGAACTCGCAAGGCGTGCAAGAGAAAAGCGCATGTTCCTGTTCTATGCACACTACAACGAATACGGGTTGCGCTGGAATACTCAGGTTCAGTTCATTCGGGAGGAAGTCTCTGGTCTGCCTGGCTCGGTGGCTCAAGAGATACTGGCCGTCGCCACCCCCGAGGAGCTGCAAACCATCGCACGCGCGCGGCTGCCATCGCGACTCAAGGGGCTCGCCCTCTATGCGCTTGAAGAAGTGAAGGTGTCGCGCGCTTATGAGGGACTTTATCTGGAATCGGTAGCCAGCACCGATACCGACAAGCTGGCGCTGCATTCGCTTGAAAACCTGCCGGGCTGGTCTGCCGATGTCATGATTGAAGTCAGGCAGTACGAATACGATGGCAGGGTTGTGGACCGTATCGGCCAGGAGGATGCGAGGCTCAAACGCACGATGGTCGCGCGTGAAGATGGCACCTTCCAGGCTTACGATGATCGAGGCCGTACCTTACATTCAGGTACTGACTTCTACTCCTCGATTTTGCAGGCGCTCCCTGATGCCGAACTGAACGGCTTGGATATTCGCCGCAGCGACGTTCAGAAACTGAGGCAGGCCATACGTGACCACGCCGTAAAACCTGACAGGTTGCCAGCAATTCTTTCGCAGTACCCGACCCCCAGGCCACCGGCTTTCGATCCCGAAATACTTCGCTTGCGCGGCGGTGCTCCCGCAGGGGAGGTTGTGGAACCAGAGCCGTTGAATATCCAGGAGGTTTTTGAAGACCTTGTTGTGCGGGCCTATCCTGCTGAACCTCTGCCTTCGGTACAAAAAGAATATCTGGATGGACTGGCGTTAATACGTGATGACTTGTCCGATTCGCACCTGACTTTTCTTCAGTGGGCCTTTCACTACGCAGCTGAAGATTCAAGCTCGCTGGCGACAACAACGATGAGGCAAAGCGTCGAACTGTTGCCCGAGTTGAATAAGCTGCTATCCCCCGAGCAGTTCGCAATAGTACTTGAGCAGATGTTCGCCGAAGATATCCCCATTCCCTTGTCGAGCTCGCAGCGAGAGCTGGGTATGACTGCTCGTTATCTGGAGAAAACAGGACGTACGGATCAGTACGAATCGCTGGCCCTCGCAGCGATGGGGAATAACGTACAGGCAGACACAACGCTGGCGGACTTGCATCGCTATGCAAACGAGTTGGGTTCCCCTGTAATCAATGCCGATAGTGTCATCCCGGTCTCGTCATCGACCATGGCCGATTTGAACATGGCGCAAAGCGCAATCACCCGCGCCAAGGAGCTTCTACCCTTGTCCGGCAACCAGCTGCCGAGCATCTGGGAAAAGGGCGGGTCGGCCATCGCTGCACTGAAAAACCTCCGAAAAATCGACCTGGCGACCGGTTTGCCTACGGCCGAGTTAACCACTGCCGAAGCTGCGCAGGCCGCTATCAACATCAAAGGGGGGAACTGTTCGGAAAACTCGAAAGTGACGTTTTCGATTCTCGCAAACCAACCCCGGACATCTGAAGTGCACATTGTCAGGGCCACCAACTTTGACCATCAATACGTTGTCATGGGGGACTTGAGTCGTCCCGAGCAATTGGTCGTTGCCGATTCCTGGCCAGAGTTTCCCAGTGCTCATCTGGCCACCCAGGGATACTTCACGTTTGACCCGGAGCCGGTGCTGAGCCTGGCGCCCGGGCCCGCCGTCGCCGAGTATGGGTTTATCGACGATGCGCCTTCGGGTCCTGCCGTTACGCCGCCCAGAGGTTCGGACGACTCGACGCTCAGGGCGATAAAAATTCCCAAGCTGCATGAGAAAGGCGCTTATGCCCAGTGGACCTCGTTGAAAGCGCTCGGCACTACTTACGT
Source organism: Pseudomonas sp. NPDC087697 (assembly GCF_044743155.1). NCBI lineage: Bacteria > Pseudomonadati > Pseudomonadota > Gammaproteobacteria > Pseudomonadales > Pseudomonadaceae > Pseudomonas > Pseudomonas sp. NPDC087697. The sequence goes on along the minus strand of NZ_JBIUVW010000069.1, from coordinate 4,856 downwards.
AGAGCCTGAAGGGCGGCCGGTTTCTTTCGAGCGACATAGCGCTTCGGTCATAGAGAATCGAATCGAGGCATGTGAGAACTACCTTAGTGCGATCGAGGCCGATAAACGCAGATCCTGAAAGAGAGTTGTTCGAGCCGAGAGCGAGTCATTGAGAACTCGCTCTCGGCTTTTTTGTTTGCCGCCATTGTTGATGGCTGGAGGTGTAACAGCCTTTGTCTACACTCCAGTCGAAGCCGCCCCTATCGGTGCGGTAACAAGGAGAAAACTCCATGAAGATGCTGCGTATCCCTTTGTTGATGATCGGTCTGCTGCTCTGTTCCCAGGGCTTTGCCGCCACTGCCCAGCAGAACAAAATGACCACCTGCAACGCCGACGCTACCGCGAAAGCCCTCAAGGGTGATGAGCGCAAAACCTTTATGAGCACCTGCCTGAAAGCCGCGCCGGCAGCAGAAGCCGCCAAACCGATGACGCCTCAACAAGAGAAGATGAAAACCTGCAACGCCACCGCCACCACTCAGGCGCTTAAAGGCGATGCGCGCAAAACCTTCATGAGCGATTGCCTGAAAAAATAAGCAGTGCCCCCGTAGGAGCAAGGCTTGCCCGCGATGGGGCCACCGCGGTGGAACTGACAGACCGCGTTATCGTTCATCGCGGGCAAGCCTTGCTCCTACGGTGGCGAAGTCATCCGCTCGCATCAATGCCCGAAGGCTGGCAGACTGCCAATCCTTTAACGCCGTTTGTTTTGAGGCTGTATGCCAACGTTTTCTCAGCGTCACGTGTTGCTGTTGGTCAGTTGGGTGATCATCTTTGGTGGGTTGCTGCTGGTGATACCACTGCGACTGTTACCCAGTCTGCTGGCCGGGTTGCTGGTGTTCGAGCTGGTCAACATGCTCACCCCGCAGCTGCAACGGTTGATCGAAGGACGGCGCGCACGCTGGCTGGCCGTGGCCTTGCTCGGCACGCTGGTGGTCAGCGTGTTGGCGCTGATCTTTGCCGGTGCTATCAGTTTTCTGCTGCATGAAGCGGAAAACCCCGGGGCTTCCCTGGACAAATTCATGCTGGTGGTCGACAAGGCGCGTGGCCAGTTACCGCCGTTCATCGATGCTTATCTGCCCGCCAGTGCCGCTGAATTTCGCGTGGCCATTGGCGAGTGGCTGAGCAAACACCTGAGCGATCTGCAACTGGTTGGCAAAGACGCGGCGCACATGTTCGTCACGTTGCTGATCGGCATGGTGCTGGGGGCGATCATCGCCTTGCAACGCGTCCCTGACTTGACCAAACGCAAACCCTTGGCGGCCGCACTGTTCGACCGTTTGCACCTGCTGGTTCAAGCGTTTCGCAATATCGTCTTTGCACAGATCAAGATTTCCCTGCTCAACACCTTCTTCACCGGGATCTTCCTGGCGGTGATCCTGCCGTTGTTCGGGATCAAGCTGCCGCTGACCAAAACCCTGATCGTGCTGACCTTCCTGCTGGGCTTGCTGCCGGTGATCGGCAACTTGATGTCCAACACGCTGATCACCATCGTCGGCTTGTCGCTGTCGATCTGGGTCGCGGTGGCGGCGCTGGGGTATCTGATCTTTATCCACAAGCTGGAATATTTCCTCAACGCGCGGATCGTCGGCGGGCAGATCAGTGCCAAGTCCTGGGAGTTGCTGCTGGCAATGCTGGTGTTCGAGGCCGCGTTCGGCCTGCCAGGGGTGGTGGCTGGGCCGATTTATTACGCGTATTTGAAGAGCGAGTTGAAGCAGATCGGGATGGTTTGAAAGCAGCCACAAGTTGCAAGCTTCAAGCGACAAGTAAGAGCAAGTGCGGTGTTCGCCATTTGCTTTTACTTGCCGCTTAAAGCTTAAAGCTTAAAGCTTGCAGCTGCTTCTCAGCCATAACGCTTCATCGCCTCAATCGCCAACCCGCTGCCGATACTGCCGAAGATGTTCCCTTCCACATGCCGCGCGTTCGGCAGCATCGCCGACACGCTGTTGCGCAGCGCTGGAATCCCGCTCGAACCACCGGTGAAGAACACCGTATCCACCTGATCGACTCGCACATTGGCGTCGTTCAACAGCTGAGTAACGCTGTTGCGCACCCGCTCCAGCAGATTGTCGATGGCCGACTCGAACAGCGCCCGGCTCAGCTCCACGCTCAAACCCGGTTCGATGCGGTCCAGCGGCACATGGCGACTGTCGGCGTGGGTCAGCTGGATCTTGGTCTCTTCCACTTCCATCGCCAGCCAATGCCCGGCGCGTTGGTCGATCAGCTTGAACAGGCGATCGATGCCGCCGGTGTCTTCGATGTCGTAACGCATGCTGCCCAGGGCCAGGGTCGACTTCTGCGAGTACACCGAGTTGATGGTGTGCCAGGTCGCCAGGTTCATGTGGTGGCTGGTGGGCATGTAGGCGCCGCTCTTCATCCGGCTGCCGTAGCCGAACAGCGGCATCAGGCCCTGCAGGCTCAGTTGCTTGTCGAAATCGGTCCCGCCGATGTGCACACCGCCGGTGGCGAGGATGTCGTCGTGGCGGTTGTCATGGTTGCGGCGTTCCGGGGACAGGCGCACCAGCGAGAAGTCCGACGTACCCCCGCCGATGTCGACGATCAGCACCAGCTCTTCTTTTTCGATGGTCGACTCATAGTCGAACGCCGCTGCAATTGGCTCGTACTGGAACGAGACATCCTTGAAGCCGATGGCGCGGGCCACGTCCACCAGGGTGTTTTCGGCTTCCTGGTCGGCCATTTCATCGTCATCGACGAAAAACACCGGACGCCCCAGCACTACTTCTTCGAATTCCCGACCAGCGGCGGTCTCGGCACGCTGCTTCAGCTGGCCGATGAACAGCCCCAGCAGGTCCTTGAACGGCATCGCCGTGCCCAGAACGCTGGTATCGTGCTTGATCAGCTTGGAACCCAGCAGGCTCTTGAGCGAGCGCATCAAGCGGCCTTCGTAGCCTTCCAGGTACTCGTGCAGCGCCAGCCGGCCGTAAACCGGGCGGCGTTCTTCCATATTGAAGAAGACCACCGACGGCAGGGTGATCTTGTCGTCCTCCAGCGCGATCAGCGTTTCCATGCCAGGGCGCAGCCAACCGACAGTGGAGTTGGACGTGCCGAAGTCGATACCGCAGGCACGGGCTGGAGATGCGTTTTTCATGTCTTTCGAGTTCCGGTTAAAAAACGGCCGCGCAGTGTATGTCAGAGCGGCGCAGAATCGAAGGCCGACTATCCGCTAATTCGCAGCTTTAAGCGCCTTGAAAGACTATCCTTACTCCCCAAACTTACAGGCATGAGCCTGGCAGCCACTCTGCGATCAAGTGATCCGCCCCGGCTGCCGATAAACTTCTGATGCGCTGCCCGCTCCCAACCTTGAGATCGGTCAAGCCCGCGACCGCCAATCGGCGCAGGCTGTGCAGGTGGCGCGATATCGATAACGGATGGTGATTCCCTCGATGGACTTCAAAGACTATTACAAGATTCTCGGTGTGGAGCCGACCGCTGACGATAAGGCGATCAAGGCCGCCTATCGCAAGCTGGCGCGCAAATACCACCCCGACGTCAGCAAGGAAAAAGACGCCGAGGCCAAGTTCAAGGACGCCTCGGAGGCCTATGAAGCGCTGAAAAGCGCTGACAAGCGCGCCGAATACGACGACTTGCGCAAATACGGCCAGCACGGCCAACCGTTCCAGGGCCCGCCGGGTTGGCAGGGACGAGGCGGTTCGGGTGGTTTTGGTGGACAGGATGGCGGCGATTTTTCGGACTTCTTCAGTTCGATCTTCGGTAATCGTGGCCCGGGTTTCGGGGGTGGACAGTCTGGCCGCAGTGCCGGTCGTCGAGGGCAAGACGTGGAAATGGAATTACCGATTTTTCTGGAAGAAAGCCTCTCGAGCGAATCGAAGAAGGTCAGCTTCCAGGTGCCGCAGTACAACGCGGCCGGCCAGCATGTCAGCAACACCAGCAAAAGCCTGAACGTAAAAATCCCGGCCGGTGTGACCGATGGTGAGCGCATTCGGCTCAAGGGCCAGGGCGCACCGGGTGTCGGTGGCGGCGCCAATGGCGACTTGTACCTGACCATTCGTTTTGCGCCGCACCCGAAATTCGACGTTGAAGGTGAAAACCTGATCATCACCTTGCCGTTGGCCCCGTGGGAACTGGCGCTGGGTGCCGAAGTCGCGGTGCCGACCCTGACCGGCAAGATCAACCTGAAAGTTCCGGCCGGTAGCCAGAACGGCCAGCGCATGCGCGCCAAAGGCCACGGTCTGCTGAACAAGGCGGGCCAGCGCGGTTACCTGTTCGTGCAACTCAAGGCGGTGATGCCCAAACACACCGACGATGACGTCAAGGCGTTGTGGCAGGAGCTGGCGAAGAAAGCCGCTTTTAATCCACGGGAGCACTTTTGATCCTGGAACACTGGAGTAACTGACAATGAGCAGTCCCCTGATCGTTCAACTGGACATGGCAGAGTTCTGTGAGGCGACCGATTTGTCGGACGTCTACGTGATCGAAATCGTCGAACACGGCATCCTCGAGCCTCAGGGCGCACTGCCCAAGGATTGGCGTTTCAACGACTACGAACTGGCGGTCGCCAAGCGCGCCGCCAAGTTGCGCCGCGACCTGGAACTGGAATGGGAAGGCGTCGCCCTGGCGCTCGACTTGCTTGAAGAAGTGCAGCAACTGCGCGCCGAGAACCGCATGCTCAGGCAGCGGTTGGGGCGGTTGGTGATCGAGTAGCTCAACATCAAGAGATCGCAGCCTGCGGCAGCTCCTACGGATTTGCGTAGATACCGTCTTGAGCCTCACCGGGCAAGCGCAAGTTTCGGGTCAAAGGGTTGACCCGACTTGAGCACGCCGTAAACGAAGTGCAACAGCTT
>NZ_JBIUVW010000068.1:0-19264 GCF_044743155.1 Pseudomonas sp. NPDC087697 | reverse complement strand
AGCTGTTGCACTTCGTTTACGGCGTGCTCAAGTCGGGTCAACCCTTTGACCCGAAACTTGCGCTTGCCCGGTGAGGCTCAAGACGGTATCTACGCTGGACTCCTTGTAGGAGCTGCCGCAGGCTGCGATCTTTTGATGTTCAGATTCGCCCGGTCGGCGCATACGGCGCCGGATCGATAACCGGTTCACGGCCGAGCATCACGTCGGCGAACAGTTGGCAGGAGGCCGGCGCCAACACCAGGCCATTGCGGTAATGCCCGCAATTGAGCCACAACCCGGCAAACCCTGGCACCGCACCAATGTACGGAATCCCCTCCGGCGAACCCGGCCGCAGCCCCGCCCAATGCCCGACCACCTCGGCTTGCGCCAACGCCGGAATCAGCTCGACCGCCGAGGCCTTGAGGCTTTCCAGCGCTGACTCGGTCGGTGTCTTGTCGAACCCTTCGTGTTCCAGCGTACTGCCGATCAGGATGTGCCCGTCGCGGCGCGGAATGGCATAACGGCCCTTGGCCAGAACCATGCTCGACAGGAAGTTCGATGCACACTTGTAGAGGATCATCTGACCTTTGACCGGCTCCACCGGCAACGTCAGGCCCAGGGTTTTCAGCAAATCACCGCTCCAGGCACCGGCAGTCAACACCACCTGATCGCCATGGATCGGGCCTTTTGAAGTTTCTACACCCACCACGGCATCGCCTTCACGAATGAACGCGCTCACCTCGCACTGCTCATGAATGGTTACGTTGGGCAGCGCCAGCAAAGCCGCCTTGAGGGATTTCACCAATCGCGGGTTACGAACGTTAGCCACATCGGCCATGTAGATCGCCCGCGAGAACCCCGGACCCAATACCGGTACGGCATCGTGAGTAGCCGAGATATCCACAGGGCTCAGCGGACGGTTTTCCCGCTTGGCCCAGGCGAGCGCCTCGGCCTCGTCATCCAGATCCAGCCAATACAAGCCCGTGGTGTGAACCTCGGGATCGACTCCGGTGGCCGCGAACAAACGTTCGGCCAGCTGTGGATAAAAGTCCTGGGACCAGTGAGCCAATGCGGTGACCGCCGGGCTGTAGCGCCACGGGTACAGCGGCGAAACGATGCCGCCGCCGGCCCAGGAAGATTCCTGGCCCACGTTCGAGCGATCCAGCAGGACCACGCTCTGCACCTGTGACGCCAGATTAAACGCGGTCAGCAGGCCGATTACCCCGCCGCCGACAATCACCACTTGCTGTTGCTTGGCCATCATCTGATCCAACAATTAAAAAGACAGCGGGCGTCTAACGCGCCCGAGGAAAGGTACTCAGCGACCCCAGCAATCTTTGGTGGTCAGCCCGGTCGTCGCATTGTTCATACCTCTGACGCCAGTGTTGGTGAGGGTGAAATCGCCACATTTGTCACTGGCCATGGTTGACCCGGCTTTACGCGTGGCGGTCAGCAGGAAGGTCTGATCGGTCAATGTCGGGGTGAGGGTGTAGTAGTCGTTGCCAGCACTCAACCCGGTAGCGTTGGTGTACACATTGTTCTTCGAATAGAACCGTTCAAGGTTTTGTGCCTGCTCGGAAAGCAGCCCGGCAATTTCGGTGCGATGGCTTCTCTTCACGTACTCGGTAAGGAGCGGAGCGGATATGGTCACCACAATCCCGATGATCGCGATCACGATCATGATTTCGATCAGGGTAAAACCTTGGTTGGATCTGCGCATTGCCTCAACTCTCACTTACTGTATTTGTCGCCACATGATTCGGCGGCTGCCGCCGCCGGATTTTTCAACCAGGGTGGTGATGCCACCACTGGAGTCGTTCACGATTTTGCGGGCTGCACCGTTGACGATCGCGTTCAGTGTCGGGATACCACCGGTAAAGATCACCCCGCTGGATATGCTGTCGGTACTGTCGACCAGGCCATCGCCATTGGTGTCGAGCACCGCGTAGTTGAGCATCTTACCGCTGAACGCATCGAGTTCGACCAGTTTGCCGGTGCCAAAACTTGAACAGGGGTCCGTGGTGTCGACCGCGGCCGTGGTAAACACAATTCGCCCGAGCACCAGAGCAGCCTGGTTGATCACCCGCTCACCGGTCAGGGCATTGTTGTACACCAGCGGCAAGTACCAGCCGTTCTGCGCAGGATAGGTCACGGGGTTCTGCGAGGTAGTGATGAACTGCCCCCCTGCAGTTCCCGTGAACACACCAGTGACGGCCTGCGCCTGCAAGCTCGACACGGTGATCTGCCCCGAGCCGCCATCGGCATCCCAAACCCCATAGAACGCTTGCAGGTCCTTGCTGAGCTTGTCAGCTGTCTCGTTGAATTTCCCGGTGCCGAAAAACACCTCTTTGCCGTTGATCGGATGGTCCGCCAGCAACGGTTGCGCAGTAATCGGCTGCGTCGCACCGCCTGGCGCAGTGAATAGCGGCTTACCGGAAAAGGCCACGCCCCAGCTGCTGGTGTTTGAACTGCTCAAGTCGAACTTCCACAACCGGCCTTTCAAATCGCCACCATAGGCCGCCTGCACAATGCTTTGCGAGTCGACCTTGAGCTTGACCGATGACAGGCCATTGGTGGTTTCGGTGCTGTCGATAACGATTTTCCTGATCAGCGAACCGTCGCGAATATCCACCACGTACAGCGCGGCAACGCCCGAGTTGCTGCCGTAGCCGTTGGATATGAACGCCGCCCAACGACCGTCGGCCAAGCGTGCCACTTCCGGCCGCGCATAGGCATAACCCAGGTCATTGAATGTGTTCGCGGTGTTGGCGGTGGTCGGTGCACTGATTTCCCACAATGCATTGGTCACGTTCCCCGCCGTCCCATCGAAAAGCTGCACGGCGTAAAAGGTCTTGCCGCCTGCTCCCACGCCGCCCAGGGCCAGGGTTTTCCAGGCGCTGTTGAGCTGGGCATCGAACACGCCAACCTGACCATCATTGAGAAACTTGTGGCTGGTGCCATTGATGTAACCGGTGTCGGCGATGAAGTGCAGCGACGGCAGCACGCTGGAAGGCATGTAGGCGTAACGCCGTGCGCCGTTGCCTCTGTTGATGACATTCACAAAACCGTCGTTGGCATTCACCACCAGGCTGGTGTTCATGCTCGCGGCTTTGCTGGTCAGGAACGTGCTGTAACTGGTGCTGCCGGCCAGGTCAGAAGCAGTTTTGTCGGTGGGCGATGCCAGCGCCAAAGGCGAGTTGATGATGTCCCCAAGCAGCACAGTGCGGGTCTTCAAGCCGGTTTTGTTGGTGCCCTTGCTCCACTCCACCAGATCGCTGCCGCCGATGCCGGTTGGCAGGTTCTGGCTGAGGCTGGTTTGCTGGGTGCTGGAGAAGTTGCCATAGGCCAAAGTGACCGCCGTGTTGATTGCGGTGTTCCAGGACTGATAAGTCGGCGCCGTCGCACCTGGGACGATGGCCGTGTCGGTGGTCCACAGCACTGACGCAGTGTTTACGGCGCCGCTGGAGTTGAAGCCAAAGGATTTGATGGTGCCACGCCAGTCCTTGGGGTCGTAGCTGGTCTGGAAATAACTGGAACCACTGGCCACCGTGTTGCTGCTGGTGACGCCGCTGCCACCCGAGCCGGCCTTGGCGGTGATGTCGCTCAAGGCTGCTGATAACGCAGTGTTGAGGCTGGCGCTGTCGGTTGCCTGATAATACTTGCCCTGTCCGTAGTTGGCCGCATCCAACAACATCTGATTGGCGGTCGTGAACCCCACCGTGTAGGTGTTCATGTTCTGCTTGGGGAAGTCTGCCGAGCTCCAGCTTTTACCCGCCAGATCAGTGCCGGTGGAGCGCATGTCGATGTCGAAAGCGAATTTGGCGATATCGTCCAGGTACAGGGTGTCACCCTCGTTATCGCCGTTGAGGTTGTTACCATCGTTGTTGATCCCATCCCAGTTGGGCAGCCGGGTGCCACCCAGCGGATCGTTGGTCGGGAAAGTCCGGTCAAAGGTTGGCAGGCCATCGGTGATGACCACGCCGTAGTTCTTCTGGCAGCGGTACTGGATCGGGCTTGTGTAGGTGGTTGGCGTCGAGTTGTAGTACGGCGTCATGCCGCGAAAATAGCGGGTGATTTCGTAGTAGGTTTCCGCCAGCGGTGTGTTGGCTATTGCGCTCAGGCCGCTGATTGCGGAGATCAGCGCGTTGTAGTTGGCGTCCGCCTGGGCTTGGGTAACGCTGCCGCTGACCACCGTCAGATCGCTGATCGCGTTGGCGATATACCCGCCACCACCACCGTTGCCATTGCCATTGCCATTGCCATTGCCATTGCCGTTGCCATTGCCGTTGCCATTGCCGTTGCCATTGCCGTTGCCGCTGTCCGGCGGGTTAAAGGTTGCCAGACCGAAACGCAGCCCGCGATTGCTGGTGATCAGCGCCGTGGCAACGTTGCGCGCCACGTTGATTCGGTAGTCATTTGGTATCGAGCCGTCGGTGAAGTCGCGGTTGCTGCCATTGGCCAGACTCACCAGGTAGGAGATGTAGTTATCGTAGTAACGGGTATTGCCGTTACCCACCGGGTCGGGAAGCTTGAGACACAGCGGCGTCGTGCTGTTGTTGTAGAACGCGTAGTAACCGCTGGCGCAACCGGACTGCGGCAAACTCGACAACAGGATCGGGTCACCGACGATGTCTGACCCGTTCAAACACAACCCTACATGCGCATTGCATTGCCTGGCCGGAGTCCGTGACACCGTCGGATCAAAACCGGGGGCGTAGATGATGCTGTTCATGCTCCCCGAATCATCGAGCAGCAGCATCACGTTCGGCGCTACTGCCGCAGCGTTGAGCAGCGGTGCATCCGATGGCGTGAAGGCATAAACCGGAGCGGCCAGATACAGGCCCAGCAACCCACCGCAGACGAGTTGCGACAGCCAACTACGCCACGTCTGGCGACGAACATCAGTATTTGGCATAGATGCTCTCCACCACACTGCGCGAGGTGCCCGCCAACCCGACGGCGGTCACTCGGTAGAGCGTCGCCGAGGTGTTGCTCGGAACATTCACGGCGCTCAGCGTGGTGCCGATGTTCTGTACGCCATAAAAGCCGCTGCCGGCAGCGATCCAGGTGACCCCGGAAGTGGAGTTGAGCCCCGCTGCCGTGACCACCGAGGATTCGGCCGGCGGTGCACACTGGGTGGTATTGGCGCACGCCACCAGGGTGTATGTACTCAGTTGCACGGCACTTTCACCAATACGCAGCGCCGCTTCTGCGCCCTGGAAGGATTGATTGCGCAACGTCACGCTGCCGGCCATTTTTTCCTGGAGCGTGGCGTTCTGCATCGAAGAAATACCGATCAGCGTCAACAACAGCAGAAACACCAGGCTCATCAGCAGCGCCATGCCGCGCTGAGCGTGTGCCTTGAGGGGAGAAAGAATCATCGGCATCCCCCTTACATCAACCGGTTGCGCAAAGCGGCAACCACGTTGAAGGTCTGATTGCGCACGCGGTTGTTGGGATCCGTCAGGGTCAGCGTCAAGCGCACACTGCGGATTCGCGTCGGGTCGGTCGGGTTGCTGCTGTAACTCGACGCGGCAACGTCGGTGGCGCTGGTGGCCATGCCGAAGGTCACGTTGAAGGCACTGACGTTGTTCACCAGTACCGCCGATGCGGGGCCGGTGCCCGTGGTCATCAGGATCTGGCCATTGCTGAGGCTGTAGGCCAACCGCCGGATAGGAAACGCCAATTGCCCGGCTGCCGGGGTGCGCGCTCCGGTGTAGGCCGTTGCACTGGTTCGGCAGTCAGACACCACGGTCCAGGTGGGCGCGCCACCGTTGCCGCCGACATCGGAGGTCACCAGAGTCAATTTAAGCGCGGTGTTATCCCAACTGATGGGAGTGATCTGGTTGGCATTGAAGTCACCGGCCGAACTCGCATCGGTAATCGCCCCCAGGCAACCGAACATGCCGACCATGCGGATTTCCTGAATCATCTTGCTCAGGACAAAACGCGCGTCCTCCTGCATCCCCGCAGAGGTGTTCTGGCTGACGTAAGTGCTTTTCGCCGAAATAAAAATTTGTGCCACGCCGAGCACAACGATCAGGCTGATCGCCAGGGCGATCATCAGTTCGATCAGGCCAAAACCTCGGGATGAACGGTTCATGGCGTCGCCACCGGATCGACCGTGGCACGACTGCTCAGGACAAAGCTGCGGGTCGAACTAGCGGCGGCTGCCCGAGAGTCGTCCCACGTTATGGTGATGGTGTAGACCCGCTGATTCTGGGTAATGCTACCCGTGGCGGTCGGGCCGCCGAAGCTTGTGATATTGGTGGTGAAGTCATACAGGTCCTGATCCCGAGTGACATTCAAATTACCCGAGGTCGGTGGCATGACGGTGTAGTCGGCTCCGGAATTGGCGCGAATCCGGTCCATCATGTCGTAGGCGATAAAACTCGCCTGGCTGCTCATCAACGAGCTGTCGGTGTATTTCAGCGCATTGAGCTGAATCGCCGCCGCTCCCAGCAGCCCTACCCCCAGAATCAATAACGCAACCAACACTTCGATCAGTGTCATGCCGTCCTGTGCACGCGATCCCGTCATCCGCAGCTTCCACTCAAGACAATCCTTCCGTTCAAACACACGCTGAGCGTCCGGCTCTGCGCCCCTAATACATAATTGATCAGCACTGCCGTGGCCGGCGCCGACAACCCACCCAGGTTGTTGAAATCGATGCTGGTCACTCCAGAGGTTAGCGTCAGAGTGGCGCCGCTGCTCATCGCCGGAACAACCCGCAATACATTCGCCGGTGTGCCGGTGCTGTCGTACACCGTCAACTCCCCGGTCCAGACACTATCGCCGGCGGTTGGCCGGATCCTCGTGGTGACGCCACGGTCGATCGCCTCCAGCCGGGCGTAATTGAGTCCTCGCTGCAGATCGCTGATCTCGGTATCGGCCTTGGCGTTTTGCACCGAGCGGGTAAACGCAGGCACCGCCAGGGTGATCAGAACCACCAGCACCGCGAGGGTCACCAGCAATTCGATCAACGTGAAACCTTTTGTACGATGATTCATCGCTGCCCTCCGCTGCCAACGACTACACCTAGCTGTATCAAGCTAGAACATTCAACCGGGGACCGTAGCGTTGTTTTGACACTCATTTCGCAAACCAACGCCCTCTCCAGGGAAGGAGACGTCATGCATCAGAAGGGTTTCGGCCTGATCGAACTGCTTATCGGACTGGCAATTGCGGCGATCGCTCTGCAACTGGTGAGTCCGCTGCTCAGCGAGTACACACAATCGGTGCACCGCGAGAACGCAGCGCAAACGCTCGCCAGCGGCATGCGCAATGCCCGCACCGAGGCCATCCTGCGTCATCAGACCATTGTCATCCACGCGCTAAACGACGATTGGGGCCAGGGCTGGCGAATCATTCTGGACATCAGTGGCAAGGGTCATCAGGACAGCAGCAACCCGCTGCTGATCGAGCGCCAGTCAGGTGCAAGTGTGCCTATCGTGGGTAACCGGCCAGTGAAGAGTTTTGTACGGTTCAGCAGTCTCGGCGAGCCGCTGTTGCCCGGCGGTGCATTTCAGGCCGGGACGTTGCACATCTGCGCGGAACGCGAGCCGGTCAGCCATCACCAGGTGGTGCTGTCCCGAAGCGGCCGCGTCAGCCTGCGCAGCGACAAGGCCGAGCAGGCCTTGTGCGCGAGAGGTGAAGAATCAGAGCAGGGAGCGAACGCGTAGCTCTTTGGGCATGGAGAAGGTGACGTTCTCCTCGCGACCGGCCAGTTCATCGGCACCGGTAGCGCCCCAGGCCTGCAATTGCTCGATGACACCACGAACCAGCACTTCCGGTGCCGAAGCCCCGGCGGTGATGCCGATACGCTCGACGCCCTCGAACCAGCTGCGTTGCATGTCTTCGGCGCCGTCGATCAGGTACGCCGGGGTGGACATGCGCTCAGCCAGTTCGCGCAAACGGTTGGAGTTGGAGCTGTTCGGGCTACCGACTACCAGCACCACGTCGCATTCGTCAGCCAGTTGCTTGACCGCGTCCTGACGGTTTTGCGTGGCGTAGCAGATGTCGTCCTTGCGCGGGCCGCCAATCGCCGGGAAACGCGTGCGCAAGGCATCGATCACACGGCTGGTGTCGTCCATCGACAAGGTGGTTTGAGTGACGAAAGCGAGTTTTTCAGGGTCGCGTACGTTCAGCGCGGCGACGTCTTTTTCGTCTTCGACGAGGTAGATCGCACCACCGTTGCTGGCGTCGTACTGCCCCATCGTGCCTTCGACTTCCGGGTGACCGGCATGGCCGATCAGAATGCATTCACGACCGTCGCGACTGTAGCGCGCCACCTCGATGTGCACTTTGGTCACCAATGGGCAGGTCGCATCGAAAACTTTCAGGCCGCGGCCTGCGGCTTCAGTACGAACAGCCTGGGAAACCCCATGGGCGCTGAAAATCACGATGACGTCGTCCGGCACCTGATCCAGTTCTTCGACGAAGATCGCCCCGCGTGCGCGCAGGTCTTCAACGACGAATTTGTTGTGGACCACTTCGTGGCGCACATAGATCGGCGGCCCGAAGACTTCCAGGGCACGGTTGACGATTTCGATCGCGCGGTCCACACCGGCGCAGAAGCCACGGGGGTTGGCGAGTTTGATTTGCATGCTGTGCCTCGTGTCTTGCGCGCAAGAAATTAGATCATTACAACCCTGTAGGAGCAAAGCTTGCTCGCGATGACGGTGCGTCAGTCAACATTGATGTTGAATGTAATGACGCCATCGCGAGCAAGCTTTGCTCCTACTGACCGTATTTGGTCAGTTACAGCGCTTTGACGTTGATGATTTCTACGTCAAAGGTCAATGTCTTGCCAGCCAGCGGGTGGTTGAAGTCGATGGTCACCTGAGCGTCATCGAAAGCTTTGACCACACCGGGCAGCTCAGTATTCGCCGCATCGTTGAAGATCACCAGCAGGCCTTCGGACAGTTCCATATCCTGGAACTGCGAACGCGGGATGATCTGCACGTTTTGCGGGTTGGGCTGACCAAAAGCGTTTTCCGGCGCGATGCTCAGATTACGCTTGTCGCCCGCCTTGAAGCCAAACAGGGCTGCTTCGAAACCTGGCAACAGGTTACCGTCGCCGACCTTGAAGGTCGCCGGGGCTTTGTCGAAGGTGCTGTCGACGGTGTCGCCGTTCTCCAGGCGCAATGCAAAGTGCAAGGTGACTTCCGTGTTCTGGCCGATGCGTTGCTCAGCCAATACCTGTTCAGTCATGAACGGCGTCTCCGGTCTTTTTACTTTTGAACATATCCAGCGCGAGCATCACGGCCCCGACGCTGATGGCGCTGTCGGCAAAATTGAACGCCGGGAAATACCAGCGGTTCTGCCAATGCACCAGAATGAAATCGATCACATGGCCCAGGGCAATGCGGTCGTACAGGTTGCCCAGCGCGCCACCCAAAACCAGTGCCAGCGCAACCGCCAGCCAGGTTTCGTTGCGCCCCAGACGCTTGAGCCAGACCACCAGCACCGCACTGACCACGACCGCGATCAGGGCGAACAACCAGCGTTGCCAGCCGGAGCTGTCAGCCAGGAAGCTGAACGCTGCGCCAGTGTTGTAGGCCAGGGTCCAGCTGAAGTAATCGGGGATTACCACGATTTGCTGGTACATGGTCAGCGAGCCTGAGAAGTAGAACTTGCTGGCCTGGTCAATGACCAGAACCAGCACGCTCAACCAGAGCCAGCTCAACCGTCCGAAACGGCTAGCAGCATTAGGCATAGTGACGAACCTCGCCAGCACCGCTGATGTTGTCGACACAACGACCGCAGATTTCCGGATGCTCCGGGTTCACACCGACGTCTTCGCGGCAGTGCCAGCAACGGGCGCACTTGGCGAAGCTCGACTTGACCACTTTGAGCTTCAGACCGCTGACTTCGGTTTCTACCGCGTCGGCCGGCGCTTGCACAAACGGTGCAATGCTTGCCGTCGAGGTGATCAACACAAAGCGCAGTTCGTTGCTCAGTTTGGCCAGGTCGGCGCTCAGCGCTTCTTCGGCGAACAGCGTCACTTCAGCTTGCAGGTTACCGCCCACGGCCTTGGCCGCGCGCTGGATTTCCATTTCCTTGTTGACCGCGACCTTGACCGCCATGATCCGCTCCCAGTAGGCGCGGTCCAGTTCGAAGCCTTCCGGCAACTCGCTGAGGCCTTCGTACCAGGTGTTGAGCATGACCGATTCATTGCGCTCGCCCGGCAGGTACTGCCACAGCTCATCAGCGGTGAAGGCGAGGATCGGCGCGATCCAGCGCACCAGTGCTTCGGAGATGTGGAACAGCGCGGTTTGCGCCGAACGGCGGGCCTTGCTGTTGGCGCCAGTTGTGTACTGACGGTCCTTGATGATGTCGAGGTAGAAACCGCCCAGCTCCTGCACGCAGAAGTTGTGGATCTTGGAGTAGACGTTCCAGAAACGGTATTCGCCGTAGTGCTCTTGCAGCTCGCGTTGCAGCAGCAAGGTACGGTCCACGGCCCAACGGTCCAGCGCGAGCATTTCTTCTGCCGGCAGGATGTCGGTGGCCGGGTTGAAACCGGTCAGGTTGGAAAGCAGGAAGCGCGCGGTGTTACGGATCCGCCGGTAGGCGTCCGCACTGCGTTGCAGGATCTGGTCGGAAACCGCCATTTCACCCGAGTAATCGGTCGAAGCAACCCACAGACGCATGATGTCGGCGCCCAGGGTGTCGTTGACCTTCTGCGGCGCGATCACGTTGCCCAGGGACTTGGACATTTTGCGGCCGGCTTCGTCGACGGTGAAACCGTGGGTCAGCAGTTCGCGGTACGGCGCGTGGTTGTCGATGGCGCAACCGGTCAACAGCGACGAGTGGAACCAGCCGCGGTGTTGGTCGGAACCTTCCAGGTACAGGTCGGCACGCGGACCGGTTTCGTGGCCCATCGGGTGCGAACCGCGCAGGACATGCCAGTGTGTGGTGCCCGAATCGAACCAGACATCAAGGGTGTCGCTGATCTTGTCGTATTGCGGCGCGTCGTCACCGAGCAGCTCGGTCGCGTCCATCTTGAACCAGGCTTCGATGCCTTCGACTTCGACGCGCTTGGCGACCTCTTCCATCAGCTCGACGGTGCGCGGGTGCAGCTCGCCGCTTTCCTTGTGCAGGAAGAACGGGATCGGCACGCCCCAGTTACGCTGACGGGAGATGCACCAGTCCGGACGGTTGGCGATCATCGAGTGCAGACGCGCCTGGCCCCAGGCCGGAACGAATTTGGTGTCTTCAATGGCTTTGATCGCGCGCTTGCGCAAGGTGTCGCCAGTCGCTGGCTGTTTGTCCATGCCGATGAACCACTGCGCGGTAGCGCGGTAGATCAGCGGGGTTTTGTGACGCCAGCAGTGCATGTAGCTGTGTTCGATGATGCTGGTGTGCAGCAGCGCACCGACTTCCGTCAGTTTGTCGACGATGGCCGGATTGGCCTTCCAGATGAACTGGCCGCCGAAGAACTCCAGTGACGGCACGTAAACGCCGTTGCTTTGCACCGGGTTCAGGATGTCGTCGTTGACCATGCCGTAAGCTTTGCAGGTCACAAAGTCGTCTACGCCGTAGGCTGGCGAGGAGTGAACCACGCCAGTGCCGGCACCCAGCTCGACGTACTCGGCCAGGTAAACCGGCGACAGACGATCGTAGAACGGATGACGGAAATTGATCAGTTCCAGCGCCGCGCCAGTCGCGGTAGCGATGACCGAACCTTCAAGGTTGTAGCGAGCCAGACAGGACTCGACCAGCTCTTCAGCCAGTACCAGCAGTTTGTCGCCGACGTCGACCAGGGCGTAGTTGAACTCAGGGTGAACGTTCAGCGCCTGGTTGGCCGGGATGGTCCACGGGGTGGTGGTCCAGATCACGATCGAAGCCGGTTTGCCCAACGATGGCAGGCCGAACGCAGCCGCCAGTTTGGCTTCGTCAGCGATCGGGAAGGCCACGTCGATGGTCGAGGACTTTTTGTTCTCGTATTCAACTTCGGCTTCAGCCAGGGCCGAACCGCAGTCGAAGCACCAGTTCACAGGCTTGAGGCCCTTGAATACGAAACCACCCTTGACGATTTCAGCCAAGGCGCGGATTTCACCGGCCTCGTTCTTGAAATCCATGGTCTTGTACGGGTTGGCGAAATCGCCCAGCACGCCCAGACGGATGAACTCGGACTTCTGGCCTTCGATCTGCTCGGTGGCGTAGGCACGGCACAGCTCACGGGTTTTATCCGCGGTGAGGTTCTTGCCATGGGTCACTTCGACTTTGTGCTCGATCGGCAGACCGTGGCAGTCCCAGCCCGGAACATAAGGCGCGTCGAAACCCGAAAGAGTTTTCGAGCGGATGATCATGTCCTTGAGAATCTTGTTGAGCGCATGACCGATATGAATGGTGCCGTTGGCGTACGGAGGACCGTCGTGCAGAACGAACTTCGGACGATCCTTACCAATCTCACGCAACTTCTGGTACAGGCCAATGCTGTCCCAGCGCTGCAGAATCTGCGGTTCGCGCTGAGGCAGGCCGGCCTTCATTGGGAAGGCGGTGTCCGGAAGGTTTAGCGTGGCTTTATAGTCGGTCATTTAAGGCTCTTCATTAGCGATTGGCGCTAGGTGCGGCATAGGCACGGGCGGCGGCGACATCCGCATTGATCGCCGTCTTAAGCGCCTCCAGAGAGGCGAAACGCTGCTCTTCGCGCAGCTTATGGTGGAAAACCACCGTCAAACGCCGGTCATACAGATCGCCGGCAAAATCTAGAATATGGACTTCAAGGTGGGCTTTGCCATCACCTTCAACCGTTGGCCGAACACCAATATTGGCGACTCCCGGCCAGGTCTTGCCGTCGACCTCGACGCTGACCAGGTAAACCCCGGTCAGTGGTACACGACGACGCTTGAGTTGCACGTTGGCCGTTGGCGTGCCCAATTGGCGCGCCAGTTTCTGCCCGTGCAGAACCCGCCCGGCAATCCCGAACGGATGACCGAGCAATCGCTCGGCCAAGGCAAAATCAGCCGCGGCCAAGGCATTACGCACCTGGGTGCTGCTGACACGCAAACCGTCCAGTTCAACGGTCTGCGCCGCTTCGACGGTGAACCCCTGAACTGTGCCTGCCTGTTGCAGGAAATCGAAATCCCCTACCCGATCACAGCCGAAGCGGAAGTCGTCTCCGACCTCCAGATGCTGCACGCCCAAGCCATCGACCAGAATGGTGTCGACGAACTCGGCGGCACTGAGCTTGCTCAAACGATGATTGAAGGCCAGGCACAGAACCCGGTCGACACCTTCGGCGGCCAGCAGTTGCAGCTTGTCGCGCAAGCGCGCCAGACGGGCCGGAGCCGTGTCCGGGGCAAAAAATTCACGCGGCTGCGGCTCGAAAATCACCACGCAGCTGGGTACACCCAACTCGAGCGCACGCTCACGCAGCCGGGCCAGGATAGCCTGGTGACCACGGTGAACACCGTCAAAGTTGCCAATAGTGGCGACACAGCCCCGATGCTGGGGGCGCAGATTGTGGAGGCCTCGAACCAGCTGCATAACGCGCTTCTTGCTCATAAAGTGGTCGATTATAACCACACCCGGCGGCCGACGACAGGCAACACCGTAACCCAAAGTGATCGAGCTGACAAAACCGACGCCCGCCCCGTGATTATTGACGCAATATCTTCAGTTCAGCGCCTTGCGATTGAAGTCCCGCAGACGGAAGCCCATCAGCGCCAACATACCGAAATAGGCCACCACACCGGCACTGACCAAAGCCCCCAGACGCAGGAAGCGCTCCAGCATGTGCCCTTCGCCCCAGGCCGGCATGAAATGCATCAACCCCAGCAGAACCGCGGACATCACCGTCACTGCAACCACCAGTTTAAGCCCGAACATGCCCCAGCCTGGCTGTGGCTGATACATTTTCTGTTTGCGCAACTGATAGAACAACAGGCTGGCGTTGAGGCATGCGCCAGCGCTAATGGCCAGTGCCAGCCCCGCGTGTTTCAACGGGCCGATCAAGGCCAGATTGAAGAGCTGAGTGACGACCAGCGTGAAAATCGCGATTTTTACCGGCGTACGAATGTTTTGTTGCGCATAGAAACCCGGCGCCAGCACTTTAATCACGATAATTCCGAGTAAACCAACCGAGTAGGCAACCAGTGCGCGCTGAGTCATCGAGGCATCAAATGCGCTGAACTGACCGTACTGGAACAGCGAAACGGTCAGCGGCTCGGCCAGAATCCCCAGTGCCAGCGAGCACGGCAGCACCAGCACAAAGCACAGGCGCAGGCCCCAATCGAGAATTCGCGAGTACTCGTGGCGGTCCTTGCTGGCGTAGGTCTTGGCCAGCGTCGGCAGCAGAATCGTCCCCAGCGCCACACCCAGAACGCCGGATGGCAACTCCATCAGGCGGTCGGCGTAATACATCCAGGACACCGAACCCGCCACCAGAAACGAGGCAAAAATAGTGTTGATGATCAGCGAGATCTGGCTGACCGAGACCCCGAGGATCGCCGGCAGCATCTGTTTCATCACTCGCCAGACGCCGGTATCGCGCAGATTCAGGCGCGGCAACACCAACATGCCGATTTTTTTCAGGTGCGGTAGTTGATAGAGCAATTGCGCCAGGCCACCGGCCAGCACCGCCCAGCCCAGAGCCATTACCGGCGGATCGAAGTACGGCGTCAGGAACAGCGCGAAGATGATCATGCTGACGTTGAGCAGGGTCGGCACGAAGGCCGGCACCGAAAAACGGTTCCAGGTATTGAGAATCGCCCCGGCCAGCGAGGACAGCGAGATCAGTAATATATAAGGAAAGGTCACCCGCAACAGGCTGGAGGTCAGCTGGAATTTTTCCGGTGTGTTGGTAAAACCCGGGGCCGTTACCCAGATTACCCAGGGCGCCGCAATCATCCCGAGAATCGTCACCAGCGCCAGTACCAGCGTGAGCAAGCCCGAAACATAAGCGATAAAGGTTCGTGTCGCCTCTTCGCCCTGCTGACTTTTGTATTCCGCCAGAATCGGCACGAAGGCCTGGGAAAACGCCCCTTCGGCGAAGATGCGCCGCAACAGGTTGGGCAGTTTGAAGGCAATAAAGAAGGCGTCTGTGGCCATCCCGGCGCCAAATATCCGCGCGACGAGCGTGTCACGGACGAAGCCCAGAACCCGGGAAAGCATCGTGATAGAGCTGACGGCGGCCAACGATTTAAGCAGGTTCATTGAAGAGTTTTTGCCTGTCGATAAACAGCAGGCGAACAAACCGCCCACTTATGCGATACTCCGCGCCGCAACAGCACAGAGCCAAAGCTCGCGAGTTTACAGGTCGCACGCCGGAAAGAAATATCCCGTCGCTCTCACCTACCACTTAGCGGAACGTCTCAACCGCCCTTGACAAGACTTCAACTCATCGGCATGATTCGCGGCCTATTTTGTTTGCTATTTCCTAAAAAGTCTTTCGAGGAGCTCGACGGTGGCCAACACACCTTCCGCCAAAAAACGTGCAAACGTGCAAAACAGGCTGAGAAGCGTCGCAGCCACAACGCCAGCCTGCGTTCCATGGTTCGTACCTACATCAAGAATGTAGTTAAAGCCATCGACGCAAAAGACGCTGAAAAAGCGCAAGCTGCTTACGTTCTGGCCGTGCCAGTTATCGACCGTATGGCCGATAAAGGCATCATCCACAAGAACAAAGCCGCTCGCCATAAGAGCCGTCTGAATGGCCACGTCAAGGCTCTGAACCTTGCCGTTGCAGCCTAAGCGACACGCTCATTAAAAAACCGACCCCAGGGTCGGTTTTTTATTGCCTGCGATTTAGTGAATGCGGCGCAAAAAAAGTGGGAGCAGACTTGCTCGCGAAAGCGGTGGAACAGTCAACAATGATGTTGAATGTTATGACCTCTTCGCGAGCAAGCCCGCTCCCACATTTGGATTTGCATCAAATTACTGAGTGTGTGTCCACGGCAAAATCGGGATCGCGGTCACGGCATTCTGTGGGCTACCCTCGATCAAGCGGTCGCTGTAGACCAGATACACCAGTGTATTGCGCTTCTTGTCGAGGAAACGCACCACCTGCATGGTCTTGAACACCAACGACGTGCGCTCCTTGAACACCTCCTCGCCATCCTTGAGCTCACCCTTGAAGCTGATCGGCCCGACCTGACGACAAGCGATAGACGCTTCCGCCCGATCCTCGGCCAACCCCAGACCGCCTTTAACACCGCCGGTCTTGGCTCGCGACAGGTAGCAGGTCACGCCATCGACCTTAGGATCGTCGAAAGCCTCGACGATAATGCGGTCATTCGGCCCGACGAACTTGAACACGGTCGACACCTGACCGATTTCTTCCGCCGAAGCCAGCAGCGGCATCGCCAACAGCAACCCCAACAATCCTTTTGCCATGCGCATTCGCGTTTTCCTTAAACCAGAATCAGGTTATCGCGGTGAACCAGCTCTGGCTCCGCCATGTAACCCAACAGACCGACAATCGCCTCAGACGATTGACCGATGATTTTTTGCGCCTCAAGCGCACTGTAGTTAGCCAGGCCACGAGCAATCTCACGACCGTCCGGCGCCACGCACACCACCATTTCGCCGCGACGGAAGCTGCCTTGAACCAGTTTTACACCAACCGGCAGCAGACTTTTATTACCCTGAGACAACGCCGCTACCGCACCCTCATCCAGCACCAGCGTGCCACGGGTCTGTAGGTGCCCGGCCAGCCACTGCTTGCGCGCCGCCAGCAGACCGCGCTCAGGCGACAGCAAGGTGCCGATGCGCTCGCCTGCCTTCAAACGATCCAGCACACGCTCCAGACGCCCACCCACGATGATCGTGTGAGCCCCGGAACGCGCCGCCAGACGCGCCGCGCGCAATTTGGTCTGCATACCGCCACGACCAAGCGCACCGCCGGTACCACCCGCGACTGCGTCCAGCGCCGGATCATCGGCACGCGCCTCGTAAATCAGCTTGGCGTCAGGGTTGTTGCGCGGATCGGCGTCGAACATGCCGTCACGATCAGTGAGAATCACCAACAGATCGGCCTCGACCAGGTTGGCCACCAGCGCTGCCAGCGTGTCGTTGTCACCGAAACGGATTTCGTCGGTGACCACCGTATCGTTCTCGTTGATCACCGGAATGACCTTGAGATCAACCAAAGCGCGCAAGGTACTGCGGGCGTTCAGGTAACGCTTGCGGTCGGACAAGTCATCATGAGTCAGGAGAATCTGCGCCGTGTGTCGGCCATGCTCGGCAAAGCTCGATTCCCAGGCCTGCACCAATCCCATCTGACCAATGGCGGCAGCCGCCTGCAACTCGTGCATCGCACTGGGTCGTGCGGTCCAGCCAAGGCGACTCATACCTGCCGCCACCGCCCCCGAGGACACCAGCACCAGCTCGACACCCGCCTCATGCAGCGCGACCATCTGCTCAACCCAGACACCCATTGCCGCGCGATCCAGACCCTTGCCGTCAGCCGTCAGCAAAGCGCTGCCGATCTTCACGACCCAACGCTGCGCACCTGTCACCTTGCTCCGCATCATCTTCAACCTTAGCTTGAGGACAGCGCGACCCAGCGCTGCCCGTAACGTTATTCGTGACTACCGATTTCCAGATACCAAAACGCCGCTCGATTGAGCGGCGCTTAAGTTTACTGCAACGAATCAGTCACGCACGTAAATGATTTCCGGACCGTCTTCGTCATCCACATCTTCTTCATCCCAGTCATCGTCACCGATGTCATGGACCGACTTCACGCCGCTGCGGCGCAGGGCACGCTGGTCATCCAGAGCCTGCAACTGGGCACGAGCTTCGTCTTCGATGCGCTGATCGAGATCAGCCAGCTCTTCCTTGTAGACCGGGTCGTTAGCCAGACGATCAGCACGATCTTCCAGGTAACGCATGATGTCGCGCGTCAGGCGCTCGGTGCCATCTTTGGCAATGGCCGAGATCACGTACACCGGACCGGTCCATTCCAGACGATCAACGATATCCTTGACCCGCTCTTCGTGCTCTTCTTCAAGGATCTGGTCGCACTTGTTCAGCACCAGCCAGCGATCACGCTCAGCCAACGACGGGCTGAACTTGGTCAGCTCGCTGACGATGACTTCAGCTGCGTCTGGTGCACTGGTGTCATCCAGCGGCGCCATGTCGACGAGGTGCAGCAACAGACGAGTACGCGACAAGTGCTTGAGGAAGCGAATCCCCAGGCCCGCACCGTCCGAAGCACCTTCAATCAGACCCGGAATATCGGCAATGACGAAGCTTTTCCAGCGATCGACACTGACCACACCCAGGTTTGGCACCAGCGTGGTGAACGGATAATCGGCAACTTTCGGCTTGGCCGCCGAGACCGAACGGATAAAGGTACTTTTGCCAGCGTTCGGCAAGCCCAGCAGACCGACGTCGGCCAACACCTTCATTTCCAGCTTGAGGTCACGCTGCTCGCCCGGCTTGCCCGGCGTAGTCTGGCGCGGCGCGCGGTTGGTACTGGATTTGAAACGGGTGTTACCCAGACCGTGCCAGCCGCCATGAGCCACCAGCAGACGCTGACCGGCCTTGGTCAGGTCGCCAATGACTTCTTGCGTAGCAGAGTCAATGACCGTGGTACCGACCGGAACCCGCAGGACCAGCTCTTCACCCTTCTTGCCGGTGCAGTCAGTGCTGCCGCCGTTGGCGCCGCGCTCGGCATCGAAGTGCCGGGTGTAACGGTAGTCGACCAGGGTGTTGAGGTTTTCGTCGGCGATCATGTAGACCGAGCCGCCATCACCACCATCACCGCCGTTAGGACCGCCGTTTTCGATGAATTTTTCCCGACGGAAACTCATGCAGCCATTGCCGCCGTCGCCAGCTTTTACTCGAATCGATACTTCATCAACAAACTTCATAACAAAACGCCTCTCGCCATACGGACGAGCCGAAAAACACTAAGACATAAGACTCTTGCAAAAATGAGCGCAGCGACCTCAATCAACGACCGCACAATCCAGCGCCGGCAGCCCATACAAACAGTTTTGCAAGAGACTCACCCCACAAACGAAAAAGCCCCGTCGCAAGACAGGGCTTTTCCAGCAACTACGTAATTATGCCGCGACGACTGCAGTCTTCGGGACAATGCTCACGTAACGACGACCGAAGGCGCCTTTTACTTCGAACTTGATCACGCCGTCGATTTTAGCGAACAGAGTGTGATCCTTGCCCATGCCAACGCCGTAGCCAGCGTGGAATTGGGTGCCGCGCTGACGCACGATGATGTTGCCCGGAATGATAACCTGGCCGCCATACATCTTCACGCCAAGGCGTTTGGCTTCTGAGTCGCGACCGTTACGGGTACTACCACCAGCTTTTT
>NZ_JBIUVW010000067.1:0-19446 GCF_044743155.1 Pseudomonas sp. NPDC087697 | reverse complement strand
CTTCCAGGTCCCTCCCTCGATGATCAGTCGAGAACTATCGCTCCTGACGGAGCGATAGTCGAGATACAAGGAGCTGCCGCAGGCTGCGATCTTTTAATGTTTAGCGAATCACCGGCGCCCGAGCCCAATCCAGCTCTTGCGCCGGCATCGGTCGGCCAAACCAGTAACCCTGACCCAGGTCGCAACCCTGTTCGAGCAGGAAACTCGCCTGCTCGACCTGCTCGATGCCTTCGGCGTGCACCTGCATGCCCATGCTTTGCGCAAGGGCGATGATCACTCGAGCGATCGCGGCATCATCCTCATCCCACGGCAGGCCGGCGACGAAGCCCTGGTCGATCTTGAGTTTCTGCACCGGCAGACGCTTGAGCCGCAGCAGCGACGAATAACCGGTACCAAAGTCATCGATGGCCAGCCGCACACCCAGTTCGCGCAGGCGATGCATTTGTTCCAGCGCGACCTCCGGATCGTCCATCACCGCACTTTCGGTCACTTCCAGCTCCAGATAAGCCGGATCAAGTCCCGTGTCGTGCAGCACTTGAGCGACCCGTTCATACAGCTCACGCCGGGCAAACAGCCGCGTCGAGACGTTCACCGCGATAAACGACAGCACCACCCCGGCCTTCTGCCAGGCACACATCTGCTGACAGGCCTGTTGCATCACCCAGGCATCGATCTCGGCGATCAACCCGGTGCGCTCGGCAATCGGAATGAACTCACCCGGCGACACCAACCCGCGCTGCGGATGCTGCCAGCGAACCAGCGCTTCAACGCCAATCAAGCGGCTGGTCTTGAGGTCATGCACCGGCTGGTAATACACCCGCAACTCCTGCTGCTCCAGTGCGCGGCGCAATTCGAAGGCCATCTCGACCCGGTGCTGGGCGTGGGCGGTCAGTTCCTCGGTGTACAAGGCATAACCGTCGCGCCCCGAACTCTTGGCCTTGAACAGCGCCGAATCAGCGTTGCGCAGCAATTGTTCGGCGCTCAGCGCGTCGCTGGGGAACAGGCTGATTCCAACACTGGCGTTGATGAACAACGGGTGAGCATCGATGACAAACGGCTCTTTCAGACCATCGATGATCCGCTGCGCCAACGCGGCAGCCTGCACCAGTTGCGGACAACTCTCGGCCAGCACGGCAAACTCGTCGCCCCCCAAACGCGCCAGGGTAATTCCGGGGCCAAACATGCCTTGCAGACGTACGGCCACTGCCTTGAGCAACTGATCGCCGACGTTATGCCCGAGGCTGTCATTGATCATCTTGAAATGATCCAGATCGATCATCAGCAACGCGCACCCGCGCTTGTGAATCTGCGCCGACGCCAGCGCCTGTTCGACGCGATCGCTGAACAGCAGGCGATTAGGCAGTTCGGTCAGCGGGTCGTGGTGTGCAAGATGCGCGAGTTCGTGCTCGGAGTTCTTGATCGCGCTGATGTCGGAAAACACCGCCACATAGTGGCTCAACTGGCCGTGATCATCGTGAATGACCCGGATGGTCTGCCATTGCGGATAAATCTCACCGCTTTTGCGCCGATTCCAGATCTCGCCGCTCCACTCGCTGGTGCGGTTCAGACTCTGGAACATCTCTTGATAGAAATCTGGCGGATGATGGCCGGACTTGAACAGGCTGGGTCTGTGGCCCAACACCTCTTCGGCCTGATAGCCAGTGATCTCCATGAAGGCCCGATTGACGTGGACAATCACCCCCTGACGATCAGTGACCAAGACCCCTTCTCGCGTGCAATCGAACACCGCCTGTGCCTGACGCAATCGCGTGCGATCTTCGTTGCGAAGGCGCAATTTGGCACCGATCCCGAGAAAACCCAGCAACCGCGTCCGGGCAATGAAGATAAAACCGGCGCGGAGCACCACCCAGACATAACCGTTGATCAGTTGCCAGCGCTGAAGGTCAGCTGATTCATCGAATAAATTGGTCAATAAATAACCAGTGATTTCCAGCCAAACGACGGAAAGCACCAGGTAGAGCAGCGCTGCACGCAAGGCATCGCGATAAGAAGCAAACATTCGGTCGTCCATGTCCCTACAAAAAAGGTTGGAATTATAGATTTAAGGAAACATCCAGCCACTCTTATCTGAAAGGGCGACTGGTTTTATCTGTGTGCTGAGTGATAATGCGCCTGCTGTTTTTTTCTTTATCGAGGGCCATACAGCCTATGTGGTACGAAGGTTTACTCGGCTTGTCGCCCTGGCAACTGGTGGCAGTCACCCTGTTAATGACCCACATCACCATCGTGGGCGTCACGGTTTATCTGCATCGCTATTCAGCCCATCGCTCCCTTGAGCTCAATGCTGGCCTGAAACACTTTTTCCGCTTCTGGCTGTGGCTGACCACGGCGCAGAACACCCGCGAGTGGACCGCTATCCACCGCAAGCACCACGCAAAATGCGAAACCGTCGATGACCCGCATAGCCCGGTGATCAAGGGTCTGTCCACGGTATTGCGCAAAGGTGCCGAGCTGTACCGCACCGAAGCGGAAAACCCCGAAACCCTGCGCATCTACGGCAAGAACTGCCCCGAAGACTGGATCGAACGCAACCTCTACAGCCCTTATCCACTGCTGGGTGTGGCGATCATGGGCGTCATCGACCTGCTGCTGTTCGGCACCATCGGCATCACCATCTGGGCGATCCAGATGATGTGGATCCCGGTCTGGGCCGCTGGCGTGGTCAATGGCCTGGGTCATGCCGTTGGCTACCGCAACTTCGAATGCCGTGATGCGGCGACCAATCTGGTGCCCTGGGGCATTCTGATCGGCGGTGAAGAACTGCATAACAACCATCACACCTACCCTAACTCGGCGAAACTGTCGGTGAAGAAGTGGGAATTCGACCTCGGCTGGGCGTGGATCCAGGTCTTCAGCTTCCTGCGTCTGGCCAAGGTCCAGCGGGTTGCGCCGATCGCCCACCGTGTCGAAGGCAAAGGCAACCTGGACATGGACACCGCCATGGCGATCCTCAACAACCGCTTCCAGATCATGGCCCAGTACCGCAAGCTGGTGATCGGTCCGCTGGTCAAGCAAGAGCTGGAAAAGGTCGACCATTCGGTTCGCCACCAATTCCATCGCGCCAAGCGCCTGCTCTCGCGTGAAACCAGCCTGCTGGATGACAAACACCATGTGCGTATCCAGACCATGCTCGAGCACAGCCAGGCGCTGAAGGTAATTTACGAGAAACGTCTGGCCTTGCAGCAGATCTGGATCAAGACCAGCTCAAATGGCCACGACATGCTGGCGGCGATCAAGGACTGGGTCCACGAAGCCGAAGCCAGCGGTATTCAATCGCTGCGCGACTTCGCCAACCAGTTGAAAACCTACTCGCTGCGCCCTGCCTGACCTGTGGCGAGCGAGCTTGCTCGCGCTCGGCTGCGCAGCATTCGCAATCCCGGCGACGCGTTTTAACTGACAAAACGCGGTCGCCAGATTGGGGCGGTATACCGCCCAGCGGGAGCAAGCTCCCTCGCCACAAAAAGCGGGAACTAAGCTTAAAATCCCCTATCTCAAAGAGCACTTCGCCATCCAGGCGGGCTTTGTTGTGGCCGCTGTCGAACTCGCGGTACGCCCTTTGAGATTTGTGCCGATGGTCAATAAAAAGCCGGAAGACCTGTCCCTCCCACCGTGGCCCGAAGCCGCGCAAACCCTGATGGCATTGATGCATGCCCAAGGCGAAGTCGCGCGCCTGAGTGAGCGTGAACAGTTGTTCAGCTCATTACTGGTCAGCGTCAACGCCGTACTTTGGGCTTTCAATTGGGAAACACGCCAGGTGCTGTATGTCAGCCCGGCCTATGAACGGATTTTCGGTCGCTCCGCCGGCCTGCTGCTGGCCGATTATCACCAATGGCGCGACAGCATTTACCCGGATGACCTGGACTACGCCGAACGCAGCCTGGCCGAAGTGCTGGAAAAAGGCGCCGTCGAAGACCGCGAGTACCGAATCATCGCCGCCGACGGTCAGGTGCGCTGGCTCAGCGACAAATGCTTCATCAATCGTCAGGCCGAACCCGGACAACCGGTGATTGTGGTCGGCTTAGCCGAGGACATCACCGAAAAGAAGCAGCTGGAAACCGAGCTGCAACGCCTCGCCACCACCGATGTGTTGACCCAAAGCAGCAACCGTCGACACTTCTTCGAATGCGCCAGCCGCGAGTTCGAACAAGCGCGGCTGGAGGGTTCATCGCTGGCGTTTCTGCTGCTGGATATCGATGACTTCAAGCTCATCAACGATACGTACGGCCACCAGCAAGGCGATCAGGTGCTGCAACAGCTCGCCGAATGCGGACACGCAGCGTTGCGCCGTGGCGACCTGTTTGGGCGAATTGGCGGTGAAGAGTTTGCGGCGGTATTTCCCGGTTGCGCGCCAGATATGGCGAAGCAAGTCGCCGAGCGCCTGCAACGGGAAATCCAGCGTTTGAGTTTCAGCCATGACGATCAGACCTTCGGCATCACCGTCAGCCAGGGCCTGACCAGCCTCACCGCCGAAGATGAAACCCTCGACAACCTCTACACCCGCGCCGACGCCGCGATGTATGAATCCAAACGCCAGGGCAAGAACCGCATTATTTGCGGCTGAACCCAAACCCAGACTCAACACAGAACTAATGTGGGAGCGGGCTTGCTCGCGAAGACGGACATTCAGTCAACATCAATGTTGAACATAAGCCCCTCTTCGCGAGCAAGCCCGCTCCCACAGGGTTTGGTGTAAAGCCTATTTTTTGCGTAAACGCATCAATTCCGGCAAGCCGATCTTGAGCAGGCGCGCCGTTCGGCTTTTGGCCAATTCTTCAACACCCTCATGCTCGGTCAGGCGCGCCAATTGTGCCGCCATATTCATCACCAGCGCTTCACGAGAGTATACCCCGCCACCGAGCTGATAGACCGCCGCAATCAGCTCTCGCAGCTCCAGCGGCAGCCGCCAGCGGGTGCGCAACGCCGAACCGTAGGCCGCGCCAAATTCAGCCAGCGCATCGCCGACCTCCTCCAGCTCGTCCAGTTCGCCCCCCGCCTGCTTCCACTCTTGCAAGCAACGCAACAGCGCCAGATCGCCCAGACGATGGAGCATGCCGGCGCAATAGCAACGTTCCTGATCCAGATCGAGCAAGCGCGCCAGGGTCCGCCCGTATTCAGCGGTGTGCAGTGACAGCTTCCAGTAGCGCTCGGCGTAATCGGCCAGGCACGGATCGCTCAACTTCGCACTGCGCTTGAGGGCCAGGCCAAGGATCAGGTTCATGCTTTGCCCGGTGCCCAGGCGATGCAAAGCCTGGGACACGGTCTGCACGGTGTCGCCAAGGTGTTGCGCGGCGCTGTTGGCGGCGGCGATCAACACGGCGGTGATCTGCGGATCGGTGCGCACCTCCTCTTCCAGCAGCTTCAGATCGAGGCCATTGGGGTTCAGGCTGCGCTTGACCGCCAGTTGCACGTCAGTGCGCAACGGCGCACCGTCCGCCACCTCACGCCGACGCTCAAGGAAGGTCGACAACGTCATGCCAGGCGCCAGCGCCGGGACGTCACAGGAAACCGTCTGACCAGCGATCAGCAACAAATCCTGCAGACGCTGAGTCAGGCCTTCCATGTTCAGGGGCTTGGTCAGATAGGCCGTCGGGGCCAGCGGCAATACCTCGCGCACGCTGGCGCTGTCGTTGCGGCTACTCATCAGAATGAATGGCAACACCGGGTTACGCCGCCGCTGACGCACGCTACGCAGCAAGCCCAGGCCATCGATACCGGGAAGTTCCCAATCGGCGATCACCAGGTCGTAGGGATTTTCACTCAGTAACTCCAGCGCCTGTTGGCCATCGGCGCACAGATCCAATCGTGCGTCACAGCGCACGTGCAACAACACCTGCTTGAGCAGGTCTCGAGACCAAGGATCAGTCTCGGCGATCAGTACTCGCGGCACAGCAGGTAAATCAACAGCGGTCATCAGTACACTCCGAGGCAATGCCTGCACCTTAGACAATGCTGACAATTCGATACAGCGTAAAAGCCACCGATGTGTTTCAAGAGACAAAAAAACCCGCCGAAGCGGGTTTTTTTGTCGATCAGGTCACACTTGGCAATCAGAGCTCGGAGAAGCACTCTTCGATAATCGCCAGACCTTTGTCCAGCTGCTCGTCCGGCGAAGTCAGTGGCACCAGTACGCGCAACACGTTGCCGTAAGTACCGCACGACAGCAGGATCAGACCCTTGTCGCGCGCCTTGGCCACGACTTGGGCAACGGCTGCGGCGTTAGGCTTGTGGCTGTCGCCATTTTCGAACAGTTCGACCGCGATCATCGCGCCCAGGGCACGCACTTCACCGATCACCGGGTACTTGGCCTGGATGGCTTTGAGGCCAGTCACCAGACGCTCGCCAACCGCTTTGCAGCGATCCAGCAGGTGCTCTTCTTCGAACACTTCCATCACCGCCAGCGCAGCGGCGCAAGCGATCGGGCTACCGGCGTAAGTACCGCCCAGGCCACCTGGAGCGATGGCGTCCATGTATTCAGCCTTGCCGCACACACCGGCCAACGGGAAGCCGCCAGCGATGGATTTGGCGAAGGTGGTCAGGTCGGCAGCAACGCCCATCTGTTCCATGGCGAAGAAGGTACCGGTACGACCAGCGCCGGTTTGTACTTCGTCAGCAATCAACAGAATGCCGTGCTGGTCGCACAGAGCGCGCAGACGCTTCATGAACTCTTTAGGCGCAACGTAGAAACCACCTTCGCCCTGAACCGGCTCGATGATGATGGCAGCGATGTCACGCGGCTCGGCGTCGTTCTTGAAGATGCGCTCGATGCTGGCGATCGAATCGTCGATGCTCACGCCATGCAGTTCGTTCGGATACAGCGCGCGGAAGATGCCGCCTGGCATCAGGCCCATGCCGGCCGAGTAAGGCACGACTTTACCGGTCAGGCCCAGGGTCATCATGGTGCGACCGTGGTAAGCGCCGGTGAAGGCGATTACGCCGGCACGGCCTGTGGCAGCGCGGGCGATCTTGATGGAGTTTTCCACGGCTTCGGAGCCGGTGGTCACCAGCAGGGTTTTCTTGGCGAAATCACCAGGAACCTTGGCGTTCACTTTCTCGCACAGTTCTACGTACGGTTCGTAAGCCAGCACCTGGAAGCAGGTGTGAGTCAGCTTGTTCAGCTGCGCAGTCACGGCCGCGATGATTTTCGGGTGCAGGTGACCGGTGTTCAGCACGGCGATACCACCGGCGAAGTCGATGAACTCGCGACCTTCAACGTCGGTCACGGTGGCGTTCTTCGCGGACTCGGCGAAGATCGGGTGAATCTGGCCAACACCGCGTGGTACAGCGGCTTCGCGGCGTTTCATCAAAGAAGCGTTAGTCTTGCTCATAGTGTCCTCATTCGCCGCTCATCGGTCGGCGTGGCTCAAGGAATACGTGGCGGGGAGGCAACTACGGCAGCATGCGATGATCGACTGCCACAGCTTTCCCGGCCACCGAGAAATAACGTTTGAAGCCCGCAAAGGGACAGCGCTCTCGTGCCCTTTGCGTTTAATTCCTTACCTGATCAGATGCCCAGGCAGAGGTATTTGATTTCCAGGTAATCTTCGATGCCGTACTTGGAGCCTTCACGGCCCAGGCCCGAGGCCTTGATGCCGCCGAACGGCGCGACTTCGTTGGAGATCAACCCGGTGTTGACGCCGACCATACCGTATTCCAGGGCTTCAGCCACACGGAACACACGACCCAGGTCACGCGCATAGAAGTACGAGGCCAGACCGAACTCGGTGTCGTTCGACATCGCGATCACTTCGGCTTCGTCTTTGAAGCGGAACAGTGGCGCCAATGGACCGAAGGTTTCTTCCTTGGCCACTGCAGCGTTTTTCGGCACGTTGGTCAGGATGGTCGGTTCGAAGAAGTTGCCTTCCATAACCTTGCCACCGGCCAGCAGGGTCGCGCCTTTGCTCAGGGCATCAGCAATGTGCTCCTGAACCTTGGCCACGGCTTTGCCGTCGATCAACGGACCGGTGGTGGTGCCCTCTTCCAGACCGTTGCCGATCTTGAGTTTGGCCACAGCCACTTTGAGTTTTTCAGCGAACGCGTCGTACACCGAATCCTGAATGTACAGACGGTTGGCGCAGACGCAGGTCTGGCCGTTGTTGCGGTATTTGGAAATGATCGCGCCTTCGACGGCCTTATCCAGGTCCGCGTCATCGAACACGATGAACGGTGCGTTGCCGCCCAGTTCCAGGGACACTTTCTTGATGTCCTTGGCGCATTCGGCCATCAGCTGACGACCGATTTCGGTCGAGCCGGTGAAGGACAGCTTGCGCACGATCGGGTTGCCGGTCAGCTCGCTGCCGATGTCGCCGGCGCTGCCGGTCACAACGCTCAACACACCTTTCGGGATACCGGCACGCTGGGCCAGTTCAGCCAGGGCGAAAGCAGAGAAAGGCGTTTGCGAAGCAGGCTTGAGCACCATGGTGCAACCGGCGGCCAGGGCCGGGCCGGCTTTACGGGTGATCATCGCGGCCGGGAAGTTCCACGGGGTGATGGCAGCGGTCACGCCGATTGGCTGCTTGATCACGATCAGGCGCTTGTCTGGCTGGTGGCCCGGAATCACGTCACCGTAGATGCGCTTGGCTTCTTCGGCGAACCATTCGATGAAGGACGCGGCGTAAACGATTTCGCCCTTGGCTTCAGCCAGTGGCTTGCCCTGTTCCAGGGTCATCAGGCGAGCCAGGTCGTCCTGGTTTTCGATGATCAGTTCAAACCAGCGACGCAGCTTGTTCGCGCGGTCCTTGGCGGTCAGTGCACGCCAGGCCGGCAGCGCCTTGTCGGCAGCTTCAATGGCACGGCGGGTTTCGGCAGCGCCCATTTTTGGCACGGTGCCCAGAATTTCGCCCGTTGCCGGGTTGGTGACGTTGATCGTCTGACCATTGTCCGCATCAACCCAGGCGCCATCAATGAAGGCTTGCTGGCGGAACAACAGGGTGTCTTTAAGCTGCATGTCGGCTTTCCTTAACAGCACCGCGCGCACGCGGAGCAAATTATGATTGTAGAAAGGCGCCTTGGAGGCTGCCGTCAGGGAAATCATTCACCGGGCTGAAGCACATAAATAGCGCACTATTGAAGCTCGTGCGGTTCAGCACCCAGACAAGAGCGTTTGAAATCTCAAACGAATCCTAGGATCAAAGGGGGTAAAGGACAATAGGCTGTTCGAAAAAAAGAACGAAAACGCCGCATTTGCACTATTTTTCTGATCAACGTAGCAAACACCCACTCGGCGGGCGCGAAACATCAGGCTATTCAGCGGCATGGACGCCCGCAGCGCATATGAGTATCATGGCGCCCGCATTGCACCAGTAGCTCAGCTGGATAGAGTACTGCCCTCCGAAGGCAGGGGTCGTGGGTTCGAATCCCGCCTGGTGCACCAAACAAAAAAAGGCCTCAGGTGAAAACCTGGGGCCTTTTTGTTTGTGACGTACCTGCTTTTACCTGATCCGTACCACCTCTATACAAGAAGCCAGTGGGCACCTGATCACTGCCTACATGCAGCAACAGGCCTATAAACACCGCCCATTGCTGACCGCCGTCCCTTCAACTCCAGCTTTCCCTGGAGATTAAACCCTCACATTACGCACCGGTGCCGTGGTGCGCTGACGGGTTTCCCAATCCTTGGCCAACCCTACCACCGCATCAGACGCTGGCAACATGTTGCGCCCGCGCACCAGGTCGGATGCCCGTTCGGCGAGCATGATGGTCGGTGCATTGAGGTTGCCGTTCGGCTCGGTTGGAAACACTGACGAGTCGATCACCCGCAAGCCTTCGATTCCCCGCACACGCAATTGGGAGTCGACCACCGCCATGTCATCCTCGCCCATGCGGCAGGAGCCGCAAGGATGGTAGGTGCTCTCCAGGTTTTCGCGGACGAACGCGTCGAGATCCTCATCGCTGGTCACCTTCGCGCCAGGCGCAATCTCGCCATCACGGAAGCGGTCCATCGCCGGCTGACCGATGATTTCCCGTGTCAGACGTATGCAGCGGCGGAACCCTTCGCGATCCTCTTCTCGCTGCAGGTAGTTGAACTGGATCTCCGGGTGTTCATAGGGATCTGCGGAACGGACTCGCACATAGCCCCGGCTTTTCGGCTTGTTCGGCCCGGTCAGCACCATGAAGCCGTGGCCCTTGATCGGCTTCTTGCCGTCGTAGCGCATTGCCGCCGGCAGGAAATGGAACTGGATGTCCGGCCAACGCAAACCCTGCTCGGAGCGGATGAAACCACCGGCCTCGAAATGATTGGTGGCGCCGAGCCCGTCCTTGAACAACAACCAGCGCAACCCGATCATCAACTTGCTCAGGGGATCCATTTTGCTATTGAGCGTCACCGGCTCCTTGCAGCCGAACTGAATGTAGACCTCGGCGTGATCCTGCAGGTTTTCCCCGACGCCCGGCAGGTCGTGCCGCACCTCGACCCCGGCTTTGCGGAGCACCTCGGCCGGCCCGATACCGGACCGTTGCAGCAGGTGCGGCGAACCGATCGGCCCGGACGACACCAGGACTTCCCGCTTGCAATAGACCTTATGGGTCTGGCCTTCGCAGTCATAGATGACGCCCACCGCACGCTTGCCTTCGAGGATGATCTGACGCGTCATCGCCTGGGTGACCACGGTCAGGTTCGGACGCTCCATGGCCGGCCGCAGATAAGCATTGGCCGTGGAGCAGCGCACGCCATTCTTCACCGTCATGTGCATGGCACCGAAACCTTCCTGCATGAAGCCGTTGCAGTCGTCGGTCTTGATGTAACCCGCCTCGGCGCCGGCCTCGATCCAGGCTCCATACAACGGGTTCTTCATGTTATTGCCGTTGTTGGTGTGCAAGGGCCCGGTATGCCCACGGTAGCCGTCGCCGCCCGCCTTGTAACTCTCTGCCCGTTTGAAGTACGGCAGGCAATTACGGTAGCCCCAACCCTCTGCGCCGAGCGATTCCCACTCATCAAAGTCATAAGCGTGGCCACGGATGTAAACCAGGCCATTGATCGATGATGAGCCGCCCAGCACCTTGCCTCTCGGGCAGTGGATCCGACGCCCGTTGAGGTAGGGCTCTGGCTCGGTCTCGTAGCGCCAGTTGTACTTCTTGGTGTTCATCGGGATCGAGAACGCACTCGGCATCTGGATCACCACACTGCGATCACTGCCACCGAATTCCAGAACCAGCACTGAGGTGGCGGAGTCTTCGCTCAAGCGGTTGGCCAGCACACAACCTGCCGAGCCGGCGCCGATGATGATGTAGTCGTATTTTTGAGTAGCCATGGTTATCTCCCGGCTGTCGATTCGTTGAGCCGCGGCAACGGGGACTTGGCCTGCTTGTCGCCGGTGGTGTATTGCGGGGAAGTTTTCTCGATCTGGCGGATGACCACTTCTTCGCGCGCAAGGTCAATCGAGCGGCTGAGCCAGTAGTACACCAGCCCCGACACGATCAGTCCGACGAGCCAGGCGATGTCGATGCTTCCGAGCGCCTTGGCGAGCGGGCCGACATAGACCTCGCGTTGTTCAACGCCGTCGAAGATGTAAAAGAACGGGATCATGGAAATGAAGCCGATCGCATACGAGATGATGCCGCGCATCCCCCAGCTGCCGTAGATGTTGCCGTGGGGCATGAAGAAGTGCGGGATGGCGTAGCGGCCTTTACGGACGAAGAAGTAGTCGGTCAGGTTCACCGAGGTCCATGGCACCAGGAAGTACAGCATCACCACCAGGTAGATACCCAGCACCGACAGCCCTTTGCCCGAACTCTGGATGCTCAAGGCCACGCCCAGTTGCAGCAGGATCACGAAACCGATCGCCAGAGTGCGCGCCTTGCGCGTCGGCTCGATGTGCTTGATGGAGTCAACGCAGGTCAGCGTGGTCAGTTTCGCGCTGTAAATGTTCATCGCGATGACCGGCAGGAAGGCCAGGATGGTGATGATCACCACCGCAGTGCCAATGATCGGCGACACCGTGTTGCCCACTTGCCCGAGGGCGACCAGCACATCAGTGGAATGCAGGTGATCGGCCAACCAGCCACCCACGGAAATCATCCACGCGCCGGACAACGAGGCGCCCAGAAAGACCACCGCGATCAGTTTCCCGCTCGGGGTGTTCTTGGGCAGGTAGCGTGAATAATCGGAAACGTAAGGCGCGTAAGCGATGTTGTAACTCGCTGCCGCAGCGAACTGTGCGATGAAACCGGTCCAGTTGAAGCCCAGCGGTGCCGGAGCAATTTCACCGGCCCCGAGTACCGGCATCGGCGCATCGGGAACCCAGCCCATCAACACTGCCAACGTCACCAGACCGTAAAGCGGAATCGACAGATACAAGGCCCATTTGAAACTGCGGTGCATCCAGTCATGGCCGAGGATCGCCAGTATGGCCGCCGGCACCGTCACGGCCACCGCCACCACCGCAGGGTTGAAGCCGAATAGCGTGTGCAGGCCCTGCATCATCAACACGAGGTTGACGATGTTGAACCCGGCGAACACAAACAGCGTCGCAAGCAGCA
This sequence comes from Pseudomonas sp. NPDC087697, assembly GCF_044743155.1. NCBI lineage: Bacteria > Pseudomonadati > Pseudomonadota > Gammaproteobacteria > Pseudomonadales > Pseudomonadaceae > Pseudomonas > Pseudomonas sp. NPDC087697. Next base: position 6,951 of record NZ_JBIUVW010000067.1, on the reverse strand, counting down.
CGAGAATCACCCCGCGATAGCCAAACTGCGCGCGCGACTGGATCATCTGCGGCAGCCCCAGGTGTGGACCTTGCGATCCATGAAAGGCCATGAACAGCGTGCCGAACATGATGCCCAGCGTGCCGGCGAGAGTGGTCCAGAGCGCGGTCAGGCCGACGCTCGGACCGACAAAGCCAATGGTCATGGTAAAAAACGTGAAATTGCCGAGGAACCAGAACGGGCCCTGGCTCGACAGTTTGTCGGTACGCTCGTTCTCTGGGATGAAGTCGATCGAATGCCCTTCGACGACCGGCTTGTCGTCGCGGGTGGACACGCTCGGGGCGGACTTGGCGTTAGTGTTCATGATGTACTCTTATTGTTGGAAGATCATGACGAGATAACCGCATTCTTTCGGGTGAACGACGCCCGGGCGCGTCCTTGCCGTTCCCGATTTCTGAAAGTGCTAGCAGCTTAAATGGCGCAAAACCTGTGGGAGCGAGCTTGCTCGCGATAGCAGATGGTCAGGCAACACAGGTGTTGGATGTGCAACCGTCATCGCGAGCAAGCTCGCTCCCACAAGGTCAAGCGTCAGCCGGGCAGCGTGATCCAGACTGCCTTGGTTTCGAGCAGGTAATCGAGTTGCTCCGGCCCAAGATCCTTGCCGAATCCAGACTGCTTGTAGCCACCGAACGGCATCGCCGGGTCGAGGGTGCCGTGGGCATTGACGTATACCGAACCCGCTCGCAACCGCGGAATCAGGCTGTGCACGCGTCCAAGGTCATTGGAATAAAGTGCGGCTGCCAGACCGTACGGCGAGTCATTGGCCAACGCCAGTGCTTCCTCTTCATCGTCGAAAGGCGCAGTTACCAGAACCGGGCCAAAGATCTCCTCCTGGACGATGCGCATATCGTTGCGGCAATGGGCGAAAATAGTCGGCTCGACGAAGTAGCCGGGGCCCTCGACAGGCTGGCCGCCGTAGACCAGTTCGGCGCCCTCGCGCTTGCCGGTTTCGATGTAGCTGGTCACTCGATCCTTTTGCAAGGCCGATACCAACGGGCTGATGAAGCAGTCCGGGTCCAGACCCGGGGCAATCTTCAAGGTCCGGGTGTAGGCGATCAGCTCACGCAGGAATTCGTCGTAAATGCTGCGATGAACATAGGCGCGTGTACCGGCATCACACACCTGACCCGAGTTGAAAAACACCCCGTTGGCGATGGCTTGGGCGGCGGCCGGAATGTTGGCATCGGCCAGCACGATAACCGGTGATTTCCCTCCGAGTTCGAGGGTTAGTCGCTTCATTTCGTCCAACGCCGCACGGCCGACAGTGCGGCCTACCGGCGTCGAACCGGTGAAGGTGAGCTTGTCGACGCCTGGGTGCGTGGCCATTGCCGCACCGACCACGCTACCGCGTCCGGTCACGATGTTGATCACCCCGTCCGGGATGCCGGCTTCCTGAACCAGTTCGGCAAAACGCAAAGCCGACAGCGAGGTTAGTTCGGCGGGTTTGACCACCACGGTGCAACCGGTCGCCAGGGCGGCGCCGAGTTTCCAGGCCATGGTTTGCAGCGGGAAGTTCCAGGGCACAATGGCGCCGACAACGCCAACCGCCTCCTTGCGCGTATAGGCCAGATAGTTGCCCGGCAACGAGGGCTCGACGGTACGCCCGTGGAGTTTGGTGGCCCAGCCGGCGAAATAGCGCAGGGTATCGACCGTGCCCTGAATATCGACTTCCCGCGCAAAAGCCACCGACTTGCCCATGTCGATCGATTCTATTTCAGCCAGTTCGGCGGCGTTGTGTTCAATCAGATCAGCCAGGCGATGCATCAGCCGCTCACGCTCGCGCGGCTTGGCCTGACGCCAGGCGCCACCGTCAAACTGGGCTCGGGCGGCTTGCACGGCGCGATCCAGATCCTGTGTGGTGCCCATGGGAACACGGGTGATCAGGCCTGCGGTGGACGGCTCGATGACCTCGGAGGTCTGGCCGTCGCTGGCCTCGACCCAGGCGCCGCCGATGAACATCTTCTGCACCTTGCCGAGAAAGGTCTGGGTGGCCTCGCTGACGCCGAATTTTTGCAGGTACTGCTTGACGATCGTGTCCATTTTTATTCTCTCTGCCCGGCAGTCAGGTCCTGCCGGGACACTGTGGTTCGATGATCGATCCCCTCAATCAGGCCGGGGTGGCTTCGCTCATGGTCTGACGCGCCTGAGCCCGCTCGTGGAAGATGAAACCGATGCTGTTGAGCAGCAACTGGGCCGCGAGAATCGAGGTCATGCCGCTCGGGTCATAGACAGGGGCGACCTCGACCAGGTCCATGCCGACGATGTTGCCTTTGCTGCGCTTGGCCAGGGCCTGGATGATTTCCAGCACTTCGTAATACAGGAATCCACCGTGGCTTGGCGTGCCAGTGCCGGGGGCTATGGAAGGGTCGAAGCCGTCGATGTCGATGGTGATGTAGTAGTTGATGTTCTGCGGGATCAACGCCAGCACACCTTCGACGCCGAGGCGGCGCACATCGCGCACCGAGAGAATCTTCGAGCCGGCCTGGTGGGCTGCTTCGTAGTCATCGCGATTGGAAGACGACACGTTGCGGATGCCCATCTGGGTCATGCCGACAATGTGGTTCATCTCGGAGGCGCGGCGCAGCGGGTTGCCATGGCCATAGCGCACGCCATGGCGCTCGTCGACAAAGTCCAGGTGCGCATCGAAGTGGATGATGTGGATCGGGCCGCGACCCTCGAATGCCTTGATCACCGGGGCGTGCACCGAGTGATCGCCACCGAGCACAACGGGCATGACACCGGCATCGAGGATTTTGCGCACCGCATACTCGGTATTGGCGTTACTGGCGGCCATGTCGGTGTGCACGATATCGGCGTCACCGACGTCGACCATGCGCACGTCGGCGGCGGTCAAGTACATGACGTCATCTTCGTGGTCATAGGCGCCGGCGTGGCCGAAGGAAAACAGCGTCGATGCCTCGCGAATCCCGCGTGGTCCGAAACGTGCGCCGGAACGCCACTGGGTGCCCATGTCGTTGGGCACGCCGAGCACCGCCACGTCGGCATCCAGCGCATCCCAGTCGGTGCACACCGGGGATTTGCCAAAGGTGCAATGACCCACGAACGGCAAGTTCAGGCGACCGGACTCATAACCATTGTTCGACATTTCTAGCCTCTCCACTTCTTGTTATCGGCTTGGCGGACTGCAAGGCGACCGCCGTTGAAGTGACTATGGGCGCAGGTTTTCGTGGAAAAAATGCTAAACATCAGATACTCATATCGGCATTGCCGATGCATCCACAGGTGGGAGGTTCAAGGTGATTCAGCTGCACGATGTCGATCTGAAGTTGCTCAGGGTGTTTGCCACGATTGTCCGGTGCGGGGGGTTTTCCGCTGCGCAGGCGGCTTTGAATGCCGGCCAGTCGACCATCAGTGAACAGATGACCCATCTGGAAACCCGCCTCGGGGTCAAGCTCTGCCAGCGCGGGCGCAGCGGCTTTCGCCTGACCGAGCAAGGCGTGGCGATTCATGAAGCCACCCAGCGCCTGCTCTCGGCGGTGGAAAACTTCTGCATGGACGCCGACGTGCTCAAACAGCACATCAGCGGAAAGCTCAACCTGGGGATCATCGACACCACCATCACCGACCCTGACTCACCGCTACCGCGGACCACCCAGCGCTTCGTGTCCAGGGGGCATGATGTGCATCTCAACGTGTATGTGGGCACCCCCGCAGAACTGGAGGAGCGCGTGCTCGACGGCCGACTGCACCTGGCCATCGGACACTTCCCGATCCATGTTCCCGGTCTGTTGCACTCGCCGCTTTATCAGGAAGCACTCGGACTGTATTGCGGCCGGCGTCACCCGCTCTATGGCAGCCAGGCCGAGCGTGCAGAACTGCTCGAAGAGATTGGCGCGAGCCGAGTCGTCGCCCGGGGTTACATGCAGCAATACGACCTGGAACATCTGGGCGTCAGCAAAGCCGCAGCGACCGTGGACAACATCGAGGCCCTGGCCATTCTGATCATTTCCGGCGCGTATCTGGGCTTTCTGCCGATGCACTTCGCCTCTCAGTGGATCAAGACCGGTGAAATGCATCAGTTGGCGCCAACCAGCTTGCGCCTGATGTCGCCCTTCGATGTGATCACCCGACGTGGCACTGCCCCACCACCGATACTTCAAGCCTTCCTCGAAGATCTGGCAGCCTGTTCGCGCAGCGCGGGTCGTACCTGATCCCGCGCCAACAGCACTGAGCCAGTACCTCGGCACAGGACCGTGCACCACGTAATCCACTCGCCACGCTCGAACAGACCCCGACATACTCATTCATCGCTGCGATCCGGTTCGCAACCCTTTCAGGCCTCCTATGCGCATCCACGTCACCTTTACCGACCGTGTCGGCATCACCCAGGAAGTGCTGGCCCTGCTCGGTAGGCGCAGCCTCAATCTGGATGCCGTCGAGATGGTGCCACCGAACGTTTACATCGACGCCCCGACCCTCGGCGCCGATGTGCTGGAAGAGCTGCGCGAGGCCTTTCTCGGTGTACAGGGCGTGCAAGCCGTGACGATGGTCGACATCCTCCCCGGCCAGCGCCGACGCCTGCAACTGGATGCCTTGCTCGCTGCCAGGGCCGACCCGGTGCTGGCGGTGGATGGCCACGGCCATGTGCTGCTGGCCAATCCGGCGCTAATCGCACTGTGTGGTCGTGAACCGGCCGGTGAGCCGCTGACCGCGCTATTCGATGAGCCCTCCTTGCAACGTACGCTGATCGAACACGGCTACCGCCTGCCCATGCGCGAGGTCACGCTCAACGGCCAGACCTTGCTGCTCGATGCAATGCCGATCAGTGAAGCCGGCGAGCTGGGCAGCCAGCCGCTGGCCGGTGGGTTGCTGACGCTGTACGTGCCAAACCGTATCAGTGAGCGCCTGGCCGCCCTCCATCACGACCACGCCGAAAGCTTCGAGGCGCTGCTCGGCGACTCTCTCCCGATGCGCGCTCTGAAAGCCCGGGCCCAGCGCATTGCAGCGCTCGACGCACCGTTGCTGATCCAGGGCGAAACCGGCACCGGCAAAGAGCTGGTGGCCCGTGCCTGCCACACGTTCAGCACGCGGCGTGACTCGCCGTTCCTGGCCCTGAACTGCGCGGCATTGCCGGAGAGCCTGGCCGAAAGCGAGCTGTTCGGCTACGCCCCCGGCGCCTTCACCGGCGCCCAGCGTGGCGGCAAACTCGGCCTGCTTGAACTGGCCGATCAGGGCACGGTGTTCCTCGACGAAATCGGTGAGATGTCACCCTACCTGCAAGCCAAGTTGCTGCGCTTTTTGAGCGATGGCTGCTTCCGCCGGGTTGGCGGTGATCGTGAGGTCAAGGTCAACGTGCGGATCCTCAGCGCGACCCACCGCGACCTGGAAAAAATGGTCAGCGAAGGCAGCTTTCGCGAGGACCTGTTCTACCGCCTGAATGTGCTCAATCTGCAAGTGCCGCCGCTACGCGAACGCGGTCATGACATCCTCGTGCTGGCCCAGCATTTCATGCAGCAGGCCTGTGCACAGATCCAGCGCCCGGTTTGCCGTCTGGCGCCCGGGACTTATCCGGCGCTGCTCGGCAACCGCTGGCCCGGCAATGTGCGCCAACTGCAAAACGTGATCTTCCGCGCCAGCGCCATTTGCGAGAACCCGCTGATAGGCATCGACGACCTGGACATCGCCAGCACTGCCGTGGCGCGGCAAAACGACGGCGAGGTCGGCAGCCTGGAAGATGCCATCGAGGGTTTTGAAAAGAGCCTGCTCCAACAGCTCTATCGCACCTATCCGTCCAGCCGGTTACTCGCCGCACGCCTGCATACTTCGCACAGCGCCATCGCCATCCGCCTGCGCAAATACGGTATTCCCGGCAAGGCCTGACCGCCGCCCATACACGCCCTTTTACGAGCGCCGTATGCAAATCGCTACAGCGTACCGAATTCAAGACAAAACGCTGTAACACCAGCTCCTCATCGCCTTTCCCCTCCTTGGCCCTGCCTACCCGGACCCTCTGTATTGAATTCACTACAGAAGCGCCTCGCTCAACGTCAAAAAAACAAATCAACTAATTGATTTATAAGCAATAAATAACAATGGCACTGCACTTGCTATGAGCTCTACAGCCACGCTCGATGCCCGGCATGAGCCTGTAAATCGTCTCCCGCCACAAGAAGCGGGTAAGTCTGACCCCTGAGGAGTTCACATGAGCGAATTGCGTTTTACTGAAGATCACGAATGGCTGCGCACCGAAGCTGACGGCAGCGTCACGGTCGGCATCACTGCCTTCGCACAGAACGCCCTGGGCGACGTGGTATTCGTGCAACTGCCTGAGCTGAAGGCCTACGAACAAGGCGCCGAAACCGCCACCGTGGAATCGGTAAAAGCCGCCAGCGGCGTGTACATGCCATTGGCGGGTGACGTCTTGGAAGTGAACCCGGCGCTGGACAGCAGTCCTGAACTGATCAATGAAGATCCGCTGGGCGAAGGCTGGTTCTTCCGCTTCAAGCCGACCGATGCTTTGGCTGTCGCCAAACTGCTGGATCAGGACGCTTACGACCGTCTGATCAAAGACCACGCCGACGCCTGAGGAATCAGCATGACCACTTTCCTCGACACTCATGATGAATTCACAGCACGCCACATCGGCCCGCGTTCGGGCGATGAGCAAGCCATGCTCAACAGCCTGGGCTTTGATTCCCTGGAAGCCCTGAGCGCCAGCGTCATCCCCGACAGCATCAAGGGCACCAGCGTGCTCGGGCTGGAAGACGGTTTGAGCGAAGCCGAGGCCCTGGCCTCGATCAAAGCCATCGCCGCCAAAAACCAGCTGTTCAAGACCTACATCGGCCAGGGCTACTACGGCACCCACACGCCGTCGCCGATCCTGCGCAACCTGCTGGAAAACCCGGCCTGGTACACCGCGTACACCCCGTACCAGCCAGAAATTTCCCAGGG
>NZ_JBIUVW010000066.1:0-20457 GCF_044743155.1 Pseudomonas sp. NPDC087697 | reverse complement strand
CAACGATGACGCACTCCGCGCTATCCAGCTGTACATGGGTTCGATGGCTGACGCTGTAATCCGTGGTCGCAACCACGTTGCTGGCGGCACCGAGCAGTTCGTTGAAGAAGCTCCGGTAGCAGCAGCTGAGTAATTGACGCCTTGGCGTTGACTCAGTAAGCAAAAAGGGGGCTTGGCCCCCTTTTTGCCACCTCGAAAACCATTTGTTGGCACCTGTTTTTAGGGGCGCCGCTACTGCATTTGTAATGTGCAGCAGCTAACAAGGGTGGTTCGGGAAGAATTGAACGCCCGTTCGATCGGGTGGAATGGTTGATAACCTATCCAAGAGGAATTTTGAAATGGCAGAGATTACTGCAGCGTTGGTCAAAGAACTGCGCGAGCGTACTGGCGAAGGCATGATGGACTGCAAGAAAGCCTTGACCAAGGCTGGCGGCGACATCGAAAAAGCCATTGATGACATGCGTGCTTCGGGCGCCATCAAGGCAGCCAAAAAAGCAGGCAACGTTGCTGCTGAAGGCGCTATCGCTCTGAAGGAAGACGGTAAATCCGCCGTTCTGCTGGAAGTGAACTCGCAGACCGACTTCCTGGCCCTGCAGGACGACTTCAAGGCATTTGTTGCTGCAAGCGTTGAAAAAGCGTTCGCCGACAAGCTGGCAGACGTTGCTCCGCTGATCGAAGCTCAAGAAGCTGATCGCCTGGTACTGGTCGGCAAGGTTGGCGAAAACGTCAACATCCGTCGTCTGGCACGCGTTGAAGGTGACGTTGTCGGTGGTTACCTGCACGGCAACAAGATCGGTGTTGCAGTTGTCCTGAAAGGCGGCAATGTTGAGCTGGCCAAGGACATCGCTATGCACGTAGCGGCCACCAACCCTGAATTCCTGCTGCCATCGGAAGTTTCCGCTGATGCGATCGAGCGCGAGAAAGGCGTGTTCCTGACGCTGAACGCTGACAAGATCGCCGGCAAGCCGGAAAACATCGTTGAAAACATGGTCAAAGGCCGTATCAGCAAGTTCCTGGCCGAAGCCAGCCTGGTTGAGCAGGCGTTCGTCAAGAACCCTGAAATCAAGGTCGGCGAGCTGGCCAAGAAAGCCGGTGCTGAAATCGTTTCCTTCACCTACTTCAAAGTAGGCGAAGGCATCGAGAAGCCAGTCGACAACTTCGCTGAAGAAGTTGCTGCCCAGCTGGCTGCTGCCAAGTCGTAAGACGGTTTTTTAACTGTCGCCCTGAAGAGGCTGCCCGCTTACGCGCGCAGCCTCTTTTCAGATGGGGAAGCCAATTTATTTGGTTTTCTGTCGGAACTGGCTTACAAAGCCGTGTTCCGATGGCGCTGTGATAGCGTCACGTTAGAGTGAACGCAGGCTGCAAACAGCCCGCAAAGAATTTTTTAAAATACGCCGCAGGAGAGATTCGCAATGGCTCAGCAGGGCAGTGGTTATCAGGCTCGCTATAAACGCATTCTACTCAAGCTTAGCGGCGAGGCCCTGATGGGCTCCGAAGAGTTCGGGATCGACCCCAAGGTTCTGGATCGCATGGCGCTGGAAGTCGGCCAACTGGTCGGTATCGGCGTTCAGGTCGGTCTGGTGATTGGTGGTGGTAATCTGTTCCGCGGTGCGGCACTGAGTGCGGCCGGCATGGATCGGGTAACTGGCGACCACATGGGCATGCTGGCCACTGTGATGAACGCTCTGGCCATGCGTGACGCGCTGGAACGTGCGAATATCTCGGCGATCGTGATGTCGGCTATTTCCATGGTGGGCGTGACCGATCATTACGATCGCCGCAAAGCCATGCGTCACCTGAACGCCAAGGAAGTGGTCATTTTCGCTGCCGGTACCGGCAACCCGTTCTTCACCACAGACTCGGCAGCTTGCCTGCGAGCGATCGAGATCGATGCTGACGTCGTGTTGAAAGCGACCAAGGTTGATGGTGTGTACACCGCTGACCCATTCAAAGACCCGCATGCCGAGAAGTTCGATCATCTGACCTACGATGAAGTGCTGGATCGCAAGCTGGGTGTGATGGATCTGACGGCTATTTGCCTGTGCCGCGACCACAAAATGCCGCTGCGCGTATTTAACATGAACAAGCCTGGCGCCCTGCTGAACATCGTGCATGGCGGCGCTGAAGGAACCCTGATCGAGGAAGGCCAACAATGATCAACGAAATCAAGAAAGACGCTCAAGAGCGCATGACCAAATCGCTGGAATCGCTGGCGCACGCGTTCAGCCGAATTCGCACTGGCCAGGCTCACCCAAGCATTCTGGGTGGTGTGATGGTGCCTTACTACGGCGCTGACACCCCGCTGAACCAGGTTGCCAACGTCACCGTCAAAGATTCGCGCACTCTGCAAGTCGTGGCCTTCGAGCGCAACATGCTGGCGGCCGTCGACAAGGCGATCCAGAGCTCGGGTCTGGGCTTCAACCCGACCAACCTCGGTGAACTGCTGCTGATCTCCATGCCGGCGCTGACCGAAGAAACCCGCAAGGGCTTCACCAAGCAGGCGCGTGAAGCGGCAGAAGATGGTCGTGTAGCAGTGCGCAATATCCGTCGTGATGCCTTGAGCCAGCTCAAGGATCTGGTCAAAGAGAAAGAGATCAGTGAAGACGAAGAGCGTCGCGCCGCTGACGATATCCAGAAGCTGACTGACAAGTTTGTTGCGGAAATCGAAGCAGCCGTGAAGCAAAAAGAAGCGGATTTGATGGCCGTATAAGGGTCGCGCTTTTATGGAAAAGACCAAACAGCCTGTGCTGTCCTCGGTGCCGCGCCACGTCGCGATCATCATGGATGGCAATAATCGCTGGGCAAAAAAACGTTTCTTGCCCGGTGTTGCCGGGCACAAGGCTGGCGTCGATGCCGTTCGCGCGGTCATTGAGGTGTGTGCTGAGGCCGGGGTCGAAGTACTGACCCTGTTCGCCTTCTCCAGTGAAAACTGGCAGCGTCCGGCCGATGAAGTCAGCGCCTTGATGGATTTGTTTTTCAAGGCATTGCGTCGCGAGGCCAAGCGCCTGAACGACAACAACATCACGTTGCGTATTATCGGTGACCGTTCGCGTTTTCATCCCGAGCTTCAAGCAGCAATGCGTGAGGCGGAGGCGATGACAGTGGGCGCCAATCGTTTTGTTCTGCAGATCGCTGCGAACTACGGTGGCCAGTGGGATATCGCGCAGGCTGCGCAGCGTCTGGCGCGAGAAGTTCAGGCTGGGCATTTGCGTCCGGATGACATTACCCCGCAGTTGCTGCAAACCTGCCTGGCTACCGGTGATCTGCCGCTGCCGGACTTGTGCATTCGTACCGGTGGCGAGCATCGCATCAGCAACTTCCTGCTGTGGCAGTTGGCGTACTCCGAGCTGTATTTTTCCGACCTGTTCTGGCCGGACTTCAAACACGAAGCCATGCGTAATGCGCTGGCCGATTTCGCATCTCGCCAGCGTCGCTTCGGTAAAACGAGTGAGCAGGTCGAGGCTGGAGCCCGGGTTTAATGCTCAAACAACGAATCATCACTGCGCTGATCCTGCTACCGATCGCCTTGTGCGGATTTTTTCTGCTCGAGGGTTCCGGTTTTGCGCTGTTTATCGGATTGGTCGTGACCCTCGGTGCCTGGGAGTGGGCGCGTTTGGCGGGTTTCACTGCACAACCGATTCGCGTCGCTTATGCGGCCGTGGTCGCGGCGATGCTGTTTGTCATGCACGTGCTGCCAGGGCTTTCGCCTTGGGTGCTGGGTGCTGCCGTGCTCTGGTGGGCGGCGGCGACTTACCTGGTGCTGACCTATCCCAAGACCAGCGAACATTGGGCCAGTGCGGCCTGCAAGCTGGTGATCGGCCTGCTGATCCTGCTGCCGGCCTGGCAAGGTTTGATCCTGATCAAGCAAGAGCCGCTGGGTAACTGGCTGATCATGGCGGTGATGGTGTTGGTCTGGGGCGCAGACATTGGTGCTTACTTTTCCGGTCGGGCATTCGGCAAGCGCAAACTTGCTCCGCACGTCAGTCCTGGCAAGAGCTGGGAAGGCGTGTACGGCGGCTTGCTGCTGAGTCTGGTGATCACCGCCATCGTTGGTCTGGTGCGTAGCTGGACGACCGGCGAGATGCTGAAAGGGCTGATCGGCACGGCGATTATCGTGTTTATTTCGGTGGTCGGCGATTTGACCGAAAGCATGTTCAAACGCCAGTCGGGGATCAAGGACAGCAGCAATTTGCTGCCTGGCCACGGCGGCGTTCTGGATCGTATTGACAGTCTCACCGCAGCGATTCCCGTGTTTGCCGTATTGCTGTGGATGGCAGCATCGTGAGCCGCCCACAACAGATCACTGTCCTGGGGGCGACCGGCTCGATTGGTCTGAGCACCCTTGATGTCATCGCTCGTCATCCTGAGCGTTATCAGGTTTTTGCGTTGAGTGGCTACTCTCGTCTGAATGAGCTGCTGGCCTTGTGCGTTCGCCATGAGCCGCGTTTTGCTGTTGTGCCAGAGCCAGTGGCTGCCCGACGTCTGCAAGACGATCTGCGGGCGGCAGGCCTTTCGACGCGCGTGCTGGTGGGGGAGGAGGGCTTGTGTCAGGTCGCCTCCGACGCTGAAGTCGATGCGGTGATGGCGGCGATTGTCGGTGCGGCGGGATTGCGTCCGACACTGGCAGCGGTCGAGGCGGGCAAGAAAATTCTGTTGGCCAACAAAGAAGCGCTGGTGATGTCCGGCGCTCTGTTCATGCAGGCTGTGCACAAGAGCGGGTCGGTGCTGCTGCCGATCGACAGCGAGCACAATGCGATCTTTCAGTGCATGCCCGCAGACTTTTCCCGTGGGCTCGGCGCTGTAGGTGTTCGACGGATTTTACTGACAGCCTCTGGCGGTCCGTTCCGGCAGACATCCTTGGCTGAGTTGGCGCATGTTACGCCAGAGCAGGCGTGTGCCCATCCCAACTGGTCGATGGGGCGCAAGATTTCGGTCGATTCGGCCAGCATGATGAACAAGGGCCTGGAGTTGATCGAGGCCTGTTGGCTGTTTGATGCCAAGCCGTCGCAGGTCGAAGTGGTGATTCATCCGCAAAGCGTGATTCATTCGCTGGTCGACTACGTTGATGGCTCGGTATTGGCGCAGTTGGGCAATCCGGATATGCGGACGCCGATCGCCAACGCGCTGGCATGGCCTGAACGCATCGATTCCGGGGTTGCGCCGCTTGATCTGTTTGCGATCGCGCGTCTGGACTTCCAGGCACCCGACGAAGAGCGCTTTCCATGCTTGCGTCTGGCGCGTCAGGCGGCCGAGGCCGGGAACAGTGCTCCGGCCATGTTGAATGCCGCGAATGAGGTGGCTGTTGCGGGCTTTCTCGATGGACGTGTCCGTTACCTGGAGATCGCGAGTATCATCGAAGAGGTGTTAAACCTCGAACCTGTGGTTTCGGTCGATGATCTCGATGCGGTTTTCACTGCGGACGCGAAAGCGCGTGTCCTGGCCGAGCGTTGGTTGAGTCGTCACGGGCGATAGGTGTTGCGGCTGGTTTACCCGCGGCAGCACTGAATAGGATTGCGGAGAAAGTAGATGAGCGCGCTCTATATGATTGTCGGCACCCTGGTGGCTTTGGGCGTGCTGGTCACCTTCCATGAATTTGGCCATTTCTGGGTCGCGCGTCGCTGTGGCGTCAAGGTTCTGCGTTTCTCCGTGGGCTTCGGCCTGCCGTTGCTGCGCTGGCATGATCGGCGCGGCACCGAGTTCGTAATCGCCGCCATCCCTCTGGGTGGTTACGTGAAGATGCTTGATGAGCGTGAAGGCGAAGTGCCGGTCGATCAGCTTGACCAGGCCTTTAACCGCAAATCCGTTCGTCAGCGCATCGCCATCGTTGCTGCCGGGCCTATCGCCAACTTTCTGTTGGCGATGGTGTTTTTCTGGGGGCTGGCGATGCTGGGCACCGAGCAGGTGCGCCCGGTCATCGGCGCTGTTGAAATCGGCAGTATCGCTGCCAAGGCTGGATTGAGTCCGGGGCAGGAAATCGTCGCCATCGACGGTGAGCCGACTTCGGGCTGGGCGGCAGTGAATCTGCAATTGGTCCGGCGTCTTGGTGAAAGCGGTCCGTTGCAATTGCTGGTGCGCGAACAGGGCTCTACCGCTGATTCACCTCGTGAGCTGGTCCTGGATCATTGGCTCAAGGGCGCCGATGAGCCGGATCCGATTCGCTCGCTGGGTATTCGTCCCTGGCGTCCGGTATTGCCGCCGGTGTTGGCTGAGTTAGACCCTAAAGGCCCGGCGCAGGCTGCTGGCCTGAAGACCGGCGATCGTCTGTTGGCGCTCGATGGCCAAGCGCTGACCGATTGGCAGCAAGTGGTTGATTGGGTCCGTGTACGTCCTGATACCAAAATTGTGCTGCATATCGAGCGTGACGGTGCTCAAATCGACGTCCCGGTCACCTTGGCAACCCGCGGTAAGGCGAAAGTGGCCAGTGGTTATCTGGGTGCGGGGGTGAAGGCTATCGATTGGCCACCAGAGATGATTCGCGAGGTCAGCTTCGGTCCTGTGGCGGCAATTGGCGAAGGTGCTCGACGCACCTGGACCATGAGTGTGTTGACCCTTGATTCACTAAAGAAAATGTTGTTCGGCGAGCTCTCGGTAAAAAACTTGAGTGGACCGATAACCATTGCTAAAGTGGCGGGCGCTTCTGCCCAGTCGGGTGTCGCTGATTTCCTGAATTTCCTAGCTTATCTGAGTATTAGCCTGGGAGTTCTGAATTTGTTGCCCATTCCTGTACTGGATGGGGGGCATTTGTTGTTTTATCTGATCGAGTGGGCGCGTGGTCGTCCCTTGTCGGATCGGGTGCAGGGTTGGGGGATACAGATCGGTATCAGTTTGGTGGTCGGGGTGATGTTGCTTGCTCTGGTCAACGATCTGAGTCGACTGTAACGCTTCGCTGAATTGCGAATATGCCGCAGGTTGCGGCAGTTTGTTTATTGCCAGTTGGAATAAGAAAGGACTTCATGAAACGTCTGCTGCTAACTGCGGTTCTCACCGTATTGATGATCGCCGAAGTTCACGCCGAGTCCTTCACTATCTCCGATATTCGCGTCAATGGCCTCCAGCGGGTATCCGCGGGTAGCGTCTTTGGTGCCTTGCCGTTGAACGTCGGTGAACAGGCGGACGATCGTCGCCTGGTGGAATCCACTCGTGCTCTGTTCAAAACCGGTTTCTTTCAAGATATCCAGCTGGGCCGCGATGGCAATGTCCTGGTCATCACTGTAGTCGAACGCCCGTCGGTCGCCAGTATCGAGATCGAAGGTAACAAGGCGATCTCCACTGAAGACCTGATGAAAGGCCTTAAACAATCCGGTCTGGCCGAAGGCGAGATCTTCCAGCGTGCGACGCTTGAAGGTGTACGTAACGAACTGCAGCGTCAGTACGTCGCCCAAGGTCGCTACTCGGCGACCGTCGATACCGAGGTTGTTCCTCAGCCGCGTAACCGCGTTGGCTTGAAGGTCAATATCAACGAAGGCACTGTCGCGGCTATCCAGCACATCAATGTGGTGGGTAACACGGTTTTCCCTGATGAAGACCTGATCGACCTGTTCGAACTCAAGACCACCAACTGGCTGTCGTTCTTCAAGAACGATGACAAGTACGCTCGTGAAAAACTCTCCGGTGACCTGGAGCGTCTGCGCTCCTATTACCTGGACCGTGGCTATATCAACATGGATATCGCTTCGACCCAGGTTTCGATCACCCCGGACAAAAAACACGTCTATATCACTGTTAACGTCAACGAAGGTCAGAAGTACAACGTTCGTGACGTGAAGCTCAGCGGTGACCTGAAGGTTCCTGAAGACCAGGTCAAAGCGCTGCTGCTGGTGCAAAAAGGTCAGGTGTTCTCGCGCAAGCTGATGACCACGACTTCTGAATTGATCACCCGTCGTCTGGGTAACGAGGGTTACACCTTCGCCAACGTAAACGGTGTACCTACTCCACATGGCGACGATCACACGGTTGATATCACCTTTGTGGTCGATCCGGGCAAGCGTGCTTACGTAAACCGTATCAACTTCCGCGGCAACACCAAGTCGGAAGACGAAGTGCTGCGTCGTGAAATGCGTCAGATGGAAGGTGGCTGGGCTTCGACCTACTTGATCGACCAGTCCAAGACCCGTCTGGAACGTCTGGGCTTCTTCAAGGAAGTCAACGTCGAGACTCCGGCTGTACCGGGTGTCGATGACCAGGTTGACGTGAACTACGCCGTTGAAGAGCAGCCTTCCGGTTCGATTACTGCCAGCGTTGGTTTTGCTCAGAGCGCCGGTTTGATCCTGGGTGGTTCGATTACCCAGAACAACTTCCTGGGTACCGGTAACAAGGTCAGCATCGGCTTGACCCGTAGCCAATACCAGAGCCGTTACAACTTCGGCTACGTTGACCCGTACTGGACTGCCGATGGCGTGAGCCTGGGTTACAACGCTTTCTATCGCACCACTGACTACAAAAACCTCGACGTCAACGTAGCCAGCTATGCGGTAGACAGCGTGGGTGCTGGCGTCAGCGTCGGTTATCCGATCAGCGAGACTTCGCGTCTGACCTTCGGTCTGACGGCGCAGCAAGACAAGATCAAGACCGGGCAGTACACCGTTGACGAGATTTTTGACTTCGTTAACCGTGAAGGCGATCAGTACCTGAACTTCAAGGCCTCGGCCGGTTGGTCCGAGTCGACTCTGAACAAAGGCGTGCTGGCGACCCGTGGTCACTCCCAGAGCTTGACGATGGAAGCGACGACACCGGGTAGCGACCTGTCTTTCTTCAAACTCGATTACCGTGGTCAGCTGTTCCAGCCATTGAGTGACAACTACACCATGCGTCTGCATACAGAGCTGGGCTATGGTGATGGTTACGGTTCGACCAGTGGCCTGCCGTTCTACGAGAACTACTACGCAGGTGGTTTCAACTCGGTTCGTGGCTTCAAGGACAGCACCCTGGGTCCTCGCAGTACGCCGAGTCGTGGCGTTAACCCTGGAACTTCCGTCGACCCGGACCAGAATGCGCTGCCGTTTGGTGGTAACGTCCTGATTCAGGGCGGTGTAGAGGTTCTGTTCCCTCTGCCGTTCGTGAAAGATCAGCGTTCCTTGCGCACTTCGGTATTCTGGGACGTGGGTAACGTGTTCGACTCGACTTGCACGCAGAGCACTAACGCCGATGGTTCGAAGTCTAAAACGCAGTGCAACGACATTAGCCTGAGTAATATGGCCAGTTCGGTGGGTGTTGGTGTGACATGGGTTACCGCCCTTGGTCCGTTGAGCTTTGCCTTGGCAATGCCGGTCAAGAAACCGGACAGCAATGCAGAGACCCAAGTGTTCCAATTCTCCCTCGGTCAGACTTTCTAATAGTCTGATCCAAGATAACGACAATGGATTTTGTAGGAGTGCATCGTGCGTAAGTTGACTCAATTGGTTCTCCTGGCAACTGTCCTGGTAGCAACCCCGGCATTTGCCGAAATGAAAATTGCAGTACTGAACTATCAAATGGCTCTGCTGGAGTCTGATGCGGCGAAAAAGTACGCCGTGGATGCCGAGAAGAAGTTCGGCCCGCAGCTGACCAAGCTCAAAACCCTGGAAAGCAGTGCCAAAGGCATCCAGGATCGTCTGGTCAGCGGTGGCGACAAAATGGCCCAGGGCGAGCGTGAGCGTCTTGAGCTCGAATTCAAGCAGAAGGCCCGTGACTTCCAGTTCCAGTCCAAGGAGCTGAACGAAGCCAAAGCCGTTGCTGACCGTGAAATGCTGAAGCAGCTCAAGCCGAAGCTGGACAGCGCAGTGGAAGAAGTCATCAAGAAAGGTGCTTATGACCTGGTCTTCGAGCGTGGCGCAGTGATTGATGTCAAACCTCAGTACGACATCACTCGCCAGGTTATCGAGCGCATGAATCAGCTGAAGTAATCCATGACAGCGACTATAAAGCTCGGCCAATTGGCCGAGTTCCTCGGCGCCACCCTGCGTGGCTCCGCGGAGAAAGAAATCACTGGGCTAGCCACCTTGCAGGAGGCTGGCCCAGCTCAGTTGAGCTTTCTGGCAAATCCCCAATACCGTAAATATCTGGCCGACAGCCAGGCCGCAGCCGTGTTGCTGAAGGCCGCTGACGCAGAAGGCTTTGTCGGTGATGCGCTGGTTGTGCCTGATCCGTACCTGGCGTATGCGCGGGTTTCCCATCTGTTTGATCCAAAACCCAAGGCTGCTGCCGGTATTCATCCGACGGCGGTTGTGGCGACGGATGCAGTGGTTGATCCAGCAGCGAGTATCGGTGCGTTTGCCGTGATCGAAAGCGCTGCGCGAATCGCCGCAGGCGTGACGGTCGGTGCGCACTGCTTCATCGGTGCGCGCAGCGAGATCGGTGAGGACGGCTGGTTGGCTCCGCGTGTGACGCTGTATCACGACGTACGCATCGGCAAGCGCGTGGTCATTCAGTCCGGTGCCGTGCTCGGTGGTGAAGGCTTTGGTTTTGCCAACGAAAAAGGCATCTGGCAGAAAATCGCCCAGGTGGGTGGGGTATTGATCGGTGACGATGTGGAGATAGGCGTGAATACCGCCATCGACCGCGGTGCGTTGGCCGACACCATCATCGGCAATGGCGTGAAGCTCGATAACCAGATTCAGATCGCCCACAACGTGCAAGTCGGTGATCACACCGCCATGGCTGCGTGCGTGGGGATTTCCGGCAGCACCAAAATCGGCAAGCACTGCATGCTGGCGGGTGGTGTGGGGCTGGTCGGACACATTGATATTTGCGACAACGTATTCCTGACCGGAATGACCATGGTGACTCACTCGATTACCGAGCCGGGCTCCTATTCGTCCGGGACGGCCATGCAACCGGCTGCCGAGTGGCGCAAAAGCGCGGCACGTATTCGTCAGCTCGATGACATCGCGCGACGTCTGCGACAGCTGGAAAAGCGTGTTGGGGACGTGACCCCTGACAGCAATGCTTCATCAGATGGCTGATACCATTTCCATATCAAGTGTGCACAGCCGTTAGACTGCCTCCTTGATTTGCTAGAGGAGTGTGCGTCAGTCGCGCGCTCCCAATCTTTACATAGGCTTCCCCCCGAAATGATGGACATCAACGAGATTCGCGAATACCTGCCTCACCGTTACCCGTTCCTGCTGGTGGACCGGGTAGTGGAGCTGGATGTTGAGGGCAAGCGCATTCGCGCCTACAAGAATGTCAGCATCAACGAACCGTTCTTCAACGGTCACTTCCCTGCGCATCCAATCATGCCGGGCGTACTGATCATTGAAGCGATGGCTCAGGCTGCCGGGATCCTTGGTTTCAAAATGCTCGACGTGAAGCCAGCCGATGGCACGCTTTACTACTTCGTCGGCTCCGACAAGCTGCGTTTCCGTCAGCCGGTTCTGCCGGGTGATCAGCTGATTCTTGAAGCCAAGTTTCTCAGCTGCAAGCGTCAGATCTGGAAGTTCGAATGCCAGGCTTCGGTCGATGGCAAACCAGTCTGTTCTGCTGAAATCATCTGTGCGGAACGCAAACTATGAGTTTGATTGACCCTCGCGCAATCAT
Source organism: Pseudomonas sp. NPDC087697 (assembly GCF_044743155.1). Taxonomy (NCBI): domain Bacteria; kingdom Pseudomonadati; phylum Pseudomonadota; class Gammaproteobacteria; order Pseudomonadales; family Pseudomonadaceae; genus Pseudomonas; species Pseudomonas sp. NPDC087697. The sequence goes on along the minus strand of NZ_JBIUVW010000066.1, from coordinate 8,943 downwards.
CGATCCGACGGCCATTCTGGCCGACGACGTCGAGGTCGGCCCTTGGTCGATCGTCGGCGCTGGTGTGGAAATCGGCGAGGGAACAGTGATCGGCCCGCACGTGATTCTCAAGGGCCCGACACGCATCGGTAAGCACAACCGCATTTACCAGTTTTCTTCGGTAGGTGAGGACACGCCCGATTTGAAGTACAAGGGTGAAGAAACCCGTCTGGTGATCGGCGACCACAATGTCATCCGTGAAGGCGTGACGATTCACCGCGGCACCGTGCAGGATCGTTCCGAAACGACCCTGGGTGACCACAACCTGATCATGGCCTATGCCCATATTGGCCATGACAGCGTTATCGGCAATAACTGCATCCTGGTCAATAACACTGCGTTGGCCGGTCATGTGCATGTCGACGACTGGGCGATCCTGTCCGGTTTTACCCTGGTTCATCAGTATTGCCATATTGGCGCCCACAGCTTTTCCGGCATGGGCACGGCCATTGGCAAGGACGTTCCGGCCTATGTCACGGTGTTCGGCAACCCTGCCGAAGCCCGTAGCATGAACTTCGAAGGCATGCGTCGCCGTGGTTTCAGCGAGGATGCGATCCACGCATTACGCCGTGCCTATAAAGTGGTTTATCGCCAGGGTTTGACGGTCGAACAAGCGCTTGTCGAGTTGACCGAGCCGTCGGAACAGTTCCCGGAAGTCGCGGTATTCCGTGACTCCATTCAGTCTTCGACTCGCGGCATTACCCGTTAACCATGGCCAATCTGCGTATTGCGCTGGTGGCGGGCGAAGCCTCCGGCGATATTCTGGGTGCGGGGCTGATGCGCGCGCTCAAGGCACAGCATCCTGCGGTTGAGTTCATTGGTGTCGGCGGTCCGCTGATGCAGGCTGAAGGCCTGGACTCTTACTTCCCGATGGAACGCCTGGCGGTCATGGGGCTGGTCGAGGTGCTGGGTCGATTGCGCGAGCTGCTGGCCCGCCGCAAAAAACTGATCGCGACCCTCATAGCCGAAAAGCCGGATGTTTTCATCGGCATCGACGCACCGGATTTCACCCTCAATATCGAGCTCAAGCTGCGTCAGGCCGGGATCAAGACCGTGCATTACGTCAGCCCTTCGGTTTGGGCGTGGCGCCAAAAGCGCGTACTGAAGATTCGCGAAGGCTGCGATCTGATGCTCACGCTGTTCCCGTTCGAAGCCAAATTCTACGAAGAGAAGGGCGTGCCGGTGCGGTTTGTCGGTCACTCCTTGGCCGATGTGATCCCCCTTGAGGCTGATCGCTCGGCTGCGCGTGCCGAACTGGGACTGCCAGAAGGCCCATTGGTTGCTCTGATGCCGGGCAGTCGGGGTGGTGAGGTTGGGCGCCTGGGTGCCTTGTTCCTCGACACTGCCGAGCGTTTGCGAGCCATGCGTCCCGGTGTGCGGTTCGTCATGCCTTGCGCCAGCCCTGAACGCCGTGTGCAGCTCGAAGAGCTGCTGGCCAGCCGCGATTTGCCGGTGACCTTGCTCGATGGCCGTTCCCATCAGGCGCTGGCTGCTTGCGATGCGGTGCTGATTGCGTCGGGGACCGCGACACTGGAGGCCTTGCTGTACAAGCGGCCGATGGTTGTCGCGTATCGCCTGGCGCCGCTGACGTTCTGGATCCTCAAGCGCATGGTGAAAAGCCCTTACATCTCCTTGCCGAATTTGCTGGCTCAGCGGCTGCTGGTACCCGAGTTGCTGCAGGACGATGCAACCCCTGAAGCACTGGCGCTGACGCTGTCGCCGCTGATCGATGGCGGTGAAGAGCAAACCACCGGTTTTGACCAGATTCACCGGACCTTGCGCCGCGATGCCTCGAACCAGGCCGCAGAAGCCGTCCTCAATCTGATCGGCACACCCCAATGAGTAACGTAAAGATGCAAATGGGCCTGGATTTTACCCTCGTCGCAGACGCCGAAGACCTGGTGGCCGGTGTCGATGAAGTCGGTCGCGGCCCGCTCTGCGGCGCGGTAGTGACGGCGGCGGTGATCCTCGATCCGAGCCGGCCGATCCTCGGGCTCAACGACTCGAAGAAGCTCACAGAAGCGCGTCGCGAAAAGCTCTACGACGAAATCTGCGAGAAAGCTCTGAGCTGGTGCATCGCACGTGCCGAAGTCGAAGAAATCGATGAGCTGAATATTCTGCACGCCACCATGCTGGCCATGCAGCGCGCTGTCGAAGGTCTGCACATCACGCCGAAACTGGCGATGATCGATGGCAACCGTTGCCCGAAACTGGCAATGCCTGCCGAAGCCGTGGTCAAGGGCGATAGCAAGGTCCCGGCCATCGCAGCAGCGTCGATTCTGGCGAAAGTCAGCCGTGATCGCGAAATGGCTGCGTTCGAATTGATTTATCCGGGTTACGGTATCGGCGGCCACAAAGGCTACCCGACGCCCGTTCATCTGGAAGCGTTGGCCCGGCTGGGGCCGACGCCGATTCACCGGCGCTCGTTTGCTCCGGTGCGCCTTGCCTATGAGGCGCGTGAAGGCCTGACTGAGGTTTAGTCGACAGGCTGATGTTTTGCTCAGGGCCCGGTACAATCCGGTGCTTTAAAGCGTAACGAGCGCAGGTAAGCCAAGGCGAACGGCGTCGAGAAAGCGGAGTTGACTGTAGTCAATGAGCATTTCGAGCCGGCGTTCAACGCAGGATTACCAAGCGCAGTCGCTTTAAAGTACCGGATTTCCGGGCCTTGTCGTTTTCACGCTTCTACAGGATCACTATGCCGGCTTCATTCATTCACCTACGCCTGCACACTGAATATTCCCTGGTCGACGGTCTGGTGCGGATCAAACCGCTGGTCAAGACCCTGGTCGGCATGAACATGCCTGCCGTGGCGGTCACCGACCAGAACAACATGTGTTCCCTGGTCAAGTTCTACAAAAACGCCATGGGCGCCGGTATCAAGCCTATCTGTGGCGCCGACCTGTGGCTGTCAAACAAGGATCCCGATAACCCGCTGAGCCGGATCAGCTTCCTGGCGATGAACGCCGTTGGCTACCGCAACCTCACCGAGTTGATTTCGCGCGGCTTCATCGACGGCCAGCGCAATGGCCAGATCATCATCGAGCGCGAATGGGTGGCCGAGGCCAGCGAAGGCTTGATCATGCTCTCGGCGGCAAAAGAGGGCGAGATTGGTATCGCCTTGCTGAGTGGCAATCCTGACGAAGCCGAAACCCTGGCTCGTGAATGGATGGCGGTGTTCCCGGATCGTTTCTATCTGGAAATCCAGCGCACCAATCGTCCAAACGACGAAGAACAACTGCACGCCGCCGTGGCCCTGGCCGACAAGATCGGCGCGCCGTTGGTGGCGACCAACGATGTGCGCTTCATCAAGCGCGAAGACTTCGAGGCTCACGAAACCCGTGTTTGCATCGGTGAAGGCCGGGCGCTCGACGATCCGCGCCGTTCGAAGAACTACAGCGATCAGCAGTACCTGAAAAGCGCCGAGGAAATGGCCGAGTTGTTCAGCGACTTGCCTGAAGCGTTGGAAAACACCGTCGAGATCGCCAAACGCTGCAATATCGATGTGAAGCTCGGCAAACACTTCCTGCCCAACTTCCCGATTCCCGATGGCATGACCATCGACGAGTATTTCCGCAAAGTCTCCTTCGATGGCCTGGAAGAGCGCTTGAGCGTTCTGCTGCCCAAGGACACGACCGAAGATTACGACGCCAAGCGTCAGGTCTACGTTGACCGGTTGAATTTCGAGCTGGATATCATCATCCAGATGGGGTTCCCCGGTTACTTCCTGATCGTTATGGACTTTATCCAGTGGGCCAAGAACAACGGCGTACCGGTAGGTCCTGGCCGTGGGTCGGGTGCCGGGTCGCTGGTGGCCTATGTGCAGAAGATCACCGACCTCGATCCGCTGGAATATGACCTGCTGTTCGAACGTTTCCTTAACCCGGAACGGGTTTCCATGCCCGACTTCGACGTCGACTTCTGCATGGACGGTCGCGACCGGGTGATTGACTACGTGGCCGAGAAATACGGTCGCAACGCGGTAAGCCAGATCATCACCTTCGGTTCCATGGCCGCCAAGGCTGTGGTCCGTGACGTGGCACGGGTGCAGGGCAAGTCCTACGGACTGGCGGATCGTCTGTCGAAGATGATCCCCTTCGAAGTCGGCATGACCCTGGAGAAAGCCTACGAGCAGGAAGAAATCCTCCGTGACTTCATCAAGGTCGATGAAGAAGCCGCAGAAATCTGGGAAATGGCCCGCAAGCTTGAGGGCATTGTGCGTAACGTCGGTAAGCACGCCGGTGGTGTGGTTATCGCGCCGACCAAGCTGACTGACTTTTCGCCGATCTATTGCGACGAAGAGGGTGGCGGCCTGGTAACCCAGTTCGACAAGGACGACGTCGAGGCTGCGGGTCTGGTGAAGTTCGACTTCCTGGGTCTGCGGACCCTGACCATCATCGATTGGGCGCTGAAAACCATCAACCGCGACCGCGCCAAGGTCGACCAGCCGCCGCTGGATATCGCCTTCATCCCGCTGGATGACAAGCCGACATACCAGTTGCTGCAAAAAGCTGAAACCACCGCGGTGTTCCAGCTCGAGTCGCGCGGCATGAAAGAGCTGATCAAAAAGCTCAAGCCCGACTGCCTGGAAGACTTGATCGCACTGGTGGCGTTGTTCCGTCCGGGCCCGCTGCAATCGGGCATGGTGGATGACTTCATCAACCGTAAGCACGGTCGCGCCGAACTGGCGTATCCGCACTCGGACTACCAGTACGAAGGCCTCAAGCCGGTATTGGCGCCGACCTACGGCATCATCCTGTATCAGGAACAGGTGATGCAGATCGCCCAGGTCATGGCCGGTTACACCCTCGGTGGTGCGGACATGCTGCGTCGGGCCATGGGTAAGAAAAAGCCCGAAGAAATGGCCAAGCAGCGCGGCGGTTTCATTGAAGGTTGCACGACCAACAATATCGATGCCGACCTTGCCGGTAACATCTTCGATCTGGTGGAGAAATTCGCCGGTTACGGCTTCAACAAATCTCACTCCGCCGCCTACGGCCTGGTGTCGTACCAGACGGCGTGGCTGAAAGCTCACTACCCGGCGCCGTTCATGGCGGCGGTGCTCTCGGCGGATATGCACAACACCGACAAGGTCGTGACCTTGATCGAAGAGGTGCGGACCATGAAGTTGCGCCTCGACGCACCGGACGTGAACACTTCGGAGTTCAAGTTCACGGTGAACGACGAAGGCCGCATTATTTACGGTCTGGGGGCGATCAAGGGGGTTGGCGAAGGGCCGGTTGAAGCGATTACTGAAGCGCGTCAGGAAGGGCCGTTCAAGGATCTGTTCGATTTTTGTGCCCGGGTCGACCTCAAACGCATCAACAAACGGACCCTCGACGGGTTGATCCGCAGTGGTGCGCTGGACCGACTCGGCCCGTATTTCCACGATGAACCTAAAGCCTATCAGGCCAACATCGACCGCAATCGAGCAGTCTTGCTGACGGCCATGGAAGAAGCGATCAAGGCGGCCGAGCAGACTGCACGGACCCACGACAGTGGTCACGCTGACCTGTTTGGAGGCCTGTTTGTCGAAGAAGACGCCGACGTCTATGCCAATCACCGCAAAGCCAAGGAGCTGACGCTCAAGGAGCGCCTGAAGGGGGAGAAAGATACCCTGGGGCTGTACCTGACCGGTCACCCGATCGACGAATACGAAGGTGAAATCCGCCGCTTTGCCCGTCAACGCATCATCGATCTGAAACCGGCGCGTGATACACAGACAGTCGCGGGCATGATCATTGCCTTGCGGGTGATGAAGAACAAAAAGGGCGACAAGATGGGCTTCATCACCCTCGACGACCGCTCGGGACGGATCGAAGCGTCGCTGTTTGCCGAGGCGTTCCATTCCGCGCAGTCACTGCTGCAGACTGACGCGATGGTGGTGGTCGAAGGCGAAGTCAGCAATGACGACTTCTCCGGTGGCCTGCGCTTGCGGGTCAAGCGGGTGATGAGCATGGAAGATGCGCGCACTAACCTGGCTGAAAGCCTGCGCTTGAAGGTCCAGACACAGGACTTGAAAGGTGATCAGTTGCGCTGGCTGGGCGAGTTGTTCAAACGTCACCGTGGCGCGTGCCCGATTACCATGGAGTACACCAGCCCTGACGCCAAGGCCCTGTTGCAGTTCGGTGAAGGCTGGCGAATCGATCCGGCGGATGCCTTGATTCAAGCCCTGCGTGACCAGTTCGGGCGAGACAACGTCTTCCTCCAATACCGTTGACGGTCAGGTGCCATTCTTTACCATTAAGAGTTACGCCTTGACCTCGACCCAATTTTTAATCTCGACCTGAACGCGCCTGTCCCTTAAGGTAGGGCGCGAATAGACAACCGGCCGGCCCAAGCTCTCTTGGACGTCGACCCAAGACGGACGCCTATGAACCCGAATTTTCTTGATTTCGAACAGCCGATCGCCGACCTGCAAGCCAAGATCGAAGAGTTGCGCTTGGTCGGTAATGACAATTCGCTGAATATCGGCGATGAAATCTCCCGCCTGCAAGACAAGAGCAGCACGCTCACCGAAGACATCTTCGGCAAGTTGACCAGCTGGCAGATCGCGCGTCTGGCGCGTCATCCGCGTCGCCCGTACACCCTGGACTACATCGAACACATCTTCACCGAGTTCGATGAATTGCACGGTGACCGCCACTTCTCCGACGACGCCGCGATTGTCGGCGGTGTTGCTCGACTGGATGACCAGCCGGTGATGATCATCGGTCACCAGAAAGGCCGTGAAGTGCGCGAGAAGGTTCGCCGCAACTTCGGCATGCCGCGCCCGGAGGGCTACCGCAAGGCCTGCCGTCTGATGGAAATGGCCGAACGTTTCAAAATGCCGATCCTGACCTTCATCGACACTCCGGGTGCATACCCTGGCATCGACGCTGAAGAGCGCAACCAGAGTGAAGCGATTGCCTGGAACCTGCGCGTCATGGCTCGCCTGAAAACCCCAATCATCGCCACCGTGATCGGTGAAGGTGGTTCCGGTGGTGCACTGGCGATCGGCGTTTGCGATCAGTTGAACATGCTGCAGTACTCGACCTACGCGGTGATCTCGCCGGAAGGTTGCGCCTCGATTCTGTGGAAAACCGCCGAGAAAGCCCCGGATGCCGCTGAAGCCATGGGCATCACCGCCGAGCGCCTGAAAGGTCTGGGTATCGTTGATAAAGTGATCAGCGAGCCACTGGGCGGCGCGCACCGCAACCCAGCGGCTGCTGCGGCTTCGATCCGTGCCGAGTTGAGTTCGCAACTGGCGATGCTGAAGAAGTTCGACAACGACGCGCTGCTGGCACGCCGTTACGAGCGTCTGATGAGCTACGGTCTCTGATCTGACCGAGCTTCAATGTGGGAGCGGGCTTGCTCGCGAAAGCGGTATAACAGACAACCAATGTGTTGAATGTTGAGCCACCTTCGCGAGCAAGCCCGCTCCCACATTTGATTTGCGTGAAGTGATCAATATGAAACAACCCACGATTGATCTGCCAGCCAGGCTTCTTCTGAGTCTTACCCCTTGGCGCAACGCTAAAACCTGGCGTGTCGCTTTCTCCGGTGGTCTCGACTCCACCGTTCTGCTGCACCTTCTCGTGCAACTCGCAAAAAGCCAGTCCCTGCCCGAACTCAACGCTATTCACATTCATCACGGTCTCCAGGCTGCGGCTGATGCGTGGCCAGGACATTGTCAGTCGGTGTGTGACGCGCTGGGTGTGCCGTTGGCGGTCGTTCACGTTCAGGTCTTGCCCGGTGCGAGTCTTGAGCGCGCGGCGCGTGACGCGCGGTATGGCGCCTTTGTAGGGGTGACCCAGGCCAATGAGTTGCTACTGACGGCCCAGCACCGCGATGATCAGGCAGAAACGCTTTTGTTTCGTCTGTTGCGTGGGGCCGGGGTGAGAGGGTTGTCGGCGATCCCGTCGCAGCGTCCGTTGGGTCTTGGGTATTTGGTGCGGCCGTTACTCGATGTCTCAAGGGCCGAACTCGAAGCCTATGCCGCCGAACATCAATTGAGCTGGATCGAAGACCCCTCGAACGCTGATCAGCAGTTCTCTCGTAACTACCTTCGGCAGCAGATTTTTCCGGTGCTCACTCAGCGTTGGCCGCAGGCCGTGGCCACCATCGCCCGCAGTGCCGCGCATTTGAGTGAGGCGCAGGGTTTGCTCGATGACCTGGCCGAGATGGATCTGGCTCAAGCCGCAACCGTCAGCGAATTCGATTGGCTGGGCGTGCCGTCTTTGGAAGTGGCAGCGCTTGAAAAACTCTCCTCCGCTCGCCAGCGCAATGCACTCAGCCACTGGCTGGTGCCGCTGACGCGTTTGCCGGACAGTGACCATTGGTCGGGTTGGGAAAATTTGCGCGATGCAGCGATGGATGCGCGGCCGATCTGGCGTCTGGCAGACGGTGAATTACATCGTGCGAACGGGCGAGTCTGGTGGTTGTCCGGCCGTTGGCTGAACCTCCCTGAGCCAGCTCCACTGTGGCCTGATCTGTCGGCGAGACTGCTGCTGCCCGATAACGGCCAGCTCACCTTCAGTGGGGTCATTCCTGAAGGCGTATTAAGCGTGCGCTACCGGCAGGGCGGTGAAGTCATGTATTTGCCCGGGCGAGGGCATCGGGATCTCAAGCGTTTGCTCAATGAAAGCGGCGTGCCGCTGTTCGCCCGTGGCAGATTGCCGCTGCTCTACTGCAATGAACAATTGCTCGCGGTGGCAAACCTGCGCGGGCTCGACGGTAGCGCGAGGGGAAACTGCCTTTTGCAGTGGCAGCCAGCGATCAACGATCAAGGTTTGAGCTGAAAGGGGCTTTCCGGTAGACTACGCTCCCTTCTTGATACAACTTCTGTGGATTCAACTGAATTGCAGGAGTTGCCGATTACCAAGCAGTCTTTGCTGGGCGATTCCAAAAAATGTGTAGCGAGCAACG
>NZ_JBIUVW010000065.1:0-21682 GCF_044743155.1 Pseudomonas sp. NPDC087697 | reverse complement strand
ACTTCGTTTACGGCGTGCTCAAGTCGGGTCAACCCTTTGACCCGAAACTTGCGCTTGCCCGGTGAGGCTCAAGACGGTATCTACGGATTTGCGTAGGAGCTGCCGCAGACTGCGATCCTGGCGATCCCACATCCTGAAATATGCGGTTGCACGCCAGCCATCCGCCTCATAACATCGCCCCCTCAACGGGTACAGCGGAGCTGTTCAACAAAACCCGCATTCAAGGAACCAGAATGACCCAGCGCATCCAATGCAGCATCAAAGCACCTCCCCGATCGGGCCTGAACCGGGATCAACTCTGGGAATCCGAAGACAAAGGTCTGATCAAATGCTGGGAAATCGGTCGCGAACGTGCTGCTAAATTCCCCGATCTTTCAAAACGCTGCCTGGCCGGCGAACTCCCGGTACTCGGCTGGAAAGGTGGCGTCAGCCGCAGCCTGAAGAAACGCGACAAGTTCGGCTCCCTCAAATACCTCGCCCAATGGCAAGGCCTGCGCGGTGAAGACCTTGACATCGACCTGACTCAGGAACGGACGATGACCTGCTCCAGCACCAGAATGGTCGTGACCTTCACCCCGGACCGCTCGAAATACTTCAACCAGCCGTCAGAAATGGAAGCCTAGGGGCGACTCAAGCCTCCTCAACAACACTCTCCCGTGAAAACCGTTCGCGGTACGCCTGCGGTGTCACGCCCATGGCCCGCAGGAAACTGCGGCGCAGGGTTTCTTCGCTGCCGAACCCGCATTGCACGGCGATCCGCTTGATCGGCACTCCGGTGTCGCTCAACAGCCGCCGTGCAGTTTCGACGCGGATCAGTTCGATGGCCCGCGCCGGGGTCTGGCCGGTGTCGGCGCGATAGTGCCGGATGAAGCTGCGTTCGCTCATGCCGGCTTGTAAGGCCAGCGCCGGGATACCGAGGTCCAGGCTGAGGTTTTCGGCGATCCAGGCGTGCAGTTCATCAAAGCGGTTGCCGTGCTGTTGCAGGTCCAGGGTTACGCTGAACTGTGACTGGCCACCCGGGCGCTTGAGGAACACCACCAGTTGCCGGGCAACGGCCAACGCCATTTCTCGCCCGAGATCCGCTTCCACCAGCGCCAACGCCAGGTCGATGCCGGCCGTGACCCCGGCCGAGGTCCAGACCGGGCCGTCGTTGATGAAAATCGGGTTGGGTTCGACCCGCAGTTTCGGGTGCTTTTGCGCCAGCTGATCGCAACGGGTCCAGTGGGTGACCACCCGACGACCATCAAGCCAGCCGCTGGCGGCCAGTAAAAATGCGCCGGTGCACACCGACGCCACGCGCCGGGAAACTGCAGCCTGCTGGCGCACCCAGTCCACCAGCACAGCGTCTTCGACCGCCGCATAAACACCCCAACCGCCAGCGATGATCAGCGTGTCGGAAGGTCCGCCCGGCAACGGTTCGGCCAGCAATGCCAACCCGGCCGAGGACATCACCGCCCCGCCGCCATCGACAATTACCGTCGGCGCATAGGGCTGTGGCAACCCTCGCTGAGCGGCAATGTCGTTGGCCGACGCAAACACCTGCAACGGCCCGGTGACATCAAGCAGTTGCACATTGGCGAAGGCCAGCACATGAATGGTTTTCGGTGAGTTCGACATGATTGGCGTAATTCGAGGGCTAATTGGCGTATGCGCCAAATCCTACGAGCATACAGTCAAACCGTCCACCCGAACCGGGTGTGAGCATGCAGACCAAGGAGATAGCGTCATGACGTTGCAGATCGGTTTTCTATTGTTTCCACAGGTGCAACAACTGGACCTGACCGGACCTTACGATGTTCTGGCCTCGCTGCCGGACGTGAAGGTGCATTTGATCTGGAAGGACCTGATCCCTGTGACGGCAAGCACCGGCCTGGTCCTGAAGCCGACCACGACATTCGATGAGTGCCCGGACCTGGACGTGATTTGCATCCCCGGCGGTAGCGGCGTCGGAGCATTGATGGAAGATCCGCAGACCCTGGCGTTCATTCGCAAACACGCCGCCAAGGCACGCTACGTGACCTCGGTGTGTACCGGCGCATTGGTGCTCGGCGCCGCTGGATTGCTCAAGGGCAAACGCGCGACGACCCACTGGGCCTACCATGAGTTGCTGAGTCTGTTGGGCGCCATTCCGGTTCGGGATCGGGTGGTGCGCGACGGTAATCTGCTGACCGGTGGCGGGATCACCGCAGGGATCGATTTTGCCCTGACCCTGGCCGCTGAGTTGTATGGCGATGACGCCGCGCAACTGGTGCAGTTGCAACTCGAATATGCGCCCGCACCGCCCTTCACCTCGGGCGACCCGCACACCGCGCCCAAAGCCGTGCTCGAAGAAGCTCAACGCCGTACGGCGGCGGCGCGCGCTCAACGCACGCAGATCACCGAGCGTGCAGCGGCACGGCTTGATAAAGCGTTTGGTCAGGTCTGAAACAGACTTTTACAGCGCCCATAAAAAAACCCGCCAAAGCGGGTTTTCCAAGACCATGACGACATCCTGTCGCTGCGTTCCTTGCAAATGGTCGATCATCCATGACCCTGAGCGCGTCCTGCGCTGCAGTTGATGGAGTCAGATTAGGCCTGAAACCAATAGCGCAAAAGACGACATAGCATCGACCGTGCGTAAGCCATTGGCTATGCATCAGGTTAAGCCCCAAGCGGCCATTTCCTGCAGACGAAAAAAAACCCGCCGAAGCGGGTTTTCAAGACCATGACGACATCCTGTCGCTGCGATCCTTGCAAATGGTCGATCATCCATGACCCTGAGCGCGTCCTGCGCTTCAGTTGATGGGTGTAGATTAAACTTCGGATCCAATCTGAAACAGACGACATCGTTACCATCGCGTGTAAGATATTCGCCATTGCAGCACTTCCGAAAACCCTTAGAGCCGTCAGGTCTCAAGCACCTGAGTCGCAAGTATTACGTCAGATAAGCTTCAAACAGGGTGGGTCCGTTCATTACTCGACAAAGGATTTCAAATTCTTCAACGCGTGGTCCCACTGCTGGCTGATGATTTCCAGCGAGCGGCGCGCCTCGTCCAGTTGCATCGGCTCGAAGACCCACCGGCGCTCACGCCCTAGTTTGGTGTCACGCACCAGACCGGCGTCCGCCAGCACCCGTAGGTGTTTGGTCACGGCCTGGCGGCTGATGTCGGTGCCCGCGGTCAGTTGCGCGATCGACATCGCCCCCCCGCCGCACAGCACGTCGATCAGCCGCAGCCGGGTTTCGTCGCCGAGTGCGGCGAAGGTCAGCGCCGAGCGGCCCAGCGCAGTGGCGGCCGACGGTACATCCAGTGTTAAGGCGTCAGGGTGCGGCAAGGTACGTCTCGATGTTGGTCATTTGGTCATCCCAGCCCCGACTGTTCATGCGGAAGGCTTTGAGACGGCGCTCTGCCGGAATGTTATCGAAACCTGACTCCACGACCTTCAGCAAAGTGCCGCCGTCCATGTCTTCGAGCTCGAACAGCACCAGGGTGGTGGGCTCCGACGAGTAGTCCATGTCCGGCTCCACCGCATACGGATGCCAACGGAACGCAAACACCCGCTCGGGCTCGACCCGCGCCACCTGAACGTCCCAGACCAGATGTTCATAGCCTGGATAAGTGATTTGTCCCTGGGTTCGCTCACCGGCGACAAAGCGTTTGCCATCGAGCGCAACGCCAAACCACTTGCCGAAGAGTTCGGCATTGGCCAGAGCGCGCCAGACCGTAGAGCGTGGAGCCTTGAGCAGGATCTTTCTTTCGATGCGATCTGATGAGTGCATAAGTCACCTCCTTTGATGAACACTAGGCCTGGATGGTCGGATGAGCAACCTATGAGTTGCATTAAACAAGTATGCCCCGCCAATACGAGAGCCTTTATGAGCTCAACACCCCCGGTTAACGGTGGTAACGTCCACACTCTACCGCTCGTCAGTCAGCCCATCAGACCCGTGAAGGAACACTCGATGAATACACTCCACGGCAGTTGCCTGTGCAAGGCCATCGCCTATGAACTCGACAGCCTAGACATGCCGATCAGTCATTGCCATTGCCACACCTGTCGCAAGGCGCATGCGGCGGCGTTTGCTTCGACGGCCGGGGTCATGCGTGAGCATTTTCGTTGGACCAGGGGTTTGGAGAAGTTGTCATCCTTCGAGTCCTCACCCGGCAAGCTGCGACACTTCTGCTCCCAGTGTGGCTCGCATCTGATGGCCGAGCGTTTGGCTCAGCCGCATGTGATCGTGCGGGTGGCGACGCTCGATGATGATCCAGGGATGACGCCGCAGGCACACATCTGGACCTCTCACGATGTGCCTTGGCTGGCTTATGAAGGGATTGCCAGGAAGGTGACCTGAGTTGCCCGGTTCCCGGGGCTTGATGCTCGAGCGTCTGTAAGGGCCTCTTCGCGAGCAAGCCCGCTCCCACATTAGATTTTCGGTGCACACAAAATGTGTGTACGACCGAGATCCAGTGTGGGAGCGGGCTTGCTCGCAAATGCGTCCGCTCAGACGCCGCCGCTACCGAACAAACACCTGCGCCGTGGTGATCGCCATGTCGCCGCCCGGCATTTTGATGCTGCCGATTTGTTTCAGGCTCTCGGCATCAAAGATCGCCACGTCATTGAAGGTCCCGGCCAGGTAGATCTTGCTGCCGTCCTTGTTGAAGGAAATGCAGTAGTAGGAGTGATCCAGGTTCGTCGCCTGAAGCAGCTTCTTCTGTTTGATGTCGTACTTGGCCAGACGATTGAGCACGCCAAACATCAGGTTCGGGTCCTTCGGCGAACGCATGCCGCTGAAATAGATTTCGATCAGCGGGCCGAAATCGGTGGTTTCGGTCTTGCCGGTTTTCAGGTCGATGCTGAACAAGCCGTAGAGGTTTTCGGCAGTGGCCGGGTCCTGCTTTTTGTCCTTGAATTTCGCCGTGGTGTAGAGCAGCGAGAAGTCATGTCGGTACGTCTGCTGGTTCCACACGTAGAGCACGTCCGGTGCGCTGTAGTTGGGACGTTTCCAGTGACGGCTAGGGATCAGCACGTCGAACTTGCCGGTTTTCACATTGACCTTGTAGATGTCCGCACCGGCCACATACAGCGTGCCGTCATCACCGCTTTGCATGATGGTCAGCTGCCGCGGTGCCGGGAAGCTGCGCAGCGGTTTGGCGCTCATGCCAGCATCTGTGGCGTACACATCCAGCCGTGGCGGCTGCACTTCATAGTGGTCATTGAGCATCAAGGTCGGGTTGGCGACGGTGTACAACTCCTTGCCGTCGTGGCTGAGGGTGAACGCGAACATCGAACGTGCCTTCTCCCCCGGTTGCTGGGTGATGCTGGCGTGGAACACCTGTTTGCAGCTGTCGAGTTCGACGCCGTAGATGTCCGCGTAGTGGTTGTTCAGCACGTAGGCGGTCTTGTGATCCGGCGACAGTTGAATGGTGCCGGGGCCAAAGGCGTCCGGCAGTTTGCAGGTCTTGTAGAGGCTGTCGGTTTTAAGGTCGATGACGTTCAGGTTGTTCGGGTAATTGGTGGTCAACATGTATTCGTGACCACTTTGAAGCACGGTGTTTTCATCGGCCAGAACGCTGAGTGAACAGACACTCAGGATGGCGGAAGCGGCCAAGCCGCAGGCATTGATGTGTCGCATGCAGGAATCCTTCTTCTGTTCCGCTATTTTTTTTCGGGCTATTTGTCTTTTGGGAAGACTGTGCCCAGGTTGCGCCAGCTCTCGTTGGAGGCTTGGGCGTCCTTGTTCCAGTCCGGGTAGGTGCTCATCATGTCCGGCACCTGGGCCGGCCACCAGCACGGGTCGGAGCAGCCATAAAGGTCGGCTTCCATCGGCTGGCACAGCGACGACACACCGCCAAAGGCGTCGATTTCCCAACCCGGGTCGGTGGTCGAGGCGCAGCCGGCGACGGAACTCATGGCCACCACTTCTTCGATACGGTTTTCGGCCGCGGCCTGATCGAGCTTCTGGGCTTTGTTATTGATTGCCTTGAGATGTTTCATATCAGTGAGCCTTGCGCGGAGTGATGTAACCGCTGATAAACGCAGGGTTGTGAGCCATGATCCGGGTGTAGACCTCGATGCCGAAGTCGACCCAGTCACGCATCAGTTCGCAGTAGTGATAGGTCGGGTGAGTCGGGTCGCCATAACGGGCGTAGCTCTCGTGATAGCAGCCGCCGGAACACAGGTTGCGGATCTGGCAGTCTTCGCAGCCGGTGTTGGTCCGGTCCAGGCGCTGGGACAAAAAGTCGTTCAACTCGACCTGCTTCACACCGCTGTGGACGTTGCCGAAGGTCGGCAATGACGAGCCGGTGAAACGGTGGCACAGGTTGAGTTCGCCCTTGTGGTCCACCGCCAGCATCTTCAGCCCGGCACCGCACGGCAGGGCTTTTTTGTGGCCCTCATGGATGTCGGTGATCAGCTGGTGCAGGTTGGAGAAACCGATGTTGCGGTGCTCCAGCGCTGCTTCCAGATAACGCCGACCGAGCTTTTTCATGTTGGCAAAGACTTCGATCAGCTCGTCGCTGGACAGGTTGAAAGTGCTGATGTCGCCCGAGGTCACCGGGGCAAAACCGACTTCAGCGAAACCCAACTCGTTGAACAGGTGATCCCAGATGGTTTCGACATCGGTGACGCCGGTGGTCAAGGTCACCCGCGCACCAACCGGGCGGCTGTTGTAGCGCGACAGCAGCATCTCGGCCTTGCGCCGCACCACGTCATAAGTGCCCTGCCCACCCACGGTGATGCGGTTGCGGTCGTGCACGGTTTTCGGTCCGTCGATGCTCACCGACAAGCCGAAGCGGTGGGCGTTCAGGTAGTCGACCGTTTCCTCAGTGAGCAGCGTGGCGTTGGTGGTCATGACGAATTCGACGAACTTGCCGGCCTCGCGAAACCGCTTCTCGCAATAGTCGACCATGTACTCGATCAGCTTGCGGTTGCTCAGCGGCTCGCCGCCGAAAAACACCACGGTGAAACGCTCTTCGTCAGGGGATTCGCGCAGCAGCATTTCCACCGACGCGACAGCGGTGTCGACGTCCATCTTCTTGCCGGCTGACGGCTTGTCGAGATCTTCCTTGTAGCAATAGGTGCAGCTCAGATTGCAGCCGGTATTGACGTTGAGCACCACGGTATTGATCGCCGTGCGTTCGACCCGCTTGGTGCCGATGTCCGGGGTCAGTGGCGAACCGTCGCTGACCAGTTCCAGGGAGATCAACTCACGCAGGGTTTCGGTGATTTCTTCACCGTTGAAGCGTGCGGCCAAGCGCTGGATCAAGTCCTCCGAAGAACAGCCAGGACCACGCAAGGTATCGATGATGGTGCCGGTCAGCTCATCACTGGCGAACAGCGAACTGCTGGGAATGTGAAACAGCATGCGGTCGGCATCGACGTGCACTTCGTGCAGATTGCGCTCGACCAGATTCAAAATAGCGCCCATTACAACCTCCTGTGCAAACCCCGCTTGGCGAGGCCTGCGGTCATTCCGAAAAAGTGTCTGAAACGGTTGCGTTCAGCCAACTCAAGGAATGGGTGGATTGTTCCAGCGTTGCACGGTGACGATCATATGGCCCTCGCCAGTCAGGGATTTCCCTGCGTCGTCGACGGCGGCGATCACCTTGAGGTTGCCGGCGTTGTTGGTGGACATTTTGCGTTGCGGATTCGGCCCGGCATCGCCCGGAGTGAACACGCCGCTTTCGGCCTGCATGGTGCCGGCAAACTTGACGTCCTGGTCTTCCTTGGCGCGGTCGTCGAAGGCTTCAACCTTCCACTGCGCCGGGAACACACCAATGCGATACGGCTTGCCATCGGCACCGTTGCCCCAGGCTTCGGCGTCAAAACGGCCCTGGACTTTCGGTGTCGAACCGCCGCCCTCGCCGATCCGCGCTACCGAGAACTCCGGCACCACCTTGACCTCGGCAATCTGGCTGTAGACGGCCAGCGTCGCGCCTTTCAAGTTGCCAATCGTGACCTCGCGTGTGCCTGATTTGGCATCGGCGGCCGCTTTGACTTTGACCTTGATGCGCTCTGGACTTTGCTCCAGCACTTGCGCCACCTCCACGCCTTTACCGAAGTTCGGCGTGCCTTGCAGGCCGCTGCCAATCAGGGTCACCTCGGTTTCGCTACCGGCCTTCAGGTAACCCGGCTGCACCGCCAGCAAACGGCTGGAACCTTGTTTGGCGGCGATAAAGTCGAGGCCGCGTTCATCGTGCTCGGTTTCGAACATCCGGCCTTGCAGTTCAGTGCCCTTGGCGGCAAACACCTGACGCATGACCACGCCGTCGATGGTCACGTTGCCGCGCCATTCATAGCCGCTGTAGAGGATGGCGCTGCCGTCGCCATTGAACGGGCTGCCATCGGCATATTGGCCTTTGACCGTGACCTTGAACTGGTCGGCGCCCGAGGCGCTGACGCTCATTACACCGGCCAGTTCGCCCTTGCCCGGCAACTGACCACTGAAGCTCCAGTCACCCACCAGCGCCTCGGCCTTCGGAGCGGTTTTCTGCCAGTCTTTCCAGGCCGGGTTGTCCAACGGATAGCGCTTGGCCAACAGCGGCACCATGTCTTTACGGGCAATGTCGAACCAGTCACGGTCGCGGGCCAGCGCCTGGTATTCCAGGGACGGCCATTGGCCAAGGTGGAAGTTCACCAGACGTTCCCACTCCTGGGCCGGCCGGCGTTGCAGGGCGATCCGCGCACCGGAGTGGCAGCGACCGCACATCTGGCTGGTCTGGTCGTCGAAATGCTCGGCGGTATTGAGCCGGCGCTCCAGCGCGTAACGCACGCCATCGGTTTCGCTCGGTGCCAGGCCCTGGGTATCGGCGAGGTATTTGACCAGTGTCCGACGGTCCTCATCACTGATCTGCAAACCGTGCATGGTCTGCATCCGGGCGATGCTCATCAACCAGCCTTCGGGGGTTTTACGCTGGTGGCTGATACGGCTCAAGGCATTGCCGGCTTCGGGGGTATGACAGCCCTGGCAGGTTTCCTTGAGGATAGTTTGCGCGTCACGCGCGGCCATGCTTTGCGGAGCATGCAGGGCAGCACATGCAGCGAGCGCCAGCAGACTGGCGCTCATGCCTGATCGGAGTTTTCTCTTCATCAACGTCGAACCTCGCACGGTGCTTTCTTATTTTTTTGAATGATCGTTTTTATGGTTTCTGCCGTCAGCGAACGGGTCGCTGGCGGAGGCAAGAGAAACGTCTGCGAAGGAGCAATACACGGAGCGTGCCAGCTTATAAATAGTCTTTAAAATCAGATAATTGGCGATAAATAGCGACTTTTAATCACGGCTGAAAAACGTGAGCGGCGTCTAATATCGCGACAACTGTTGCACTCTGAGACGAGCATAGATGACGCCCTGCGTATAGGATGGCCAGCTATCCGCTTAACCGCTTCAGCTACGGGAACTGCGCCATGCTCAATGCTTTGCTCTTCGACCTCGACGGCACCCTGACCGACACCGATGCGCTCCATTTGCTGGCGCTGCAACAGCTGTTGCTGGAGGAGGATGGCCGAGTCTTCAGCAAAGCCGAGTTCGAGGCGCATGTGAGTGGCCAGGCCAACGCCAACATGTGCCGCTACCTGTTTCCGAACCGCTCGGTGGCCGAGCGCGAAGCGTTCGCCGAACGCAAGGAAGTGCGCTTCCGTGAACTGTCGCCGCAACTGACGCCGATTGCCGGGCTGGTGCGTTTACTCGATTTCGCCAAGGCTCAAGGCATTGGCATCGCCGTGGTGACCAACGCGCCACGGGCCAATGCCGATCACATGCTTGAAGCTCTGGGCCTGCGTGAGCGTTTCGAACATATCGTGGTCGCCGAGGAACTGCCCCGCGCCAAACCCGATCCTCTGCCCTACCTCACCGGCCTCGAACGTTTGCACGCCAGCGCCGAGGTGACTCTGGCTTTCGAAGACTCGATCCCCGGCCTGACGGCGGCGGTGAAAGCCGGGATCTTCACCGTAGGCCTGGTGACCAGCCAACGCCGCGAGACGCTGCTGGCGGCGGGTGCGCATCTGGTGATCGAGGACTTTAACGATCCACAACTGTGGGCAGTGATCGACCGCATGTTGAGCCGCTAACGGCTTTATCTGTCTCACTCACGTCTCAGTTTGGGACAGTGCAGCGCGCTCCAGTCAGCTGCTTTTTGCACTGAACCCCGCTAAACACAGCCTTTCGGCAAACTGGCACAACCGTTGCGAAAGACCTCGTCACACGAACAAGACGAGGTCTCACCATGCCGCTCCCTTATCTGCTTCCTGCCGTTTCGGCTTTCATCCAGCGTGCCCCGCGCATGCTGATCGGTGCTGACTGGGTCGAGGCCGCCGACGGCCAGACCATGCCCCTGCACAACCCGGCCACCGGCGAAGTGCTGTGCGTTGTACCGAAGGCTACTCCAGACGACGTTGATCGCGCCGTGCTTGCCGCGCGTCATGCGTTCGATGATTCGGCCTGGACCCGCACCCGCCCTCGGGAGCGGCAAAACCTGCTGTGGAAACTCGCAGATCTGATGGAACGCGACGCCGAATTGCTCGCGCAACTGGAATGCCTGAACAATGGCAAAAGCGCGGCGGTGGCGCAGGTCATGGACGTGCAGTTGTCTATCGACTTCCTGCGCTACATGGCCGGTTGGGCGACCAAGATCGAAGGTTCCAGCGTCGAAGTCTCGCTGCCATTGATGCCGGACGATCAGTTCCACAGTTTTATCCGTCGTGAAGCAGTGGGTGTGGTCGGCGCCATCGTCGCCTGGAATTTCCCGCTGCTGCTGGCCTGCTGGAAACTCGGCCCGGCCCTGGCGACCGGTTGCACCGTGGTGCTGAAACCTGCGGATGAAACACCGCTGACCGCGCTGAAACTCGCTGAGCTGGTGCTGGAAGCCGGCTACCCGAGCGGGGTGTTCAACGTAGTCACCGGTACCGGAATCACCGCAGGTTCGGCGCTGACCCACAACCCGTTGGTGGACAAACTGACCTTCACCGGCTCCACTGCCGTCGGTAAGCAGATCGGTAAAATCGCCATGGACTCCATGACTCGGGTCACCCTGGAGCTGGGCGGTAAATCGCCGACCATCGTCATGGCCGATGCCAACCTCAGCAGTGCCGCCGCTGGGGCGGCCAGCGCGATCTTCTTCAACCAGGGTCAGGTCTGCTGCGCAGGTTCGCGGCTCTATGTGCAGCGCAAGCATTTCGACAATGTGGTGGCCGACATTGCCGGCATCGCCAACGCCATGAAACTCGGCAACGGCCTGGACCCGAGCGTTGAAATGGGCCCACTGATCTCGGCCCGCCAGCAAGCGCGGGTGTTCAACTATATCGAAATGGGCCGTGAAAGCGGCGCGACCATCGCCTGTGGCGGTGAGCAATTCGGCCCTGGGTTCTTCGTCAAACCAACGGTGATTGTCGACGTCGATCAAAAACACTCGCTGGTTCAGGAAGAGATCTTCGGCCCGGTGCTGGTGGCGATCCCGTTCGATGACGAAGCCGATGCGCTGCGCATGGCCAATGACAGTCCGTATGGTTTGGGCGCGAGCATCTGGTCCAACGACCTGGCGGCCGTGCACCGGATGATTCCACGGATCAAGTCCGGTTCGGTCTGGGTCAACTGCCACAGCGCCCTCGACCCGGCATTGCCGTTTGGTGGTTACAAGATGTCTGGCGTGGGCCGGGAGATGGGGTATGCGGCAATCGAACATTACACCGAGTTGAAGTCGGTGCTGATCAAACTCTAAACACCCCCCGTAGGAGCTGCCGAAGGCTGCGATCTTTTGATCTTTAGAGGTGGACGCCAAAAGATCGCAGCCTTCGGCAGCTCTTACGGTCGGAAACCCTGCCCCAACAACCAACTCCTGACCATCCGCCCCTGCTCCACGGTCAATCCGGTCAGCGCTTGTTCGGTGGGCTCGGTTTGCAGGCGGCGCAGCAACGGCGCCAGCTCCACCCCTTGCACATGCCAGATGCCCAATGGCTGATCCGCCGTGATCACCACCTCGGCCTCATCGACAAATCCATCGCGCAACACCGGTGCGCGTTCAATGCTCAGAGACGCAAAGTCTGCGGGTACATGAGCAAGTTCGCTGTCCGGCCACTGCCGGCGCGCACGCCAAAATGGTTCGTCCTGCCAACGCAACTCATCGGCATAAAAGTCCCGGCCAATGCGCGCGAACCGCAAAAACAGCTGCTCGACCCGCTGTTGATGAAAGCGCTGAGCCAACACCGCCCGCTCAGATTTACGCAGCAAGGTGTTGATCACCACCGGCGCCTGCAACGCTGAGGATAGGGATTGAAAGATGCCGTTTCCCGACAGCGGATCAACCGCCATGGCCGCATCACCGACCCGAATCCAGTTGTCGCCACAGACCTGCGGATTGAGAATCGCCGTGCTGCTGCGGGCGTGCAGTTGCAGATCGGATTCAGGCTGCGCTCCAAAAAACTCAACGGCCAACGGCGAGTCCTGACGGCGCTGGCGGCAGTAGTCGAGCAACTGCGCCTTGCCCGGCAACTCGGCGCTGGCCACGTCCACGGTCAACTGCCAATAACACTGACCATCGGCCCGCCGCGCCATCCAGACCCAACCGTCCTGCAGACTTTCCACTGCGCTGGCGGTGCTGCCGGGCGTGCCTTGCCAACGGTTGAGCAGGCTGACCGTCTCCGGTCCTCGTTGTCCTTTGCCAAGCGCCGGCGCCTGACGACCGCGTGCTTCCACCAGAAACCCGGTGTTCAGCTCACCATGACCTTCGACCTCAATCCGATGACCCGACGCCTGGGAGTGAACCGCCAGCACCCGGCCTTCGATCAGCTCGACTCCGGCCAGGCGCAAGTCCTCACGCAGGCCTCGATCAAAGCTCGGCCGATCCAGTAGAAACTCGATGTTTTGCGCATGCTGCTGACCGTTCCACGACACCTGCCGCTGCGACGGCAACGCAGCCTCTACCAGTGCCTGATTCAAACCGGCGCTGCGCAGGGCTTCGAGCACCCGCTGCGAGACGCCTTCGAGCGCCGCGAAACGCCGCCAATCGCTGATCAGCGTTACCGCATAACCCAGCCGGCGCAGACCCAATGCCACCGCCGCGCCCGCAGGCCCGGCGCCGAGAATCAGGATTGCACTCATTTCCAGACTCGCCGCTCGGGGCCACGATAACGGGCGTTGTCCCGCAGCCATTCAAGGATCTGCGTATTGCTCGCGTCGAGGTGTCCGGCAAGGAAATTGGCGATATGTCCGGTCAACGCCGCACAACCGAGACTGGCCCCGGATTGTCCTGGGTACGTGCCCTGAACGCAGGCAGCAAAATCGGCCTGCTGGCTGTTGAGCCACGACCATTCGTGTTCGCCGCAGCGTGCATCGCCGGTCACCCGCAACACCTGCGGGTAACTTGCGGGGTATACGCCCTCGCCTTGTGCCGGGCTCGACGCGCACAGCAAAACACCACGGGCCAACGCCGCCGAACAGGCTTCACGCAGCAGGCTGCGGTCCTGGCGCAAGCCCAGGCTGAGGTTGATCACCCGCACGTCCTGCGCCACCAGCCAATCGATCGCCGTGGCGATTTGCAAGGCGCTGGTCACCCCACGCTGGTCGAACACTTGCGCCACGCAAAACCGTACCGAGGCAGCACGCCGACTGATCGCCTCGACCACTGCGCTGCCGTGGCCGAGCGGATCGTCACGCAGCTCGTCTTCGGCGAGCCCGTCCTCGACCAGATAAAACCGGCGCCCGGCACTCACCTGGCCGCGTTGCGCCACGGAGTGTCCGCTGTCGACCACGCCAACCCTTAGCTCAAGCTTCATGCAGCACCTGCACTGGTGTCAGCACACCGTCAAACAACTCAAAGCGCAAATCGGCATCGGCCAGGGTTGAGGGGCGATGGCTGATCAGAATTCGTGTACGTCCGGCAAACAGTCGGTCGATGGCCTCGATGACTTCCCGTTCAGTGGCCTCGTCGACCGCCGAGGTGGCTTCATCGAGTACCAGAATCAGCGGGTCCTGCAACAGCGCACGGGCGATGGCGATCCGCTGTTTCTGCCCGCCGGACAACTGTTGGCCACGCTCGCCCAGAGGACTGTCGAGGCCTTCGGGCAGGGACGCGATCAAGCTGTCGAGCTGCGCCAGCCGTGCCACTTCGGCCACCGCCTCACGGCTGGCATCCGGCACCGCGTAAGCAAGGTTATCCGCCAGGCTGCCGCGAAACAGCACAATGTCCTGACTGACCACGGCGATCCGCCGACGCAGTTCGAACAGCGCAAGCTCACGCAGGTCGATCCCGTCCAGCAGCACCCGGCCGGACTGCGGGTCGTGGTGCCGTTGCAGCAGATCGATCAGTGTCGACTTGCCAACCCCGGAGCCACCACTCAGGGCAACTTTCAAACCGTAGGGAATACGCGCTTCGATCCCGCGTAAAGTCACCGGGCGCCCCGGATGACTGAAATGCACCGCTTCAAAACACAGTTCGCCAGAGCTGGGCATTGGCTGTGGCGTTACCGGCGTGACGACGCTCGGCTGTTCACCGCGCAATTCCATCACGCGGCCGAGGCTGACGGTCATCCGTTGAATCGCCACATATAACCCGAGCAAGCTCTGCACCGGCCCGACCGCCATCCCCAGATACGTCGAAAATGCAATCAGCGCGCCGAGCTGCCAGGTGCCCTGCACCACCCAGTAACCACCAATCAAAAACGCACAGGCCCGCGACAACGAAGTCAGTGTGCCGGGCACTGCCTGAGTGAAAAACTCGGTGACTTGCAGGCGCAACAACTGGCTCATGTAGCCTTGCCCCAGAGTCTCGAGGCGCCGCGCTTCGCGTTGCTGCTGGCCGGCGGACTGGATGAATTTCATCACCGGCAGGGTTTCGACCATGAACGAGGACATGTCCGCCGAACGCTCGCGCAACTGCCGCACATCACGCTCGACCTTACGCCGCATCCAGCGCAGCCAGAGCACGTCCAGCGGGATCAACACCAACGCCAGCAGCGAAAGTTTCCACGACAGAGTCAGCAACATCGCCACCGCGCAGACCAGGCCGATGACGCTGGAAACCGCCGAGAACAGCGAGTCGACGGCAAACCGCTGGATCTCCGCGACGTCACCGTCGAGGCGTGACATCAGGTCGCCAATCCGTCGTTGCCCGTAGAAGCCTGGCGACAAGGTCTGCAAGTGTCGATACAGGTCATCGCGCAGGGCAAACAGAATGCGCCCCGACAACCGCGTGTGCA
The DNA here is from genome assembly GCF_044743155.1 of Pseudomonas sp. NPDC087697. Taxonomy (NCBI): domain Bacteria; kingdom Pseudomonadati; phylum Pseudomonadota; class Gammaproteobacteria; order Pseudomonadales; family Pseudomonadaceae; genus Pseudomonas; species Pseudomonas sp. NPDC087697. The sequence continues at coordinate 6,517 of NZ_JBIUVW010000065.1, read as the reverse complement.
GGTAGCGATTGATCCCCGACAACGCAGTACCGAGCAGTCCGGCGACGATCATCAAACCGGCGATCAGCACCAGCATGGAAAAGTTGTGCGCCAACAGTCCATCGTCGATCAGCAACTTGGTCAGCCAAGGCTGCACCAACACCAGCAACGAGGCGCACACCGACAACCCAAGCAACCCGGCTATCGCCAATCGATGCGGGCGCACGAAGCCATAGAGCCACGCAAGCGCGGCGTCCAGTGCCTGGGGGTTGTGGCTGTCGACCAGCCTGACGATCAAGCGACGCATCAGCTGCGCAACTGTTTGAGTTTGCGATACAGCGTCGCGCGGCTGATACCCAACGCATCGGCAGTGGCCGAAACGTTGCCATGATGACTGTCGAGGGACTGTCGGATCAGCTCCAGTTCGTTCTCGCGAATACTGCCGGAGGACGAACGCTCGCAGGCATTCAACTCGTCGAGCATGCTGTCGGGCAAGTGTTCCAGGCTCAGCATGGTTTCACCGGGCTCGCGCATGGCCAGGGCGGTACGCAGCACCATCTCCAGCTGGCGGATGTTGCCCGGCCAGTGGTAACCGGCGAGCAGACTGCTCAGGTCCTCTTTGAGCTTGACCGCAGGCGCATCCAGTTTGCCGAGCAAGCGGTTCACCAACTCACTGAAATCATCGCGCTCACGCAAGGCCGGCAGCATCACGCTGATGCCATTGACCCGGTAGAACAGGTCTTCGCGAAAGTGTTTGTCCTCGACCAGACGCTTGAGGTCGCGGTGAGTCGCACAGATCAGTGCAACGTCGATATCTTGCTCTTCACCCGCCCCCAGCGGTGCGACCTTGCGGTCCTGCAACACCCGCAACAGGCGCGCTTGCAGTGCCAGCGGCATGTCGCCGATTTCATCAAGGAACAGCGTGCCGCCATGGGCCTGTTGCAGCCGGCCGATCATCCCGCCCCGCCGTGAACCGGTGAACGCGCCTTCACGATAGCCGAACAGTTCCGACTCGATCAGGCCTTCGGGGATCGCCGCACAATTAACCGCGACGAAGGGTTTGTCGCAACGGCTGCCGGCCATGTGCAGCGCCCGTGCGATGACTTCCTTGCCGGTGCCGGTTTCCCCCAGCAGCAACACCGGCAACTCATTGGCCAGACCTTGCCGGGCCATGCGCAACGCACGCGCATAACGCGCATTGCTGCCGGCCAGTGATTCGAGATCGGGTTGGGATTTTGGATTTTTGGCGCCACTGCGCGGGGTGCTGCCGACATTGATCGAGCGCTGCGGCGCACGCAGGGTTTTGTAAAAGAATTCACCTTTGGCGGTTTGCAGACTGCCGATCCCGCCTTGTTGCAGACGCGCCAGCAGTTGCAGACCATCGACCCCGAGAAACTCTTCGCAACGGCGGCCGACCAAGGCTGATCGCTCGGCGTTGAGCAACTGACAGGCCTGAGCACTCACCGCCAGAATCTGCCCGCCGAGGCTCACCGCCAACAGACCTTGCCAGGGCGATTCGAGGTACTGCCGACGGCTGTGGAAGGCCAGCACAATCTGTTCGGGATAACTTGCGTTAAACACCCGGCTTTCAATCTGGCTGACTGCCATGGCCAGCAACGCGGTACTGTCATGCACCCGACCCAGTGGGCCTTCGCGGGTCAGATCAAGTACGCCAAGGATGTCGCCCTGAGGGCAATGAATCGGCACCGAGGTGCAGGAAAAATCGCTGAGACGATCGAGGTAATGTTCGCCGCAGTCGATCAACGTCGGCCGGGCTTCCACCAGTGCAGTGCCGAGGGCGTTGGTGCCGCGTACAGCTTCGCTCCAGCAGGCGCCCAGGGTGATGTCTTGCAGGCCACTGCCCTTGAGTCGGTCGGCGCGGCCTTCGACCGCGAGAATGGTCGCGTCGGAATTGGCGAGGATGATCAGCCCTTCCTTGCCCTGACGCGCGGCCAGGTAATCGATGGCCGGCATCGCGGCGTCGATCAGCAAGCGATTGCTCGCCAGCAACACCTCAAGGCTGGCGCTCGATTCCAGCGCCAGCTCGTGCTTGCCATTGAAGTGCACGCCATGGCTCAAGCTGCGCCGCCAAGAGGCATCGATTTCAGCGCGCAACACCCCGCTGGGGACTTCGCCTTCAAGGTGAAGTTTCTCCCGGGCCAGCCGGGCTTCATGTTGCAGCTCTGGAGTTATTGTTTTTATGAGAGTCATCAAGCGCTCCGGATCGGTCCGCCCAGTCTCTGACCGGGTCACTTCCACATGCGACGAAGCACGCACGTCATGGGGAAATATCTACCCGGTTCAGATGGCAGTAAAGGGAAGTTTGCCCGATACCTCGGACAGCCCTTCCCTCAAGCAAAACCTGCGCCATGGGAAATCGGCGCCAGCGCTTATCTTTACGTTAACGTCAAGAGACTGGCAAGTGCCATAGAGCGACTGACTCGGTGTTCATGAGCAATAGGACTCGCGTTGCGACTCGATCAGGGTCAATGCCGCAGACCAGGCCAGGTCGATGATGTTCTCGGCATCGTCTTGCTCGAACTGTTCAGCCGTGTGAATACAGACTTCTGGCGACGGAAAATTCAGCTCACACCCCCCCGCCAACGCCTGAACCTGAGCTTGGCAGGCACGCTCCAGGAAGTAAATTTCCTGGAACGCATGGGCCACGCTGGCACCGCCCACCAACAGTCCGTGATTGCGCAGGATCATCGCCTTGTGCGGCCCCAGATCGGCAATCAGCCGCTCACGCTCGTCCAGCGACAAGGCAATACCTTCATAGGTGTGATACGCCAGTTTGCCGTAGAACTTCAGCGCGTGCTGAGTGATCGGCAGCAGGCCTTTCTTCTGTGCGGCCACCGCCATGCCCGCGGCCGTGTGCGTATGGATCACGCAGTTCAGATCGTGACGCGCCATGTGGATTGCCGAATGGATCACGAAGCCCGCGGTGTTGACCCGATGATCTGCGTACGCCGGATCGACAATTCGGCCCTGCTGGTCGATGCGCACCAGATCAGAGGCGCGCATGCGATCAAAGATCACCCCGTAACGGTTGATCAGGAAATGATGCTCCGGCCCCGGAATCCGCAAAGTGATGTGGGTGTCGATCAGGTCAGTCATACGGAAATGCGCGACCAACCGATACAGGGCCGCCAACTCGCAACGGGCCTGCCATTCAATGGTGTTCATGTGTTCAGGCTTATTCACCAACTCACCTCTTCTTGTGTGTGATGGCGACCGGGCGGCCCTTGGGCGGGCAAAGCCCAGACGCCGAGTATCAACAGCACGGTGTGCTTGTGGGCTTTATCGCGGCCGGGCTAGGATTAGTCAATTTTCAATTTCTTAACCTTACTATTAGCTTTGCTAATAGCAGGAATCTCTATGCCCTCCCCCCTCTCTCATTCCAGCCGACGCTTTCTCAATGACCGGCTCGACTGGAACCTGTTGCGCACGTATCTGGTAATCGCCCAGGAAGGCAGCATGAGCCGCGCCGCTGCGCGCCTGCACATCACACAATCAGCGGTAAGCCAGGCACTCAAGCGTCTCGAAGAACAGCTCGATTGTGTGCTGATTGCCCGCAGCGGCCGGCGCTTCGACCTCACCGAGACTGGCGAAGAAGTGTTGCGTATCGCGGCAGATATTTATGGCGATATTTCACGGTTAGGGACGGTGGTCGAGAGTCGTCACGATGATGTGGTGGGCAAGGTGCGGATCCTTACCATCAGCGGCATCCAGTCGGTGCACTACGATGAGTTTCTGGCGGACTTCCATGAAGGTCACCCGAACGTCGAGCTGGAAATCGAGGTGATGGGGAGCTCGGATATCATCAGTTCACTGCTGCAAAAAACTGCGACGGCAGGCGTTGGTCTATCCCGACTGCGCCAGCCTCGGCTGGAGCAACGCGTACTGTTTCGCGAGCGTTACGGGTACTTCTGTGGGCAGCGACATCGGCTGTTTGGGCAGGAGAACCTGACGCTGGAACAGCTCGCCGCCGAGCACTTCGTCAGCTTCACCAGTGACCAGTTGGGCGGTAATCTTTCACCGCTGACGCTGTTTCGCGACCAGCAGGGTTTTACCGGCAAGATCGTCGCATCATCGACCAGTTTCGAAGAGATTCATCGGCTGATTTGCGCAGGGTTTGGGATCGGCTGTTTGCCCGTTCACCTGGTGCGGCGAGATGTCGAGCAAGGGTTGCTGTGGCGTCTGCCACCTGAAGAGGGAGTGGTGGATCTGGATATTCGGCTGCTCTGGAATCGCGAGCAGAAAATGACTCAGGCCGAAACGGTATTCCTGGAAAGCTTCCAGCACCTGCTCGGCAGGCATGAACAGGTGCTGTAGCTTTCAGCGCTTCAAACGTGAGGATCGCCCGGCGTTTTGCTTGGGCTGGCGTATTGCGGCTTCAGGTGACCGTCCTTGTCCAGCAGCCACGCATCCATGATCTGCCGCACCACAGGGCCGGCCACACGGCCGCCGGCCTCACCGTTTTCGATCATCACTGAAATCACGATCTGCGGATGTTCGGCCGGGGCGAAACCGACGAACAAGGCGTTGTCGCGGTTACGCTCGCGGGTCTTCAAACGGTCGTAGCGTTCGCCCTGTTTGATTGCCACTACTTGTGCGGTGCCGCTCTTGCCGGCGATCCGGTATTGCGCCCCCACAGCTGCCGCACGGGCGATGCCGCGCGGATCGTGCATAACCATTTGCATACCGTGGTTGACCTGGTCCCAGTCGTGTGGATTCTTCAGCAGGATGTTGGGCATCGGATGCTCATCCACGGGTGCTACGCCATCGATCGTCTTGGCCAGATGCGGACGGTTCCACACGCCTTTGTTGGCGATCAGCGCAGTCGCCTGCGCCAGTTGCAGCGGTGTCACTTGCATATAGCCCTGGCCGATCCCGAGGATCACCGTTTCACCCGGGAACCACGGCTGGCGGTGAGTAGCGCGCTTCCAGGCCTGGGATGGCATCAGCCCGGCGGACTCTTCGAACATGTCCAGCGAGACCTTCTCGCCGAGGCCGAACTTCGCCATGTAATCGTGCAGACGATCGATGCCGAGCTTGTGCGCCAGATCATAGAAATAGGTGTCGTTGGAACGCATGATCGCTGCGTCCATGTCGACCCAGCCGTCGCCGCTGTGATTCCAGTTGCGGTATTTGTGGTCGAAATCCGGTAGTTGGTAGTAACCCGGATCGAAAACCCGTGTGGACGCCGTGACCACGCCCGTGTCGAGCCCGGCAATCGCCACTTCCGGCTTGATCGTCGAGCCCGGCGCGTACAACCCGCGCAGGACCCGGTTGAACAGTGGACGGTCAATGGAGTCATGCAGCGCCGCGTATTCCTTGAAGCTGATGCCGGTGACAAACAGGTTCGGGTCGAAACTCGGTTTGCTGACCATGGCCAGCACTTCACCGGTTGCTGGATCAAGAGCAACCACTGAACCGCGACGGTCGCCCAGCGCGTCTTCTGCCGCTTCCTGAAGCTTCACATCGAGGCTAAGCACGATGTTTTTCCCAGGAATTGGATCAGTGTGCTTAAGCACTCGCAGTACGCGACCCTGGGCGTTGGTTTCGACCTCTTCATAGCCGACATGGCCATGCAGCTCGGACTCGTAGAATTTTTCGATGCCGGTCTTGCCGATTGACTGGGTGCCACGGTACTCGACTGTATCCAGTGCCTTGGATTCTTTCTCGTTAATGCGCCCGACATAACCGATCGAGTGGGCGAAATGCACACCCAGTGGGTAGTTGCGAACGAACTGCGGCTCGACGTCGATACCCGGCAAACGGAACTCATTCACTGCCAATACGGCGATCTGCTCTTCGGTCAGCTCATAAAACAAGGTGACCGGAACAAAGGGATGGCGCGCCTGCTTCATCGCCTTGTCGAACAGCGTGCGATCTTCAGCGGGTAAATGCAGCAGACTGATCACCGAGTCCAGCTCACCTTTCACATCGTTCGCGCGCTCGCGGGTGATGGTCAGGTTATAGCTCGGCCGATTGTCAGCCAGCAGCACGCCATTGCGGTCATAGATCAGGCCGCGAGTCGGGGTAATGGGCAGGACGTGCACCCGATTGTTTTCGGAGATCGTCGAGTGATAGTCAAACTCGACCACTTGCAGAACGTACATGCGCACAACCAGTGCACAGGTGATGGCAACCACGAACAGCGCGCAAGACAACAACCGCTTGTTGACCAGACGCGTTTCTGTTTCATGGTCTTTGATCGGGATCGGTTCGGGCATTTCTACAGCAACTCTTTGACTGGGTTAAACGCCATTCCCTGCGCGTGACATCAGTCCATCAAAAAACGAGCTGCACCATACCAAAAACTGCGCGGCCACTTTGGGACTAATTTCCTGAGTGACTGTCCTTGACGGCCAAAACGACAGTCGGACGAGCTTCGGGCTCATCGTAAAAAGACACGGCCATGATCGAAGACCACTTTCTCGCAGGCAAAACAAAACCCCTACCTGCAGTCGCAGATAGGGGTTTCGGAATTTAATCTTGACGATGACCTACTCTCACATGGGGAAACCCCACA